>CAZDJG010000053.1:0-12300 GCA_964505695.1 uncultured Ruminococcus sp.
GTTTCAGACAGCTTATTTATTATATCCTCTTTTTTCCCTTTTGTCAAGAGGATTTTTCCTTTTCAGCGAATTTAACAATATTATTGTGTCCAAACCACAAAATTATATGCATTTTAAACACATATCATATCCTTGATATCCTCAAACTTTTTTTCTCCGATACCTTTCACATTTTTTATGTCTTCAATTTTTTCAAAAGGAGCTGCCTGACGGTATTCGATTATAGCCGCAGCCGTCTTTTCGCCGATTCCCTTCAGTTCCTCAAGCTCGGCTGCCGACGCTGTGTTGATATTAACAAGTCTGCTCACTTTTTCGCTTACCGAAGCGCTGCCTTCCGATGATATATTCTTCAAGGCTGTTTCCGATACATCAGCTATAGTTTCAGAAGCTGCAACTGCCGACGTTACCGGCTCTGCTTTGATTATTTCCACCTCAGGAGCATATTGCTGTCTCTTTTCGAGCAAAAGTCCGGTCGTGACCGAAACAGCGGCAATAAGCACGCACATTGCCGCTGCCGCAAATAATTTCCGCTTGTCTGTTCCGCCTATCACACCGTCACTCCTCAAAATCGAGGTCGTACAGATCCAAAACCTCTTTTATCTCGCCGTAGGAATAGCCCTTCCTTGCAAGTGCTCCTTTGACCCTGTTTACGCCCTTGCGGTCAACCAGATATCTCTCGTATTTCTTTTCCACAAGCTCTTCAAGCCTTGCAAAGGAATCGTCCTCCTCGGAAAATTCTTCAATCGTTTCCTCGATGATCTCCCGCGGTATCCCTTTCATGCGCATTTCCTGTCTGACCCTGTATTCACCCAGCTTTTTCACCTCGAAAAGCTGTCTGCAAAGCTTAACCGCATAACGCCTGTCATCAATAAGTCCAAGCTCTGAAAGCTTATTGCAGACCTCGAAGCAGATATCCTCCGGATAATTTTTTTCAAGCTTATCAAAAAGCTCACTGTAGGAATGTTCCCTGCTTTCCAGAAGATAAAGCGCTCGCTCCCTTGCTCTCCTCACTTCGTTGCGGCGGATAAGCCTGTCAGCCTGTTCTACGGTTATTTCCATGCCGCGGCTTACTTCTGCGGCAATATCCCTGTGCAGATAAATTTTCATGTCCTGCGCAAGTCCGCCGCCGCTCAGCTCAATGCATACCGTATTTCCCTTAAAGGGCGAAATATCCTTTATAACCATTATTCTGTATCAACGGGAGTAAACTCCTCGTAATCGTCATTGGCGTCAATATCAATATCCACAGCGGAAGCTGCTTCTTCCTGACTTTCTTCGGGAGCAAACTCTTCGGTGCTGTCCTGAGCGGGACGAGCAGCGGCGTCCTTAGCGGCTGCTTTTTTGCTTTTTTTGGAAACAAGAACTATCTTGTCCTTGTTTTCCTTGATTTTCTCCTCTACCTCTTTCATTATCTCAGGATTGGAGCGCAGATATTCCTTTGCGTTTTCCCTGCCCTGACCGATTTTCTGGTCGTTATAAGAAAACCAAGCGCCGCTCTTTTTAATAATATTAAGATCCGTCGCAAGATCGCAGACTTCGCCCACACGGTCTATGCCCGTTCCGAACATAAGGTCAAATTCGCACTCCTTAAATGGAGGAGCGACCTTATTTTTTACAACCTTGCATTTTGTTTTTGCGCCAATAGCCTCCGCACCGTTTTTGATAGATTCGCCCCTCCTTACCTCGATACGGACAGAACTGTAAAATTTAAGCGCACGTCCGCCGGGAGTTGTTTCGGGATTGCCATAGGGATTTCCTATTTTCTCACGAATCTGATTTATAAAGATAGCAACGCAGTTTGATTTTGAAATAACGGCTGTAAGCTTTCTCATTGCCTGGGACATAAGCCTTGCAAGCAAACCAACATGAGTATCTCCCATATCGCCCTCTATTTCTGCTTTTGTGACCATAGCGGCAACCGAGTCCAGAACGATACAGTCAATAGCGCCCGAACGCACAAGCGCCTCTGCGATCTCAAGAGCCTGTTCACCGCTGTCGGGCTGCGATACAAGAAGATTATCTATATCAACACCCAGCGATTTGGCATAAACGGGATCGAGAGCGTGTTCCACGTCGATAAAGGCTACCTCTCCGCCCGCCTTTTGCGCCTGAGCGGCAATATGCAGCGCAACGGTGGTTTTGCCGGAACTTTCCGGACCGTATATCTCAACGATACGTCCTCTCGGAACGCCTCCTATACCCAGAGCCATATCAAGGGTCATGGAGCCTGTGGAAATAACTTCCACATTATAATCGGGAGCAGAACCCAGCTTCATTACCGCACCTTTTCCGTAAGCTTTCTCTATATGGGCAATGGCGGCATCCAGCGCCCTTTTCTTTTCTTCGGCAGTAGCAAGCCTTACGGGGACCTGCTTGGTTTCCTTTTTCTTTTCAGCCATTGTAAAATCCTCCTGTTAAAATGCTCTTTGTGCGGTGCTTCCTTAGAGTCTGTTCAGTATCTTGAAGTGTGTGGATTTTCGAGCATAATTTTGTAGCTGACAAGGCAAAAATCCGCAGTAATACTTGTTGTATTGCAAGGATTTTTAACGCAGTCAGCGACAAAATTTGCCGAAAAGACGTGCGCTGAAAGATGCTGAACAGGCTCTTAGGTAAAATAATTGTACCACAAATCATCATGCGTTTCATTACGATTTTGTTACCGTCGCAAGAGCTTTATCCTCTTTCATATTCCGATTATACCATATTATCTGTCCAAAAATTTACACATCAAAAATCATTTCAGTCACGTCAGTCACGCAGCGGTCAGAAAATAACAGCTCCGGCGATCAGTCCTATAATTATGAGCCATATAATTATCACAGGGATACCATAATACCATTTTTTATGTTTCTCAAAGTTCTGCATATATCTTGCTTTTTCCCTGCATTCCTCCATTACATGTGGAGGAATAAGCCTTAACCCCATGCATATAAGTACGGGAACGATTATCAGATCGTCCAGATGACCGATAACAGGAATAAAATCGGGAATGAGATCAATAGGCGACAATGCATACCCAACTGCGGCTGCGCACAGCAGCTTTGCAAGACCCGGAGTATCCTTGTGACCAATGGCAAAAGCCGCCGCAGGAACAAGAGCGGTAAGCTCCTGCGCCCACTGCGCAAGGGATCTTTTTTTATTTGCCGCAGGCTCTCCGAAGGCTTCCCACCGTGCCGAAAAACCGCCTCTTATAAGAACCGTATAAATGGCGCAGCTACCGTTTTCAATACAAAGCTCTGCCGTAATAACATCTCCTTTTTTTTCGAGAGAAAAAAGAATACCCTCAAAACTGCACAGGCTTTTTTCAAAATCCGGAATTTCACTGCGGTAAAGGGTATGCGCTCCGGTACCGTATACCTTGCCGTCTTTAAGGAACCGTCTGCCGGCACAAATTATTTTTTCAAAGGAGAAATCGGAAAAACTGATTAAAAGGTGAGGAATAGTGCATTTTTTATGTATCGAAGCATTTTCGGCAGCAGCGCCGCATATTTCCCATGTCATGCAGCGCTCTGTCACAGCAGCGCATTTTATGACCGCCTGCGAAAAATCAAAATCCCCGCTTTCGGATCTGTATTCCATTTTTCAAAACCTTTCTGCATTATTATCTGTGACCGCCGAAGCCGCCTCCGCCGTGATGACCTCCGCCGCCTCCGCCCCCCGATGAGGACGAATGCGTATGCTTAGTGGTATATTCTCTTACAAAGATGTCATTTCTCCTGTACATATTTGTGTGTTTCGGGTCAAGATAGTTATTTACCTTTGCCTTCGGATATTTTTTATACCTTACATTGACACCGATAACGACAGCGGCAGCGGCAAAAACCGCCAGACCTATTCCCCACGCAATTCCCGCACTGTCCGGCTCAAAACCTACAACACCCTTGTCAAAGCATTCGGATGTTGTATTTATAAAAGCCTCGGCGCATTCGATATCCTTGTAATCGAAGTAAAGCTCCTTGATTTTTTTCTCCATTCTGTCATATCTTGAGCCTGAAATATAATTCCCGGCGTCTCCCGCAATAACAAACCAGCGGTATCCCACGTCGCACATATAAAGGACACCCGATGAATCCGCACCAAAACGTTCGTCATATAGCCGCTCGGCACGGGAGCAGGCAGATGCGCTGTCGTTTATATCCTCGTTAAGGGTAACTATGCCGTAATTCCAGCCGGTCTTCTCCGCCGCATTTTCCATCAATGAAAGGATATACGTTTCCTCTCCCTCACTGTAAAGTCCGGCACGGTCATCCAGATAAACCTCGCCCTGAGCGGCAAAAACGCACGGCGACAAGAATATGACCGCAGCCATACATATCAATGCACCCGACAGCTTTAAGATTTTCAACCCATTGTTCCTCCGATCATATATCCCAGAATAAAGCAGCAGACAGCGACAACGGCTGCGAAAAGCGACAGCTTTACAGCGGAAACGGGCAGAGAACCGACGATCTTTCCCGTTTGACCGTTCATGGCGAAGCTGTAGAATTTTCCGCCGTGCTTGTAGTTCATAAACCACACAGGCAAGGTCATATAATGCCATTCCATGCCGAGAATACGAATATTTTTTCTCATGCTGCTTACGGTCGTGTAGCCTTTCATATCGTCACGGAGAAATTTTTCCGCACCCTCGTCCACTCTGTTTTTTATTCTGCCTATTACCTGCGATTTGGAAACGTCATATTTGTCGCAGTAAAAACCCGAAAGATAGGACATATCAAAATCAATAAGCGCAGAATAGTCAAACGGCTCAACAGCGTCCATAAGGCTGTCGTCAATTTTGCTTGATCCGTCGGCGGGAATACCGTCATACTGCATTCTTGCGCATCTTTCCACATTAAATATCTTTGTATTGGTGTAGGTGGTATTGCCCCTTGTATAGCTTCGGACGATCCTACCTTCAGCCGCAGCGGCAGCGTCAACATTGCAGTCGGCAAGCCAGAACGGAACATACAGACCCGTCATTTTCTCCATCTGACCATCAGAAAGGAAATCTGAGGGCAGAAACCATTTTTTTGAGCAGTGTTTTTTAAAAAGCTCAAGCGCCTTTTCCCTGTCAAGCTTAAAGGGAATGAGCTTTTCGGGGCGGTAATTCCCATAAAGCCTGTCTGAAAGCGTAACGGGATTATGGCAGTAGCAGCAAAAGCTTGCTGCGGTATTATGGTCACAAATTATCTCTGCGCCGCAGCTTGAGCATATGTAAACGTCCGTATCGTCAGCAAACTGTCTTTCGCTTTCCTCTTTTACGGCATTTTCCGCAGGAGATATCTCCACAGGAGATGCCGCAGTAATTTCCTTCATTTCATCGGAAGAAAAGTCCGAACCGCACCACTCGCAGGCAAACACCTGTCTGCCTGCATCAAAAACCAGTTCGCCGCCGCAGTTGGGACACTTGCAGCTTACCGTCTGATTATCCAAAATATCACCCCTGAACACATGAATATATACCTGAATTTGCTATACTGCGTCCGTTACGGTCTTTTTGCGCCGCAGTCCGAGCAGAAGCTGCCCGAATTTGCTGTGCCGCAGGAGCAGACCCATTCGCCCGATGGTCTGGGTGATCCGCAGTTTGAGCAGAATTTTCCCGAATTAACAGTACCGCAGGAGCATTTCCAGCTTGTGTTATCGGGTTTTTTGCTGCCGCACTCGGAGCAGAAGTTGCCCGTATTCACTTTTCCGCAGGAGCATTTCCAGCCGTTTGCGGACTGATGAGGTGCCTGCTGCGCCTGCGTCTGCATCTGAGCAGAGTTAGTACGGCTCGCAGCACTCATAAAATCGCCTGCGCCGTTCATGCCCATACCCATTGCCATAAAGGCGTTTCCTGCGCCGCCCTTATTAGAGCCTGCCGCCTGAAGTCCCTGCGCAACGGAGGACTGCACAAAGCCCTCTCTTACAGAGGGGTCGCTCATCATTGCGCCCTTATTTCTCATATTGATAAGCTCCTTTGACTCATCGTCATAGGAGATGCTTGCAATGCCCACAGAGCATATCTCAATACCTCTCAGACCGTTCCATTCCTCATCGAGAACGTCCGCCATATATTTTGAAAGCTCTCTTGATTTTGATGTGATTGCGGAGATCCTTACTCCGTCAACGGACATCTGATTTACAGCCGACTGCAAGGCGTCCATAAACTCGTTAAAAAGCTGTTCGGAAATATCCTTTATTTCGATCCTGCCCGTGCCCTTTGGGGCAAACTCGGTAAAAAACTTGATAGGATCGGTTATCTTGATGGAATAAGAGCCGTGGGCGCGGAGAAAAAGCTCTGCATTGTAGAAGTTATCGAAATAATTTACGGGATTGCGTGTGCCGAATTTTATTCCCTTTATCTCGGCAGTGTTTATGTAATAAACGCACTGTTTTTGCGTGGGAACGCCGCCGGACTGAAATCTTTTCCATGTTTCCCTGACAGATTCGGACAGCTCACCGTTGAAAAGAGAGGGAGCAGATGAATTGTTCACCTCGTAATATCCCTCCTGTGCGCTGTAATCGACGATCTTTCCGCCGTCGATCAAAAGCATTAGCGTGTTGGGATAAACATGGATAACCGAGCCGTTTGAAACATAGTTATCCGTTCCTCTTTTGTTTGAACCCTTTTTAACGGCAACGCCTCTCACAAGCAGAGTGCTGTCGTTCATATCCTCAGGTTCGATGACCTCTTTCCAAGAATCGGCAAGTACGCCCGAAACAGATGAAACCGCAGCAGTAATAAGACCCATAATTAAACCTCCAAAAATATATTAACTTATGGGGTTCTCTATAAACCGGGACACGAGCAAAGCCTCGTCCATTGGTTCGGTCAGATGCAAGGCATCAGACCGCAGTAATACTTGCTGTCTTACAAGGTCTGATAACGAAGCAGATGACCGAACCAATAGAGGATTTGCCGTGAAGGAGGTTTATAGAGGTTCCCTTATGTTATTTCTTTTTCTTCGTAATAATTCCCGCAATAACTGCAGCAACAATAAGCACACCCGCAATGACAAGAACGGTTATGTATGTTCCGCTCTCCGTATTTCCCGTATCCGGAGAAACCGCATACGCACAGGGAGCGCAGCAAAGGCAAAGGGCAGCCGATGAAACAGCCGCACTTATTTTTTCGGATATCTTCATATCAAGTCATCCTTTCGATATTTATCATAAACATTATAACATATCTTTTTATAAAAATCCACAGTAAATTGCATTAAATTCAGCTTAAAACAAAAAAAGCCGTCCGAAAACGGACGGCTTTTAATTATTTCAGCTTAAACCGAGATTACTTTCTCTTGGAAACAAGAGCAGCAGCGCCGGCAGCAACCATAACGATTGCAACAGTAGCAGCAGCAGTGTTGCCGGTAGCAGCAGGAGCTGTAGCAGCAGTATCAGCGGCAGGAGCCTCTGTTACAACTTCTTCTGCAGCAGGAGCAGCCTCTGTAACTTCTTCCTCTACAACCTCTTCTTCAGCAGCATCCTCAACAACATCCTCAGCAGGAGCCTCTTCGGTTGCTTCCTCAGCAGCTTCATCGCCTGTACCGAAGCAGTAAGCCTGAACATCAGCCTCATCAATGATGGTATAAGCAGCCTCGGGAGAACCTGCCTCAAGAGTAGCGGACTTAACGATTACGTTCTGAACCTGGAAACCAAGACCGCTGTCGCCGAGAGAAGCAATGGTATCAGCAGTGATAACGAACTCTACTGAGGTCTGGTGCTCTCTGATTACAACGAAACCGTCAGCCTTAGCGGACATTGTATCGGAAGTGAGCTGGTCGGTAACTCTTGTCCAGCTATTGTCGTAATCCATAGGTGCGATAAGGAACTGATCAGCAGTACCTGCAAGGTTTCTTGTTTCGATATCAAGAGTAACCTTTACATCTCCGCCGATAGCCTCAAGCTCGGTCTTGGGAATGCAAACGCCTGCGCCCCAAGCGCCGACATACTCGGAATCAAGTGTTACTGTAGCGGCAAATGCGCTTACAGCAGTCATTGTTACAGCCATAGCTGCTGCTGCGAGAGCAGCGGTAAATTTCTTAAAATTCATAATAATTCTCCAATCTGTTAAATACATATCAATATGTATGATTAGAATTACTTTCTCTTAGCAATAAGAGCAACAGCACCTGCAACAGCCATTACAGCAACAACAGCAGCAGCGGAAGCATTGCCTGTGGGAGCTGCGGGAGTAGCGGTATCGGCAACGGGAGCCTCTGTTACAGCGGGAGCAGCCTCGGTTACGACCTCAGCAGGCTCTTCAACAACAGCCTCCTCAAAAACCTCTTCAACGACCTCGTCAACAGCAGCATCTTCCTCAACTACAACCTCGTCCTCAACGGGAGCAGCTTCGGTTGTAGCTTCGGTAGCCTCTGTAGCTTCGGTAGCCTCTGTAGCTTCGGTTGTTGCCTCAGCAGCCTGATCCTCGGAGGAAGCCTCCTCAGCAGTGGTTTCTTCAGCAGCAGCGGTAACGCCTACGGGGAGTGCATTGCCGTCCTTATCCTTAAGAACGATGTTGTCAACATACATTACGTAGTCAGTTTCAGCAGCCCATCTCATGATACCGAAGAAAGGATTGGTACCCTCGGCAGTATACTTGGAAGAAGGAAGAAGGAACTTCTTTGTTGCGTGAACCTTAGCGGACATACCCTCTGTATAAGCGTTATCATCTTCGCAAGCCCAGTCGGTCTGAGTCCAGCCGGGATTTACCTGAGAGCCCTGAGGATTAGCCTGATCAAATCCGCCTGCGGAAGCAACAACGCCGCCTGCCCAGCCGACAGTATCAGTCTCGTTCTTGGGAACGAATGTTATATCAAGCTCGATAGTAGCGATATTAACAGTGTTCTCTCTTGTAGTGATCTTGTCAAGGTCAAACCAAACCTTGGGAACCTTGCCGGCCTGCTGAACGTCAACCTTGAGCTGCTTGGAACCGTCATAATCTTCAACGGAAAGGACAGAAGCGTCAGCACCGTCGTCTACATTCATATAAACGAAAGAGCAATCGCCGTCCTCAAAGTCGATAACAGTACCCTCTGCGATAGCAGAAGCGCTCATAGAGAATGCGGAAACCATAGATGCAGCCATTGCAACTGCGGCAATGGAAGCCATAGTCTTTTTCATTTTCATGATTTTATCTCCTCCTTGATACATTTCGTATCAAATATTTATTTGTATAGTTATTATAACATTACTGCAAAGCAATTTCAAGATACATATCTCACAAATTTAGCCCTCGATGTCGCACATTATGTACAATTTTTCACAAAAATCACGTATCAATAAATCGTTTTGATCAAAAAAATCGTCTCCGGCCATATTATTCCCTATTTTTCGACACAATACAATGTATATCGGCACAAATATATACTATATTAAATGCGGTTCCCTTGTATGGTCAAAGAAATTGTCAGCATTTTCAGCATATCTTGTTTGTTTTCTTATATTCTTTTCTCTTGGTCATGGCAACAGCGTAGCCGGAGATAACCACAGCGGTGGCGGCAGCGGCGGCAGCGGCGTTTCCCGTAGTCGCAGAGGTGGTATTTTCATCACTTTCAGGCTCGTCCTCTTTCACTTCCGTTTCAGCTTCGGTATCCTCGGCGCTTTCCTCAGTGACCTCCTCTGCGGGAACTTCCTCAGTCTCCTCGGGTTCAGGCTCGGTCACAGCTTCGGTGACCTCCTCCGTCTTTTCCGGTTCCGCAGCCGGAGCCGCAGCAAGCGCAAGCTCTATCTCTTTTCCCTCATCATCAAGGAAACGGACATTATCCACATACATATTATAATTAACGTCAGCGCCCCATCTCATAAGGATCATCTGCGTGTTTGCCGTTCCGTTCACGAATTTTTCCGAAGAAAGCAGGAACTTTCTCTGAACGGTCATAGGCTCGGAAACGGGATTTTCATATTCCCCCCCGTCCCACGAGGTCTGTGCCCACGCAGGGGAATTTTCGCCGCCCTGAGTGCCTACAGCACCGCCCGCCCAGCCGGGAGGCGTGGTTTTTTCCTTTGATTCAAAGGTTATTTCCATTTCAATGGTCTTTACCTTATCAAAATCGTTTTCGTCAAGAATGCTGTTTATATCGAAGGTTACCTTTGGGACATTTGCGCAGTCGGTAACGTCTACCTTGAGCTGCTTTGAACCGTTGAAATCGGTCACGGACAGCTTGGAATCATCGCCGCCGTCATCTGTTTTCATGCTTACAAAGGAATAATTCCCGTCCTCAAAATCAATGACAGTCTGGGCATATGCGCCTGTGGAAGCGGCACAAACAGCCGTAAGAGCCGCTGCGCAAGAAATGAACAATCTGCTCTTTTTCATTTTTATTTCTCCTTTTCTTTTCGGAAAAACCGACAGACAGCTTTCCCTTTTCTTTTTTTATAATATCATTATATTACATTTCGGATAAAATTTCAATAGGCATTGTAACGATTTTGTAACCTATACTTTGTACGTTGTTACTACAATGTTACCCAAAAATCTCAAAAAAGAAACAAAAATCGGAAAAGAAAAAAGCTCCGAAGCATTTGCCTCGGAGCTTTTAATAATACTTAAGCTTTAACTTACTTGGACTTCTTTACAGCAAAAGCAGCAGCGGCAGCAACAGCCATTACGCCTGCAAGACCTGCAGCGGAAACGTTGCCTGTAGAAGTGGATGTTGTAGCAGAGTCGGAAGCGGGAGCCACAGCAGCGGTTTCCTCCTCTGCGGGAGCCTCATCGGCAGACTCTTCCTCCGCGGGAGCCTCAGCGGCAGCGTTGGGATCGGAAAGTGTAAATGTGACCTCGATAAGGTTTGCGGGGTTGCAGTTATCGGCGTCGATAGGGCAATAATGTTCATTCATGAGATCGCCTGTTTGACCGTAAGCGTTCTTGATCTCGATTCTGAAGTTGCCGTTCTCCTCAATATCGCCGTAAACGATCTTGGAGTTATCAACATCGATCTCTGTTCCGTCAACAAGAATGCTGTCAATGGTTGCAACAGCGTTGTCAACGGAGAACTCAGCGCCGCCGCCTACGATATCAACGCAGAATACCTGTGCGCCGTTTGCGGGAGTACCCTGCATAGCCTCGCAGTCAGCGGAAACGGTATATGTACCGTAGCCCGAAACCGTGGTATCGCCGGAAATGCCTGCCTCCATATGCGACCAAGCCCAGTCATTGTCGGCATACATAAGGAATGCGGTGTAATCAGCCGCGCTTGCGCTTACAGCCATTACAGAAAGAGCCATTGCGGAAACAGCCGCAACAGATGCCAGTCTTTTTAATTTCATTGTAATTTCCTCCTAAATTCAGACAGCGCCATAGGGCGCAGTACATTTATACACAATTATTATACCTTATTTTTTTCAAAAAAGCTATGTAAATTCTGCTTAATTTGTACAGCCGGTAATTGTGCAGTTTAGCTAATCGATTACATAAACAGAGTAAAAAAGCAAAAGCTCCGATCCTTGCGGAGCGGAGCTTTTTGTTAAAATTACTTAGCCTTCTTAGCAACAACAGCTGCTGCAGCAAGAGCTACAGGAATAACTGCCATAGCAACGGGAGAGTTGCCGGTTGCAGGTGAAGGAGCGGGAGCTACAGGCTCTTCAACAACGGGTGCCTCGGTAGCAGGCTCTTCAACTACAGGCTCTTCGATAATATCGGTAACAGCGTCATCGTCAACGAGCTCATCGCCGTCACCCTCAAGACCCTCAGCCATAGCGGAGATGCTCATCATAGAAAGTGCCATTGCAGATGCTGCAAGAGCGGCAAGAAACTTCTTCATAATTGTTTTCCTCCAAATTCTAAATATTGGTAATTGGTGCTTTTTGCATGGTTTTATTATAACACAATTCAAATTGCACTACAACCATTATTATAACAAATTTTTTTGAGTA
This sequence comes from uncultured Ruminococcus sp., assembly GCA_964505695.1. Classification (GTDB taxonomy): domain Bacteria; phylum Bacillota; class Clostridia; order Oscillospirales; family Ruminococcaceae; genus Huintestinicola. Next base: position 11,839 of record CAZDJG010000053.1, read on the forward strand.
ATTCCTCAACACCTTGCACAAATCTCACAAAATTCTTATTTTAACGGCTTTATTTATCACAAAATGGTAACATATGTAACATTTGGTAAAATACCTTTTTACTCTTTTGGGAACCTCTAGAAACCGGTTTGAAAAGAGAAAATGGGTGGAGTGCGTCGGATGCTGGGAAAGCCTCCTCGCAAGGCTTGATGCCTTGCGAGGAGGTTTGACGAAGCAGACGGCGTACTCCGCACATTTTCTCTCAAACAAGGTTTTTAGAGGTGACCTTTTATTATTCTTGCATTTTCCGCCGTAATATGCTATAATTATTATTAAGGCAATACCGAATAAAGATTGCGCTGAAGATGCGCAGTCAGATTTTTCGTCAGGTTGCACGAAAAATTCGCAGGCAGGCTGTCGCCTGTCAAGGATTTTTTGTGCAAGATGACGAAAAATCTGCAAGCAGATTCGGTGCAAAGGCGC
>CAZDJG010000054.1:0-2968 GCA_964505695.1 uncultured Ruminococcus sp.
ACGCACTCCACCCATTTTCTCTTTTCAAACCGGTTTCTAGAGGTTCCCATAAATAATTCTAAAAAATGCCGGCAGCATATGCAGCCGGCATTTTCGGGTAATAACAATGAATGACAAATTTACGATACTTTTTTTATTATATCTTACGATAATAAATTTTTATGGGGCAGCGCTCACTCTGACCGATAAGCGGCTCGCAAAAAAAGAAAGGTGCGGGGCGCATTCCCGAAAAGCGTCTTTTTCTCGCCGCATTGCCGGGCGGCTCGGCGGGAATGTACCTTATACTAAAAACCATTTAAACTCAGGATATCTTTGACAAAAATCCGCACCGTTTTCTGCGTCAAAGAACCTTGCCAGGCGCCAAGCCTGCCTGCGGTTCTTTTCCTTGAAACCGGCACGGCTTTTCGCCAAATCTTATCCTTCGTTCAAACGGTTTTTAGTATTACAATGCTCATGATACGCCATAAAACAAAGCACAAACGGTTTATACTTCCCGCCGCAGCAAATCACGCAGAAACGGTCGGATAAATCACTATATACGATTTGTCCGACCGGAGATGCGACCCATTTGCAAGAGCGGGAAGTATAAGATTGGTCTGCCACTGATAATGGCAGCTCAGCTTGCGATTCTTGCCGTCGCGGCTGCTGCGGCTGCCGGCTTGGCTATATTACAGCTTTTCGTAAATTCTCAGAAGACGGTTGTATTTTGCGGTGCGTTCTCCTCTGGAGGGCGCGCCTGTTTTTATAAGTCCCGTATTCAGCGCAACCGAAAGATCGGCAATAAAGGAATCCTCCGTTTCTCCGCTGCGGTGGGAAATAATTGAGTCAAAGCCGTTTTTGCGTGCCATTCTCACAGCGTCCATGGTTTCGGTAAGCGTGCCTATCTGATTGAGCTTGATAAGGATAGCGTTTCCGCAGCCCTGCTCGATCCCCTTTTTGAGCCGTCCCGTATTTGTAACAAAAAGATCGTCGCCCACAAGCCGAATCTTGCCGCCCAGACGCTTTGTGATCTCCTGCCAGCCCTTCCAGTCCTCCTCGTCAAGCGGATCCTCGATGGAAAAAATAGGATATTTTCCGCATATGTCTTCCCAATGACCGATAAGCTCCTCCGAGGTACGGGCAAGCTTTTTCTTCGGCATAAAATATCCGCCGTCCTTGCCTTTCCACTCGCTTGCGGCAGCGTCAAGAGAAATGAGGAAATCCTTTCCCGGCGTATAGCCTGCTCTCTCCACTGCCTCAAGAATAAGCTCAAGAGCCTCCTCCTCCGAGGAAAGCTCGGGGGCAAATCCTCCCTCATCGCCAACAGCGGTGTTAAGTCCCCTTTCCTTTAAAATTGCCGCAAGGGAATGGAAAACCTCGGCACACATTCGTACAGCCTCGGGAAAATTTTCCGCACCCTTGGGGAATATCATAAATTCCTGGACATCAAGATTATTTCCCGCATGAGCACCGCCGTTTAAAATGTTCATCATAGGCAGCGGAAGCTCAGCCGCCTGCGCCCCTCCGAGAAATCTGAAAAGGGGTATTTTAAGACTGTTTGCGGCAGCGTCTGCGCAGGCAAGGCTTACCGCAAGAATTGCGTTTGCTCCGAGGTTTGTTTTTTCCTCTGTTCCGTCAAGTTCTCTGAGGCGGGAATCAATAAGTCGTGTTTCCAAAGCGCACATTCCCGTGATACCGCCTCTGATAATGGAATTTATATTGTCTGCCGCCTTTAAAACGCCCTTGCCGCCATAGCGTTTTCCTCCGTCGCGCAGCTCAAGGGCTTCAAATTTTCCCGTGCTTGCTCCGCTGGGCGCACGTCCCGCTCCGACCGAGCCGTCCGATAACACTACTTCCGCTTCGACCGTGGGATTACCTCTCGAATCAAGTATCTCGCGTCCCGTTACAAATGATATGCTTCTGCCGCCTGTGTTCATAAAAACTCATTTCCTTTCACAGAATAATTTTAATGTGATTATTATTCTGCAAAATGAAAAAAATATACATTACCGCAAATATATGCATAAGCTATATAAAATGAAAAGGGATATCGTTTTTGCCGACATCCCTTTTAATATATGGGGTTCTCTATAAACCGGGACACGAGCAAAGCCTCGTCCATTGGTTCGGTCAGATGCAAGGCATCAGACCGCAGTAATACTTGCTGTCTTACAAGGTCTGATAACGAAGCAGATGAACGAACCAATAGAGGATTTGCCGTGAAGGAGGTTTATAGAGGTTCCCATATGTTATGGTGAATAACATCCTATTATTGTGCCCTGTTCTGCCAAATTATCCAATTCATCAGCACTCATAAAATGCCTTAATTCGTCGGGAATAGGTTGTCGACTAAAAAGCACATAATTTACGCTATACTCTGTTTCTATGTAACTAAAATAATGATACACGTGCAAAAATATAATGTGCATAACAATATTCCCAAAAATACATAATTAGGCACTTTGTATTTATATTATAATCTATTTAGACATTAAAGTCAATATATTTTAATCACATATGGTACAATAAACAAAAAGAGGTGTCACATATGGCTAAATATACCAGAATAAAGGATTTAAGAGAGGATTGTGACAAAACACAGCAAGAATTAGCGGATTATCTCGGAACATCTACTCAGCACTACGGTAAATACGAAAACGGTCATGCAGAAATTCCCTTTGAGCGCGCCATAATGCTTGCAAAATATTACAATGTAAGCCTTGACTACATCGCAGGGCTGACAAACAGCAAAAAGGGACTTTCCAGAGGAGAGCTTTCGGACAGCCAGCAGGAGCTGATGCGGCTTGTTTCCACGCTTACTTCATCGGAAAAGCAAAAGCTTGCGGAGATCCTTAAAACGATTTTAAAGATATAAAAACACGGACAGCGTTAAGGCTATCCGTGTTTTTGTATATATGTGCTTTTATTGCTCAACGGGAGACGCGTAAACTATATCCGCCGATGTTACGTCAGACCACTGTCCGTTTAC
>CAZDJG010000054.1:3068-12274 GCA_964505695.1 uncultured Ruminococcus sp.
CAGTTAAGACCTACCTGTCCGTCTCCGGGGATCGCTTTGGTTATTTTCGGCTTCGTAACTGCGGCTGCGGGAGACGCGTAAACTATATCCGCCGATGTTACGTCAGACCACTGTCCGTTTACATATGCCTTGACTGCAAAGCCATAGGTCTCTCCGTTTGTAAGTCCCCTTACATATTTACCCAGCGCAGTGGTAGTTCCGCCGTTTATCCATCTGTTTGCGTAAAGATAATATACGCCGTATTTTTCCGCTCCGCTTACCTCTGTCCAGTTAAGACCTACCTGTCCGTCTCCGGGGATCGCTTTGGTTATTTTCGGCTTCGGAATATCAGCTTTCTCTTCTTCGGGATATACGAATGACGAGGAGCTGTACGCTGTCCATACATCCTGGTTCGCAACAGGGTCAGTCATTTTCGCTCTTACAAACAATCCGCAGGGAGTGGAAAGATCAAGACCGGTAACAGTGGCATATGTCGTATAATAATTTGATATCTCACGTACAAAGTAATACGAGCCGTTCTGATATTTATATATGCCGTAACCATTTGCGCCATAGATCGTTTCCCAGTTTAGTTCGGCAGTGCCGTCTATTACACTGCTTGAAGTAAGGGAAATGTAAAGCGGATCATCACTCTGAGCAGTGGGAAGGGAAACGCCCTCAAGTCTCTTTGACTGAGGAACATGGTATCCGCTGCTGTCAAGAGCCATAAATATGCCGTCTCCTCTGTTGCAGTACGGATAGTAATACCTGCCTGTTATTTCATAAGCGTCCATCCATGTTGTGTCAAGGTCGTACCATTTACCGTTTAATTTCACCGTGTTCCATGCATGATTGTTGCCTACCACTCCGATACAGTCTATTCCCATAAGATGACAGAAATATGTGACCGTCATGGCATATCCGTTGCAGACGCAGGTGTTGTTAAGCAATGCGCCTAAAATGGTCTGGTTTGCTCCGCTGCTTACGGGATTGCCGCTTTCGTCCTTGTGATATGTGACCTCATCGCAGATCTTCTTGTAAATAAGAGACTCCTTCTGAAGGTCATCGGTCCCCTTATTGAACTCAGTCAGCCATGATTCGGTCACCGTATCGATCTGACCGGCGGCAGAGGCTCTTGTCGCACCGTTTTCATATCCATCATATGTAATAAGGTAAATGCTCGAATTGTTCCATGCGATCTGACCTACAAAGAAATACTGAGGATTAGAGTAATAAAATGCCGTTGCAGCGGTAATTGCCTCATTTTGAGACATAAGATCCGAATACTCGAATTTTCCTATAATATATTCTGCTCTTTTTTCTCCCGTATAATTATTTGTAACGACTATCTGCGTAGTAAAATCGACCTCATTGCGTGCAGCCGCTTCACAGGCGGATGCCATGCTCTGATAAAGCGATTTTTCGTCTGACGTCAGCTGAGAATACATATAATCGGAGCTGTAATTATACGAGCTGTTCTGATACTCGGCATAAACAGCCCCGTTTCTGTAATATTTCTCCCATGCCTGCTCAAGCTCGGCGTCTATCTGGGATTCTTCCGCCTCAGTTACCTCTGCTGTGTATCCGTCAACAAAAGAAACTCTTTCACTCAGCTCTTTATTTAGCTCATCGTTTAAAAGCTGTTCCTGCATATAAGCGGTATCCGTGACCGCTCCTGCGGAAAAGGCGGCTGAAGTAAGCGTCAGCGCCGCAGTAATTACAGCCGCCGATTTTATAAAAATTTTTTTCATATAATAACCTCCGTTCCGATTATTCCTTATTCTTTAATTATATATTATTTTTCGACCTTATTCAACCATCATTATAAACAAAAATCAGGCTCGAATACTGTATTTTGATTCGACTTCTGTTTCTTCTCAAAACTAAACGCTGTTTCCGTGAGACACAATACCATCCCCAAAGTCCATTCAAATCCATAACCGTATAGTCCTGCCCGAAGCCGGCATTTCCTAGCCGGCATTGCCTAAAGGGGTTCTCTATAAACCGGGACACGAGCAAAGCCTCGTCCATTGGTTCGGTCAGATGCAAGGCATCAGACCGCAGTAATACTTGCTGTCTTACAAGGTCTGATAACGAAGCAGATGACCGAACCAATAGAGGATTTGCCGTGAAGGAGGTTTATAGAGGTTCCCTAAAAATATTTCCGTCCCAATCTTTGAGAATAATGCGGCTCCTTCCTGCTCCTGCCTTTCGTAAAGTACTACAGAAGTATCTCCGTATACACGCTTTTATTTCCGCAAAGCCGTTCGCTCAGTTCATCGGGCTGATGAGTGCCTGCGTACAGGGTAAAACGGCTGCCGTATATTTTCCGTTCCCCGTTTTCATTGACAGCCGTAAACGCCCTTTCCGGAACGGGTATCTCAAATCTGCCGCTCTCCCCCGCTTTCAGGAAAATACGCTTAAATCCGCATAGGCTTGTATTGGGAACAGCATTTTCGCTGTGATCCTTCATATAAAGCTCTATTACATCCCCGCTGTCCCTTTTGCCCCTGTTTTCGGCACATACATATGCCTTTCCGTTTTCGTACCTTATCTCCGTGCAGACGATATCCGAATATGTCAGACCGAAGCCGAAAGGAAAAAGAATATTGTCACGGGAATAGCGGTAAGTCCTGTTTTTCATGGAATAATCGGTAAATCCGGGGAGCTTGTCTGCGCTTTCATAAAACGTAACGGGCAGCTTGCCCGAAGGAGAAACATCGCCGAAAAGGATCGCAGCAAGAGCCTTTCCTCCCTCAGAGCCGGGATACCATGCATGAATAAGCGCATCGGGAAGCGATTCGGTATTTACGGCGCTTCCTGCGGCGCATACCATTATTACCGGCTTTCCCGTTTCCATGATCCTGCGGATAAGAATGCGCTGACTTTCGGGAAGTCTGAGATCAGCCTTGTCCCCCGATGAAAATTCATTGCCCGTATCTCCTTCCTCACCCTCAACAGAAGCATCAAGTCCGACGCAAAGTATCACTGCATCGGAATGCCTTGCAGCCGCCTCCGCCTCGGAATACCTGTCGCCTGCCGCCGCAAGACCCGAACACCTGTCCTTATAAAGATGACAGCCCTCGGAATAAAGCACTCTGCCGTCAAACCTGTCCTCTATACCCTCCAGAAATGTTACATATCTGTCCGCCGTACCGCAGTAATTGCCCTCAAGAGCCGCCCTGCTGTCGCTGTTGGGACCTATCACCGCAAGGGTCTTTATTTTCTTGCTGTCAAGAGGAAGAATACCGTTGTTCCTGAGAAGAACCATAGATCTTTCTGCGCATCTGAGGGAAACCGACTTATGCTCGCTGCATGATACGCATTCGTAGGGAATCTTGTCAAGCTCAGTTTCATCATCGAACATACCAAGACGTATCCTTGTCCTCATCAGATGAACGCAGGCTCTGCGTATATCCTCCTTTGTAACAAGTCCCTCGTCAAGAGCCGCAAGAACGTTTGCATATGTGCAGCCGCAGTTTACATCGCAGCCTGCTTTAAGCGCAAGAGCCGCAGATTCCACAGCATTTGAGGTAAGTCCGTGATGCTCGTGAAAATCCCTTACAGCCCAGCAGTCGGAAACAAAATATCCGTCAAATCCCCATTCTTTAAGCTTTTTCATCAAAAATACGGAAGCGCAGGCAGCTTCCCCGTTTACACGGTTATATGCGCCCATGACCCCTTCAGCATGAGCCTCCTTTACAAGAGCCTCAAATGCGGGGAGATACGTTTCCTCCATATCCTTAGGCGAAACCTCCGCATTAAATTCATGGCGCAGAGCCTCGGGACCGCTGTGTACGGCAAAATGCTTTGCGCAGGCGGCGGCCGTCATTACGCTGCCGCCGCCCTGAAGTCCCTCAACGAACGCTTTGCCGTTTTCGGCGGTGAGAAAGGGATCCTCTCCGTAGGTCTCATGTCCCCTGCCCCATCTGGGATCGCGGAAAATATTTATATTAGGCGCCCAGACAGTAAGCCCCTTGTAGATATCCCTGTCGTCACCGGCGGAATATTCATTGTATTTTGCACGAGCCTCACGGGCGGTTATCTCTGCCGCCTCTCTGACCGAATCGATATCAAACATTGCAGCAAGACCGATAGCCTGAGGAAACATTGTGGCAGTACCTGAACGGGCAAGTCCGTGCAGCCCCTCGTTCCACCAGTTATAAGCAGGGATACCCAGCCGTTTTACGGCAGGAGCGTCATATCTGAGCTGAGATGCCTGTTCGGAAACTGTCATTTCATCGGTCAGAGCCTCCGCACGTTCAAGCGCACTGAAAGACTTGTCATGATATTTTTTCACGTACATACCGCCTTTCTTAAAATGAAGCATTTTTTTATTTTTTAATAGTACCATGTTTTCACAAATAATTCTTCAATAATCATTTTCCTTTTTATGAGTATTTTTATTATGCTTGCAAAATTATGACCGGCATGGTATAATTGAAGCATAAAACTTTAATGGTGAAAGGAACATTTTTATGAAAGCGGATTTTGATTATTTATGGACAGACAAAAAACGCACTTTTTTAGGGCTGCCCCTGTCATTTACAAGGTATTTTCTCACGGAAAAGAAATTTATTACAAGAACGGGCTTTTTAAATATTACCGAGGACGAATTTGACCTTTACCGCGTTATGGACAAAAAGCTTGTCCTTCCCTTCGGTCAGCGCATATTCGGCTGCGGAACGGTGGTTATCAGCGTAAAGGATACCGACACACCCACAAAGGAAGTAAGATCGATAAAAGCTCCGCGAACCTTTATAAGCCTTCTGGACGAGCAGGTCGACAGGCTGAGAGACAAATACGGCATAAGAGGACGTGATCTTATAGGCTCTGACAGTCACTGCGACTGTGCCGAGGATGACGCCGATGCTTGATTTTATCACAGAGAAAACCGATTCATGGGAGTTTCTCAAAAATACGGAACTGCCCGTGTTCATCTACGGCATGGGCGACGGAGCGGAAAAGATACTCAGAGTTTTTGAATTGTACAATATTCCCGTATCTGGCTTTTTTGCAAGCGATGAATTTGTGAGGGGTCACTATTTCAAGGGACACCTTGTTCATTCGCTGTCGCAGATAGAGTCCCTTATAGATGATTTTATTATTGTTCTTGCATTCGGAGCGGGCTATGAAAGCCTTTACCGCAGGATAAACGAGATGGCACAAAGACATACTCTGCTTGCTCCCGATGTTCCCGTTACGGGAGACGGTCTGTTCACCTACGGCTACTGCCTTGAAAATGCCGAAAAGCTGCAAAGGGTGTACGACCTCCTTGCGGACGAGGAATCCAGAAAGACCTTTGCTGACGTTATCAATTTCAGGATAAGCGGAAAAATCGAATATCTTGACAGGTGTACATATCCTAAAGAAAAAATCTTTACGGAAATAATAAAGCCCGGCGAAAACGAGGAATACATCGACGTGGGAGCATACAACGGCGACACGGTGCTTGAATTTTGCCGCATTACCGAGGGAAAATACAAAAGCATCTTTGCAATGGAGCCCGATACCCGAAACTACCGCAAGCTTGAAAAAAGCACCGGCGGAATTGAAAGGATAAACCTTTTTAACGCCGCCGCATGGAACGAGGATACCGTTTTAAGCTTTTCCGACCGCTCCGGAAGGAACTCAAGGCTTGCCGAAAACGGAGCAAAAATAAAGCAGACTGCCGCCCTGAGAGGAGACAGCATTTCTGAAAATGCCACTCTCATAAAAATGGACGTGGAGGGCGCTGAAAGGCAGGCGATAGAGGGCTGTGCAGGATCGCTCAGAAACGGCGCAAAGCTTATCTGCGCCCTATATCACCGCACGGAGGATATTTTCGAGCTTCCGCTGCTGGTGCATGAGATAAACCCGAATCTGAAGCTGTATATCCGTCATCTTTTGTACATTCCCGCATGGGAAACCAACCTTTATTGTGTTCCGTAATATCGATCTTCAATAAGCTTTGATATGTTTGAAACGTCCGTGTACGGCGGACAGTTGTGTAGAAATTGAAAACAATTTGACGGAGTTTTATAAAAAGCTTGCAAAAGTCGGAAAAATGTTATATTATATTAAAGGACTGCGCTGCGCAGTCATATATGGAGATTGAAAGGGAGATTTAATTATGGCTTTGAAGGATATGACGACCGAACAGCTTAAAGCGTTCAGAGACGAATGTTTACGGCAGTATGAGGATTTTAAGTCACAGGGACTCAGTCTTGATATGTCAAGAGGAAAGCCCTGCAAGGAACAGCTTGATATGAGTATGCCTATGCTCGACGTTTTGAACAGCAGTTCTTCTCTTACCGATGCAGACGGCGTGGACGTAAGAAATTACGGATCCCTTACCGGTATAAATGAAGCAAAAAAGCTTTTCGGAGACCTGCTTGGCGTTGATCCCTCAATGGTCATCGTAGGCGGCAACTCCAGTCTGACTCTTATGTACGACAGCGTTGCAAGAGCAATGCAGTTCGGCGTTTACGGAAGCTCAAAGCCATGGGGAAAGTGCGAAAGGGTAAAGTTCCTATGCCCCGTTCCCGGCTATGACAGACACTTCGGCATTACAGAAACCTTCGGCGTTGAAATGATAAACGTTCCCATGACCCCCGCAGGTCCCGATATGGACATGGTGGAAAGCCTTGTCCGCAGCGACCCCGAAATAAAGGGTATATGGTGCGTCCCCATGTATTCAAATCCCGACGGATATACCTATTCCGACGAAACCGTAAAGCGATTTGCCGCTTTAAAGCCTGCGGCTGAGGATTTCAGAATCTTCTGGGACAATGCTTACTGCATTCACCATCTCAAGGACGACTGCGACAGTCTCCTCAATATTTTCGACGAAGCAAAAAAATACGGAAACGAGGATATGATCTTTGAATTTGCCTCAACCTCAAAAATAACATTCCCGGGCGCGGGAGTTGCCGTTCTTGCTGCGTCAGAAAATAACATAAAGCAGATAACAAAGCTTTTGGGTATGCAGAATATAAGCTACGACAAGGTAAATCAGCTCCGCCATGTAAGATATTTCAAAAATGCAGACGGTCTGAAGGCATACATGGAAAAGCACAAGGCAATACTTGCGCCCAAATTCGATACCGTTATAAGGATCCTTACCGAGCAGACGGGCGGTCTTGATATTCTCTCATGGAACGTTCCCAAGGGCGGATATTTCATTTCCGTAAATACTATGAACGGCTGCGCAAAGGAGGTCGCACGCCTTTGCAAGGAAGGCGGCGTTGTCCTTACAGGCGCAGGAGCCACCTTCCCCTACAGGAAAGACCCCAATGATAAGAATATCCGTCTTTCGCCCTCTTTCCCTCCCATTGATGAACTTACAAAGGCTATGGAGCTTTTCTGCATATGCGTAAAGCTTGCTTGCGCCGAAAAAATTCTTGCCGAAAAATAAATAATCGCGGCTCCTTGTACATATAATCTTATATATTACAAGGAGCTGTTGTATATGTACAAATGCTTTAAAATCAACAAAACCGCTCTGCTTATCCCGGCAGCGGTATGTGCGGCTTTGCTGTTGGCAGCGCACCCGAAAGCAGTACAGACCGCCGCAGATACGGAAAACAACCAAAAAAGCGTTTCTCTGACAGCGGTCATGTACCACAGTGTTCTGAAAGACACGGAAAGAACAGGGGAATACGTGATAACTCCCGACGAGCTTGAAAAGGATCTGGCTAATTTCAGGCAAAGGGGCATGAACACTGTAACTCCCCAAATGCTTACGGATTTTACCGACGGAAAGTCGGAGCTGCCTGAAAATCCATTGCTTATCACATTTGATGACGGGCATCTGAACAATCTGACCTATGCCCTGCCGCTGCTTGAAAAATACGATATGACTGCAATAGTGAACGTTATCGGCTCATATACTGTTAAAGCAGAGGAGGAAAACGATCCCAATCCGTATTATGCCTGCCTTACACATGACGATATAAAGCTGCTTGCTCAGAGCGGACGCTTTGACATAGGCTGTCATACCTATGATATGCACGGCACCCGGGATCGAATGGGATCATCAAAAAATTCATGGGAAACATCTGACGAATATAAAGCAGCTTTTTCCGACGATCTTGACAAATTTTCCCGTGAAATATCGGAAAAATGCGGTATTAACACCATTGTGTACGCATATCCTTACGGGTATACATCGCCTGAGGGGTATGATCTTCTCATTGAAAGGGGCTACAGGATCATACTCACCTGTCGGGAAAGGAACAATGTTCTTTGCTTCGGCTCTGCTCAGGAGCTTATTGTGATCGACAGATATAACCGCTCCGGACTTCTGGAGTCAGACGCCTTTATGAAAAAAATTGGAATTTAAAAAAAAGCTTGACAAAGTCATACCGATGTGGTATAGTTAAATCACAGAAATTTATCCGACCGACAGGTCGGGTCAAAATAAAAAATTTGGAGGAAAAACTATGAAGAAATTTGTATGTTCTATTTGCGGCTATGTATATGAGGGCGACTCCGCTCCCGAAAAATGTCCCCAGTGCGGCGCTCCTGCGTCCAAATTCAACGAGGTTTCCGCAGCGGGCGGTCTTAAATTTGCCTGCGAGCATATCGTAGGAATAGCTAAAGACGTTGACGATAAGGAGATCATTGACGGACTTAACCAGAACTTTATGGGCGAATGCACCGAAGTCGGAATGTATCTTGCAATGTCAAGAGTTGCCGACAGAGAGGGTTATCCCGAGGTTGCGGAGGCTTACAAGAGAATAGCTTATGAGGAGGCAGAGCACGCTGCAAAGTTTGCCGAGCTTCTCGGCGATGTTGTAACCGACTCCACCAAGAAGAACCTTGAAATGAGAGTTATGGCTGAGCACGGCGCAACACAGGGCAAGCTTGACCTTGCATCACGTGCAAAGCAGCTTAACCTCGACGCTATCCACGACACCGTTCACGAAATGGCTAAGGACGAAGCAAGACACGGCAAGGCTTTCGAGGGTCTGCTCAACAGATATTTTGGTTAATCGCAGATACGATTATATACAAATAGGTGCTCATTACAAACTGCGTAGCTAATCTGTAAAAAAAGTTGTGAAAAAGCGGTTCTGCGGAATCGCTTTTTGCTTTAAGTATTATATTTTAGCTGCTTTTGCGGTAAATTTTATATAAATCAAGACCTATAGGAGGCAGGCTAAATGAAATATGCAATAGAATTATATTTTGGGGTTCTCTATAAACCGGGACACGAGCAAAGCCTCGTCCATTGGTTCGGTCAG
>CAZDJG010000055.1:0-11762 GCA_964505695.1 uncultured Ruminococcus sp.
GCTGCCAACAAATTTCTGCGCATTTATTTTGCCAAGGTTAATCAAGTGCTTAACCAGCAATAACTTTAACTTGCAAATAATATCAGGCTGCTTCAAAAAATTTTTGTGAAGCGGTCTTTTTGTCATGCTCTTTTTTAGACTTATGAATTATTTGTAAATTCAGCTTTTGACGGCTTGACTTTTATTTGCAGGTCTGTTACTTTCTATTTTACCACAGTTGATCGTTTTTTTACATACTTTTTTTCAGAGTCTCCAAGAGCGAGAAAAGATAATTCTCCACTCGTTCTTAATATTATGCGAAAATAGCTCTAAACCTTGTTTCTCAGGCTCAGTACAAGCGTATTAGCAAAAGGCGTCTGATGTTTCGTGCTGCCCTTGAACCTACTCTTTTCTTTGATATCCTTTTTGACCCGACCTCTGTTTCTCCTCAATAGTAAATGCTGTTGCCGTGGAAAATGTAGCGACTTCGTTTGACAAATCATTTAAGTTGTGATATAATATGAAGAATAATGTTGTTTAATCGGAGTGTGAAGATATACATATGAAAAAAATAGTGCATTTTCTGTCGGAACACGCCATGATTTTTGTTGTTTCCGCAATCGTACTTGTTGCACTCATACTTGCAACTATCATTTTCATTCTCGCAAGCTCGGGGAACACACAGCGTAAAATAACCGTGGAGGATATTTCGGGCAGTGCATTTATTCTCAAAAATGACGGTCAGGTGCCTGCAAACAAGAATATGAATCTTGAAAGCGGCGATGTGATAATCACCTCGTCAGACGGCTCGGTAAAGCTCACCGCAGACAAGGACAAGTATATTTATATTGAACCGGACACTACTCTGTATGTTTACTACACCGATTCATCGGAAAAAGGGAGTATTGTGGTAAATATTTCAGAGGGTGCAGCTATTTGCCGCATAGATTCAAAGCTTTCGAAAAACGCCGCTTTCGAGGTAAGGACGCCAAATGCGGTCATTTCGGCGGCAGGAACGGTTTTCAGAACAGATTTCAGCTATCTTGATTCCTACGGAGGATATTCGGAGGTTAAAATTACCGAAGTCCAGTGCTCCGAGGGCGAGACCAATGTACAGCTATATGATGACAATGCCGCACCGGTCGAAAAGCTCATGCTGCTTGCCGAGGGAAAGAGCGCAAGACTTATGACCTGCACCGAAACAACAAGATATGAATACCTTAACAACGATACCGATATATCGTCAATGCCTCTTGAAGCTCTTAAAAATTTTATACGTATCGCTGCCGAAAGAAATATCTCATATCCTCTCAGTACTCTTAACAGTGCATACCAGAACGCTTTGAGCCTTGGAGACACAGTTTCGTCAACATTGCCTGAAACTTCGGAAGCTGTTACCGAAACTTCAGCATCCGTTACTTCCGCTCCTACCGAAACAACAAGCTCAGAACCTGTAACTACAGACGTTTCCTCTGTTACATCCGACACAGAGACGGAAACCACATCTGTCAGCGAATCTACAGCTATTTCCGTTACCTCCCCCACAACAAGAGTATATGAGGTAACGACTGTTCCTACAACTGATAAAACTGTCTCGGAAACGTTCACATCTCCGCCTCCCGTTTCCGAAACGACATCTGAAACTATTCCGCCGATAAAGCCTGCCGAAACGGTTACAGCCTCAGCCGAGCAGAGCCGGATCACTGAGACTGAAGAAACGGAAAACTCCGTAACTGAAACAGAACCTTCTTCTCAATCGACATCAAATACCACGTCACCGACAATACCATGGTGGGAAATAATAAATTCATCAGCTCTTAACTCGGGAAACTCCCATAATTAAACGTAACCGCTGAAAGGATACTTAAATATGAAAAGCTTTAAAATCGCAATAATCACAGGCGCACTTGCACTTGCGGCAGTGATCGCTACAGTAATAGTGATCTCAACAGGAAATACAGGCTACGGTCTGTACATATCCTCTGTTTCGGGGGACGTCACGATCAGTAATTCTTCCGACGGCACAAATACTCCGGCATCGGCAGAGGGCTATCTTAAAACCGGAGATATACTTACGGTCAATCAGGGAGGAGCCTGCACTCTTATCTACCGTACAAGAGATAATTATGATGAAAACTATATTGTTCTCGAACCGTCAACGCAGATTTTTGCTACAGGAAAATATACTGGCAAATCCAATGATGAATTATATCTTAACAGAGGTTCGGTCATTGTAAGCTCGCTTAATAAATCAAAAAGGAACATCGTTATCCGCACGGAAAGTGCTTCCGTAACAACAGCAGGTGCTGCAATGCGGATATCCTACGATCTAGGCGAGGATTCAAACATTACTCTTGCCGCTTCATTCGGAGGCTCATCGGAAATACAGATGTTTGATCCGCAGGGAAATCCCGTGGACAGAGATGGCATAAAGCTTATGTCGGAATCCCCGGAAATACTTGGAGACGGTCTTAGCGCCAAGGTGATAAGCAGCAGCGGCAATGTACCGAAATTTATGTATCTTAACCTTCCTACAGTTCTTTCCGATTACAGCGCAAATGTACTGAGAGAGCTGCTGACTGTTTCGGCATTCCACGAGCTTGCGTTTTCCGCAGCCGATATTAAGGCAGCATACGACGCAGCACCTGCCGAACCAAGCACAGATATGCAGCAGCCGGAAGAAACTGTGACGGAAAGCTCTGTAACTACTGTCAGCGAAACGGCCTCCGTAACAGAAACAGAAACGGAAACAGAAGCAGCAACAACAACCGTCACAACTGCCGAAACTTATATTACAACAACCACTGCATATACTACAACAGCTTATGCAACCACAACTCAGCCCGCACAAACAACAACAGCGGCAGAAGTCACATCAGGCAGCGATCTTATTACCGTTTATATCATTATCGACGATGAGATCCAGACGCAGGAGGTTCCATACGGCGGAAACGCTGTTCAGCCTGCCGACCCCGTTATCGCAGGCAAGAAATTTATCGGCTGGGATTCCTCTTTTGAAAATATTACGGAAGAAACCACTATTTCCGCAATTTTTGAGGACGATTCCGAATATGTGACCACAGCGTCTACCGAGGTCACCTTTGATACTTCCGCAACCGATATATCTGCTGAAAAAATGCTCACCGTTACAATTTCGGTAAACGGTCAGTACAGCACTCAGCAGGTAAAATACGGCGGTTCGGTTACTCTCCCCGCCGTGAACATTCCCGGATATGTTTTTATGGGCTGGGATCGTTCGCCGGATAATATTACCGAGGACTGCACAATTACGGCAATACTTGTTCCTGACAGCAACGCTGTAACGGATTCATCTACAGTTACATACACAGTAACATTCATGGTCGATGGAATGGCATACCCAGTAAAGGTTGCGGAAGGAAGCAGTGCAGTCGCTCCGGTCGTACCAACCGTCAACAGTATGGGACAGACGTTTATCGGCTGGGATACCGATTTCAGCAATGTGACAACAGATCTTATTGTAACGGCGCTCTTTATGTAAAAAAATCGACCGTTCCTTAGGGACGGTCGATTTTGATAAGTTAAAAGGTGGTATTAAATGTCACTTAATAAGTCAAAAAAGGGTAATCTCAGAAGATTTTTGCCTTATTATAAAAAATATCTGCCGTTTATTATCCTTGATCTTTTATGCGCGGGGATAACAAGCATATGCGAGATTGTTCTTCCGCTTATTGTAAGATATCTTACCGATAAGGGTATTTCCGATCCCGACGGGATAACAGTAAATATCATACTTAAAATTGCACTGATGTATATCGCACTTCGTGCAGCCGACTGTGCGGCATATTATTATATGAGCAGTATCGGTCATATAACAGGCGCACGCATTGAAACGGATATGCGCTCGGAGCTTTTCTCTCATTTGCAAAAGCTTTCATTTTCATACTACAGCAATACCAAAATCGGACAGATAATGGCAAGAATATCCTCCGACCTGTTTGATGTAACGGAATTTTCCCATCACTGCCCCGAAGAATTTTTTATTGCCGGTCTAAAAATAGTTTCGGCATTTGCTATTCTTTGTACAATGAATGTAAAACTGACTCTGATAATGTTTGCAGCTCATCCGCTGATGATAATTATTTCTGTGAAATTCAACAGCAAAATGCGTCTGATATTCCGTTCCCAGCGTGTTCAGCTCGGCGAAATAAATGCACGTACCGAGGACTGCCTGCTTGGTATAAGAGTGGTAAAATCCTTCGGCAGAGAACAGACGGAAATAAACAAATTTGAAAATGACAACAGAAAATTTCTGGATATAAAAAAGAAAAGCTATCGGTATATGGGAACATTCAACTGCGCTACCAGAGCCTTTGACGGAATAATGTATATTATCGTTGTTGCTCTCGGCAGCTATTATATGATGAAAAGAGAGCTTTCTCCCGCCGATCTTACGGCATATCTTCTTTATGCTTCGACCCTCCTTGCATCTATCAGAAGGATAGTTGAATTTACCGAACAGTTTCAGCGTGGAATGACTGGTATTGACAGATTTTTTGAGATCATGGACGAACAACCCGATATAACCGATAAGGAAAATGCTGAGGAACTGAAAAATGTAAAGGGTGATATCACATTTGAAAATGTCGGATTTCACTATCCCAATGACGATACTCCCGTACTTTCAGGCATTGATCTGAAAATAAAGGCAGGATCTCACGCTGCCCTTGTCGGACATTCCGGCGGAGGAAAAACAACTGTATGCAGCCTTATTCCCCGCTTTTACGATGTTACCGAGGGCAGGATCGCCATTGACGGAAAAGATGTGCGTGACATAACAATAAAATCCCTCAGAAAAAATATAGGCGTTGTTCAGCAGGATGTATATCTTTTCAGCGGAACAGTTGCCGAGAACATCGCATACGGCTCAGAAAACGCCTCAGAGAACGATATAACAGAAGCTGCAAGGCTTGCGGGGGCAGATGAATTTATCCGGTTTCTGCCCGACGGATACAATACCTATGTAGGCGAACGGGGCGTAAAGCTGTCGGGAGGACAAAAACAACGTATCTCAATTGCACGAGTATTTTTGAAAAATCCCCCAATCCTGATCCTCGATGAGGCAACCTCCGCACTTGACAATGAAAGCGAATATATCGTTCAGAAATCTCTTGAACGGCTCTCACTCGGAAGAACCACAATAACCGTTGCTCACAGGCTTTCTACAATAAGAAATGCAGATGTGATAATAGTTCTCGATGAAAACGGCATTGAGGAACAGGGTACGCATAAGGAGCTTATGGAAAAGGGCGGAATATACAGCCACTTGTGCGGCGGATTTACACTCTGATTGAGGTGACTGACTATGGATAGTCTTGTTTACAGTCTTAATGCGACCATGCCTGTTTTTCTGGTCATCGTTATCGGATATCTGTTAAACAGGACGGGAATGTTCAGCGACGGATTTATTTCCTCGTCAAACAAATTTATTTTTAATATTTGTCTGCCTGTAATGATCTTTATGGATCTTGCCGGAACAAATATTTTAGAGGTATTTGACGGCAGCCTCGTTATTTACAGCGCAGCGGTTACAACTATCGCATTTGCGGCAATATGGATCTGTGCAAGGCTTTTTATCAGGGACAGATCAATAACCGGCGCGTTTGTACAGGCGGCATACCGCAGCTCAGTTGCGGTAATGGGATTTGCGTTCATGATAAATATTTACGGAAATGCAGGGCTTATTCCAATGATCATCATCGGCTGCGTTCCTCTTTACAATATTTACGCAGTAACGGTACTTACCTTTGAGGCGGAGGACGCGCAGCTTGATACCGACAAAAGCTCCAAGCTTAAAAAAGCTGCTTTGGGAATAATCACCAATCCAATAATTATAGGGATCGTAACCGGCTGTATCGGTTCACTGACACACATTCTCGATTATCTGCCCGCTATCTGCACAAAAACTCTTGATAATCTGTCGGTTATGGCTACTCCCCTGTCCCTTATTGTGATAGGCGCTTCCTTTGAGGGCAAAAAAGCCATCGCTAAGCTGAAGCCTACGGCAGTATGCTGCGCTGTTAAGCTTATTTTCATGCCTGCGGTATTTCTTTTTACTGCGGTAATGCTCGGATTCAGAAACGATGCCCTGCTTGCTCTTGTGATAATGCTCGGTTCTCCTACTACGCCGTCATGCTATATTATGGCTAAAAACATGAAAAACGACGGAGTGCTGACCTCCAGCGTAATAGCGGCGACAACCCTGCTCTCTTCGGTAACGCTGACGTTCTGGATATTCCTTATGAAGTTTCTCGGATATATTGCATAATAACAAAGCTATAACAGCAAGCGCAGGGACTATACTGTTATAGCTTTTATTTTTATGGCTTTCTTGATCTTTGGCTGACATTATTATCTTTCGTAAAGGATATATTCAAGCTCATCAATTTCATAATTATCATTCATTGCCTGTGTATAAACAACGATCTTATCAACATTTGTAATATCTATAGGATCACCAAAACAAAATATTCTGCCGTTCTCGGTCCCGTGAATATATGCATAATTATGATAATGTTCACTGTTCCCGGAAAAATCGTCTGTCATGAAGAAATCGTTTGATATGACCGTTCCGTCACTCAGATATACTGCATATGCTTCATACAAGTTATTTGAGCGGTTCGTATCGGGTGAATAGATTATATGCAGAGAAAGCGGGTCAAGTGTGACATTTCCAAATTCAGATGTGTTTTTGATCGTCGGACATATAGGTTCGGGAACATTAAATTCAGCAGACAGCTCCCCTGTTTCCAGTGCATTACAGCTTTTCAAATATGAGCGAAAGGTATCATTTGAAAGTCCGTCAAGGTCATCTGACTCCCAGTATTCCTTCCAAAGAGCTGTATCCATACCGTTTTCTGCTTCAAATTCTTCCCGTTTCTTCTCCTGAAAAGCTCTTACCTCGTCCATCGCAGCAGATACCTGTTCGTTCGTATAAATACCGTCAGCCTCTATTTTCAGTCTGCTGCCTGCGATCTGCCTGTCGGTAAGATAATAAGTAACATAATATGAATCTGCGCTGTCGGAAGGAATAAGCGGTTCTATGCTTTCGGAAAGCCTGTACTCCGTTCCGTCTGATCTGATAACTGTAAAGCTAAACGGCATTTGTGCATTTTCACAATTTATTGCATTGGGAACGGTTATCCTCATTGTCAGCATAACGCAGTTATTTCCATTATACATTCCCACAAATTCTCCGCTAATATTTCCGTTTTCGGTAAAAACTGCTTCGGGAACACTGAAAAACTCCGATATACTGTCGGTGTTTTCGCCTACGGACGGCAATTCAGAAAAATCTCCGCCTTCTCCGACCGATGAATCAGATAATGCTTTTATAAATTCATCAAGCTTTCCCGAAACAGCTCCTGCGGTAATACCCATGCAGGCGGCGACCGCAGTGCCTATAATAAGTTTTTTTACAGCATTACTCAAAACAGAAGTTTTGCGGGATGTCATTTTTCTTTTTACAAGAGTCTTTATCCTTTCAGACCGGATATTATTATCAGTATCCTCAAATTCGGGAGTAAACTCCTCAAAAATTTTATAAAGATCAGTTTTCATTTGTTATACCTCTTTCTTCAAGTATGTTTTTCAGCTTTTTTCTTGCTCTGAACAACCGTGTTTTAGCGGCACATTCGGTAATGCCCAGCGTTATTGCCGTTTCAGATAACGGACGGCAATAGTAATATGTCTGAATAAGCAACATTTTGTCGTCCGTATCCATATCGTTAAGCGCAGATAAAAGATTTTCCGATGTGATTGCTTTTTCGGTTTCAAACTCCACATCATCGTCCGAAACAAACAGCTCGCTGTCCAGCGGCAGATTGCTGCGGTATGTCCGCATTCTGCTTATTGCCTTGTTCCGTGCTGCCGCCGCAAGATATTTTCGGATATTATCCGCTGTCAGCCCTTGCGGATTTTGCCATACAGCGACAAAAACATCAGCAGCCAGTTCTTCAGCGTCATGCTCTGACAGCTCCGGCATGATTATCCTTTTGATTATTGTACAGATATACCTGCCGTAACGGTCTATCAAAGCGTCAAGCCCCTTTGCTTTCTTGTGTCTGAGCATACCGATTATTTCTTCATCTGTCATTTTCTCACTCCTTTCATACGCTGCTACTAATAATAACGCCTTAAATATGCAAAAGGTTACACTGATACTAAAAAAGCGTGAGTTTTTACGCTCACGCTTTTCATATTGATTTTTTTAAACCGCAGATTTCTTATAATACTCCGGAACATATTCTTCCTGCCCGCTGTTATCAACAAGCATAAAATAGTCCTCGCCGAAAGGAATATTGAACACTGCATAATCACCGCATATCTGCGCTCTCGAAATATTGCGGTTGTTTGACATTCCGCCGAAGCTGAACCAGGCTATTCCAAGCTTTTCCACGTCATAACCTTTAAGCTTTTCAAGAGGATAGTATATCCATATATCGCCATAGCGGCTGTCAAAATAATACTGCTTTGAAACAGGCTTGCTTAAACAGTATACCTCGTTATAACGTCCGTAGCTTTCCGATAACTGATCCTTATCTATGCGCTCCGCCTTAACACTGTTACAGGTTTCCGCAAAGGTTCTCCACTCTACCGGAAAATAGGCATATTCAAATTCACCGGTTTTATCGAGCTTTATATTCAGTCTTTTGATCCCGTCCTTGCTTGTTTCAAAATAATCGGTAATATACGGCGCATATTTCTGATATTCATTATAATCATAGTCAAATAATAATGTATTGTCAATGCTGCGGATAAATTCCTCCATATGCTCTGCGGTGTCAAAGGATGTGAATCTCAGTGATAAGTTATAATCATCAAACCTTCCCGATCCATCTATGCCGGAAAAGTCCGTATCGGCAAAAACCATTTCTATATGACCCGAACAGCTTTTAAGGACTTCATCAATATTTGTCCCGTCATAATATGTATCAAACAGTTGATAATAATAATTGCCGGGAGAATGCAGCCCCATTTTTAATATGCTTCCTCCGGGCAGCTCTTTATTCATAAATTCCGCTGCCGCCGAATAAATATCCTCAGACTGATAATCGTCCCAGCATTCGAAGCTTTCCCCTGTCCTGTCGGCATAAACGTAAAATTCCCTGTCCCCGTATTTCATTTTCAGCTCCATTTCATCGGAATATTCGCTGAATGACCATGAATATCTGTCATTGGTCATGCCGAGGATTTCCGCGTCAAAGCCGTATTTATCTTCAATGTATCTGACAGCGTTATCCGATGCCTGAGCAAACTGAACCTTGTGTTGATGCTTGGTTATGAGCTTATCGGCAATAACAAATCCCGATGACAGAAAACTCAGTGCCAATATCGAATAACATAAAGGCTTACAATTTTTTTTGCTCATTTTCATGCCTTCTCCCAATATGAAATCATGTCACCATGCAGTCAGTCACTTGGCAGACGTTTTATTATGTACAGCTTTATTTCAGAAGATCCTCAAAATTATATTCGGCAAGCTTTTTGCTGACAATATCGGATATTTCGTTAAAAACGCTCTGATACCGGCAGCAGCCCTTTGCACCGCGGGTGCAGACAAAATCGTCCTCATAGCATCGGTTGAGATAATAGCTGCCCTCAACGGTTTCGATGACGTCAAGCATGGTTATCTCTGCAGGAGTCTTTGCAAGCTCATAGCCGCCCTGCATACCCTTATAGGACTTGACAAGTCCCGCCGATACGAGCTTTCTCAGGATTTTAAGGGAAAATCTGAGGCTGACCCCTGTTTTTTCGGATATATTCTTTGCGTCGATTCTTTTGTTTTCGGCAGACAGACAGCCTATTATTCTGACTGCATAGTCCGACTCAAGAGTAAGACACATTATATTTATCATTCCTTTCTGGATATATCAGTCAAGGAAATCTTTAATCTTCTTGCTTCTGCTGGGGTGACGGAGTTTTCTGAGAGCCTTTGCCTCGATCTGTCTGATACGCTCTCTTGTAACGTCAAACTCCTTGCCGACCTCTTCAAGAGTGCGTGAACGGCCGTCCTCAAGACCGAATCTGAGACGGAGAACCTTTTCCTCACGCTCTGTAAGGGTAGAAAGAACTTCTCCCAGCTTTTCCTTAAGCAGGATAAGCGACGCAGCGTCCGCAGGAGCGGGAGCGTCGTCATCGGGAATAAAATCACCGAGATGGCTGTCCTCCTCCTCACCGATAGGAGTTTCGAGTGAAACGGGATCCTGAGCTATACGCATGATCTCACGCACTCTTTCAACGGGAAGATTAAGCTCGGCAGCGATCTCCTCGGGAGAGGGATCATGACCATTCTTGTGAAGAAGCTGACTTGAAGCCTTCTTGACCTTTGTAATTGTTTCAACCATATGGACAGGAATACGAATAGTCCTTGCCTGATCGGCAATAGCTCTTGTAATTGCCTGTCTTATCCACCATGTAGCATATGTGGAAAATTTAAAGCCCTTTGTGTGGTCAAATTTTTCAACTGCCTTGATAAGACCGAGATTTCCCTCCTGAATAAGGTCAAGAAACTGCATTCCCCTGCCCACATATCTTTTTGCGATGGAAACAACAAGGCGCAGATTGGCCTCAGCCAGTCGCTGCTTTGCCTTGACATCGCCTGTCGCCATGCGCTCGGCAAGCTGTATCTCTTCCTCGGGAGTAAGGAGAGGAACTCTTCCTATTTCCTTGAGATATATCTTTACAGGGTCGTCAATGGCTATGCCATCGGTTGAGATGGACATTTCAAGATCGTCCTGGAGGCTGATATCGGAAAGCGCAAGCTCCGATTCGGCGTCAAAGTCCTCAATAATATCAATATTCATGCTCTGGCAGCTATCGTAAAAGGAGTCTATCTGGTCAACATCAAGATCAAGCTTTTCCATTACATCATTTATCTCGGTAGTGGTAAGCTTGCCGTGAGCCTTTCCCTGCTCCATAAGAGTTTCCATAGCCTTTTCATTGCCGTTCATATATTTTTACCGTCCTTTCGGGATTTTTCTGGGTCAATTGTAATAAGTCCGCTATTTACGGCTTTTAAGCCTGTTTGCAAGACTTAAAAAATCTTCGTCGGAAAGAGCGGAAGCCGGTCGGCTTTCCGACCTTTTTTCCATGCTCTCCTTCAGCGTATTTATGTAATCCTCCGCTGCACACCTGTTGATGTCAATTTGCTGCATTTCCGACAATATATCGGTTATTTTGCCCATTTCATCGGCTGAAAATTCACTTTGCAGTGATAAAATGTTAAAATCCGATGATGATTTCATACCGTCGATCAGCTTTTCATACAGCTTTTTGTTGAAATCTGTCGCAAAGCAGTCCGATGGCAGCAATTCCGATATATATCCGAGATCATCGGGATGAGCGCAAAGATATGCAATAATACCCCGCTCTGCTCTGTATTCCTTTGGAAACTGAGCTGCCTGAGGGTCTGAGCGCCTTTTGTCGGAAAAGGTTCGTATTTCAGTCCACGACTGCTTTTTTTCGCCTTTGATCCGTTTGCGGATAACGGTGTTGACCTGCGAATCCAGCGCCTCGCGCGCAATCCCCTGCTCCTTTGCGATTTTGGAAATATAAACGCTTCTTTCCACAGGAGAGCTTATTGATGAAAGAACGTCCACACATCGTCTGAGATAATCCACCCTGCCCGTATCCGAATCAAGGTCAAGTCCGCTGCGGCATTTTTCCAGACGGAAATTTATTGCTCCGTCAGAATTATCAAGAAGCTGTTTGAAACGCAAAGCTCCGAATTTTTTTATGTATTC
>CAZDJG010000056.1:0-11751 GCA_964505695.1 uncultured Ruminococcus sp.
AAGCAGAAGGAGGGCAAAAAGCGTATGCGCCAGCTCGGCACCGTTGAGGTTCCCCAGGAGGCATTTATGGCTGTGCTTAAACTCGATGAATAAAGGTCTTTATATTCACGTTCCGTTCTGCAAAAGAAAATGCCTGTACTGCGACTTTTACTCTCAGACAGATCTGTCGCTTACGGACGGATTCGTAAAGGCAGCCGTGCGGAATATAAGAAAAGCGGATATCAGGGCGGATACGGTTTATTTCGGCGGCGGAACTCCCTCGCTGCTCAGCGGCGAACAAATATATGATATATTATCTGCGGCGGATATTTCGGCAGGAGCTGAAATATCCGCCGAAATAAATCCCGATTCAGCGGAAATTTCACTGCTTAAAGATTTTCGGGCGTCAGGGATAAACCGCATTTCCGTCGGAATACAAAGCTTTGATACAAGGGAGCTTTCCCTTATGGGCAGGCTCCACAGCACCGCTCAGGGCATCAGAGCGCTTATAAACGCCGCAGCGGCAGGCTTTGAAAATATTTCCGCTGACCTTATGCTGGGACTTCCCTTTCAGACCGAAAAAACAGTCAGGGAAAATATAAAAAAGCTTTCCGCACTTAATGTGACCCACGTTTCCGCATATATGCTGAAAATCGAAAGCGGCACTCCCCTTGCAGACAGCCCCGATCTTATCAAAGCTGCTGCGGACGATGACAGAGCAGCCGATCTGTATCTTCTTGCAGCAGGACTTCTTGAGGAAAACGGCTATAAACAGTATGAGATATCCAACTTTGCACGGGAGGGCTGCGAGTGCCGCCATAATCTGAAATACTGGCGGTGCGGGGAATATTTCGGAACAGGTCCTTCGGCTCATTCTTTAATGAACGGAAAAAGATTTTATGTCCCCCGTGATTTAAAAGAATACATTTCATCGGAGTATCAGCAGGAGATAATTTCGGACGACGCTCCATGCACCGACGAGGAAAAAATGATGCTTGCGCTGAGACTTTCCGAGGGTATCCGTCTTTCGGATTATCCTCTTGCTGCCGATAGGATAAAAAAATCGGCTCTTCCAATGGAAGAGCACGGACTTTTAAAGCTTGAAGGTGACAGGCTGTATCTTACCCCCGAGGGATTTCTCCTGTCAAATGAGATCATTTGCAGGCTTACGAATATGCTTTAAAGCCTGTTCAGTATCTTGAAGTGTGCGGATTTTCGAGCATAATTTTGTCGCTGACAAGGCAAAACTCCGCAGGCATACTTTCGTATGGCAAGGAGTTTTAACGCAGTCAGCGGCAAAATTTGCCGAAAAGACGTGCGCTGAAGGATGCTGAACAGGCTCTTAGATAATCATATCCCCCCAAGCATCACAATAAGAGGCAGGGTCACGGCAGAAAGCAAGGTCGATACCGCAAAGATCACTGCCGCCGTTTCGGGGCATTTTTTGTATCTCAGCGCAAACATTGTACCTGTTGCCGCAGCAGGACAAGCGGCCGCAGCAAGGACGACCATGAACACTGTTTCGGGAATAAAATCAAACCATCTGAACATAAGCCAGAAAAGCACGGGACAAAGTATCAGCCTGAAAAACGCCGCACGGTATACGCCGATATCCTTGATATGGCTGCCTATAGCAGTTGTGCTTATGGTAACTCCCGCGCAGATCATAGCAAGGGGCGTGTTCATTCCTCCGACATAATTTGCAGCCGAGGAAATAATTTCGGGAAGCCTTATTCCCGCAAGGAACGCAATAAGTCCCAGAACGACGGCAATTATTGCAGGAGATGTAATAACCTTTTTAAGCGAAGTCTTTTCTCCGCTGCCGCCGAAAAATATCACTCCGTGAGTCCAGACCATTATGTTGAAGACGGTAACATATCCCGTAAGATAGAACACTCCCTCTTCCCCGAAAAGACCGTTTATTAGAGGAATACCCATAAAGGCGCAGTTTGAATAGATCGCCGCAAACTGCTCGACCAGACCCTTATCGGTCTTGTTTTTCATGTAGATAAGCTTTAATATCAGAATCATTGCCCCGTAGGAAATAAAGCCGAGAACGACAGACATTCCCAGTCCCTTTAAAAGCCCCGTGTCGAAATCCTGCTGATATGACATAAAAATCAGTACGGGATTTACTACCTCAAGCACAAATTCCGAAAGCTTAGTATTGGTACCCTTGTCGATGAGCCTTATTTTTCCGCATAGAAAGCCAAGCGCAACAAGAATAAACATGATAAGTATCTGCTTAACGCAAATGACCGACAGCGACATTTTTATCCATCTCTCCCTATAATGGATCTCCGAAGATATTCCTGTACCCTGTTTTTCGGAAAAATCCAAATATATAATAGGGGTTCTCGTTTAAACCGGGACACGAGCAAAGCCTCGTCAATGAGTTTTGTCAGATGCAAGGCGTCAAGCCGCAGTAATAATAGATCCTTACGGATCTGATATATTACAAGGCTTGCGGGGCGCAGCAGATGTCAAAACTCATAGAGAATTTGCCGTGAAGGAGGTTTAAACGAGGTTCCCAATAATCCTTTCGTAGCTATGTTACCCGTTTTTGCTTTCATGTATGACAGAAATTATGAAGTAAATTATTGCCGCGATAAATATACCGGACGCAGCGATTCCCACACTCAGATGATGATCCCCTCCGTATGTGATCAGCGGAGCGGTCTTATCCGACCCTTCCACCAAAAGAACGCACAAGCCGTAAACGAACAGAAAGGCTGCCGCCGAACGCATATCTCCCCGACGGACAATGATAATTCCCGCAATTATGCCCGTAAGCAGAAAGCTAAGCGCATATACTCCCTCGGAAGCTGTAAGACCGTCCGCAAAAATTGCCCCATAGCCTGTGCGGTAAAGCGAAAACGCCGCATATAAAGCTGCGGATAACAGCACGGCTGTAATACTTCCGAAATCCTTCTGCACAATGTGGAAGAAATATCCGTAAACAGCTATACCGATAAAAAGATAGTTTTTTGCATCATACAGAAACATCTCCGTAAGATCAAAGCCGCTGTCAAGACCCGTAAAATTAAAATCTCCCATTATAAAGGCGGCAAGCACTATAATAACATAAACGGCAAGACCTGACGCCGCTCCGGGTATCACATTTTCAAGAAGATAACCCTTTGAAAAAAAGGAACGCTTTCCTTCCTCAATGACCGACAGGAACAAAAAGCACAGCAGCGCAGCGGCAGCGGGAGGAATAAGACTGTCAAAGGGAGGATCCGCAAAAGCGGACAAGAGATACGCCCCACCGCAAAGCATAAGATATATGAGCAGCTTTAAAATCGATCTGCCGACAAAGGCAATATATTTTTTATCCATCCGATACCTCCTGTTTCGTGTCATCTTTTATGTGATAAACCCTGTTCTCACAATAGCTCATCATTCGGTTTCTGTGTATACAGCAAAGCACAAGCGCCGCTGCGGGACTTAGCACCGTTACAAGCGTTTCCCCGACTATAAGCGACCATGCCGTTACAGCTATATAAAGCAGCACGCTGAGAATTATATCAAACAAATGCTCCCTGAGCCATTTTGATTTGAAATATTTCATGCGCTCCCCTGCATTAAAGCTGCTCTCCCTGAAAACGCTCACGATATTTTTCTCTGCCATTCGCCTGTAATCCGCGTCCGACAGCCGTTCTCCGCTGAGAAGCTCGTTTATGCTCACATCAAACAGATCGCCGAGTATCATAAACATTTCAATATCAGGCATATAATTCCCGTTTTCCCATCGGGATATGGTTTTGCCCGTAACTCCGATCTGCTCTCCCATTGCCTGCTGAGTAAGATTTTTTTCCCTGCGAAGCTGCGCCATAAATTTTCCGATTTTGATCTGATCCATAGATTCAACCGCCTTTCTGAAAATATTATAGCAGAAAGCAGAAAAAATGTCTTTACCGCAAAAAGCGAATTTTTGTACAGCCTGTTCAATAAGGGACTTTGCCCCGTCATTTAACGAGGCAACAGGAATCAGTGGGGGATTGTATCCCCCACTGATTCCGAAATGGAACCCGCCGCCTTAGAGGGTGTGGGTGTCCGGTGTACACCTCTGCGAAGCAGAAGCACCGACCGAGTCGGCAGGCGAGAAGAGGACATCTTTGCCTAAGTTATAACGGCAAAAAAGACGCCTTTCGATTTGAATATACGGTGTAATACTTAAAGCCTATCTCTTTCAGGCATTGTCCCGTGCTTTCAAAAGAACAGCCGAGAGTATCGGGCGAATGTGCGTCTGAGCCGATGGTAATGAGTTCTCCTCCCATCTGACGGTAACGTTTCAATATGTCATAGCAGGGATTAGGCTCGCAAAGTCCCCTTGAAAGTCCTCCCGTATTGCATTCAAGCGCTTTCCCGTCATCGATGACCCGACGCAGTATAGGGTCTATAAGGTCGGCATATCCGGCATAGGAATAGGAAAGTCCGTGCTTCCCGCCGTACCTTGCGATGTAATCGAGATGTCCCAGAGAATCATAGCACTTTATCTGACCGATACACCTTAATACGGTATCAAAATAAAGGCTGTATGCATCATTTCCCCATTTTTCAAAATATTCGGGATAATAAGGGTCAAGTCCGTCAACAAAATGCACCGAACCTATAATAAGATCAAAAGGATAATCCTCCGTAAGCTTTTGAAGATATCCGGAAATATGCTCCTGAAGTCCCAGCTCAATTCCGCAAAGCACTCTGATCCTTCCCGCATAGCTTTCGCTCAGGCAGCTCATTTTTTCCAGATAACGGGGAATGTCCAGCTCAAAATCTATCTCCGATACAACGCCGTGATCGTGATGATCCGTAAAGCATATCCTATCCATTCCAAGAGCTATTGCTTTTTCAAGCTGATCCTCGGGGGAAGTGTCGCTGTCCCCCGAAAAGCTTGTATGAACGTGCTGATCGGCGTACAAGCTTACTCCTCCTTCGATTCGGTAACATCGGTCTGAACATCGGCGGCTTCGGTAACCGGGGTTCCGGCAGCGGTGGTTTCCGAAACAGTATCGGGCGCAGAAGTAACAGCCTCTGTCACAGAAGTGGAACGATACTCCATAACTGCGGGAATTTTATCCTCAGTAAGCGTTCCGTAGGGATAAGTGTAAAGATTTTCGATCCCCTCAATAAGAGAGCCTGTGTTTGCCGCAAAAGCGTTGTTTATAAATATCACATCGGTAATGCCCTGCTGCTTCATATATTCAACAGCATTCATTCCGAAATAACGGATATCAATAACATAAATTTCGTCAAAGCTGTCCACAAGATAAGGTACAAATGCATTTCCGTAGGATTCCTTGAAAACGCAAGCCTTTCTGCCCGTGTCAAGCTCGGTGACTATTTTCGTGTGAATTGCGTCCGCTCCCAGAAATACTCCGTATGCGTAGGACGAACCTACTCCGTCGTAGAAAAGAGGACCCTCGCCCTTAGGCGCAAGAGTATCATAGGCATAATAATAGGTCTTATATTCTGATTTCGGCTTGTAATAGGTAAAAAGCTCCGGACTTTCTTTAAGCACGGGATCATTGGTATAGCCGTAAAGTGATCCCACATATCCGTCGATCTCGCAGACCTCGTAGTCCTTGTCGATATCGGGAGGCGTCTGTCCCATCGCCTTGCACAGCGCCACATAAGCGTAATACGCTCCCCTGTGGGACCAATGGTGGTCTGTCCTTAAATAAATATATTCGTCGGTATGCGCCGCAATTTCGGAATAGGCGTCAACTGGGATAACATCTGCGGTATAGCTTTCGTATATATGCTCAATGGCATTTTTCTCAGAGGAGCTGTAATTCTGAAATTTCTTCGGAAGATAAAATTCTACCGACGTGGGAACTACAATATTATAAACGTTTACGTCCTCTCCCATAGCCTCCTTGTATTTGCTGATGATATCCGCATAGCGTGTACCCATTGACTTGCTGCCGCCGAAAAGCATAACGCCTGCGCTTTCTCCATACATTTCAACGCTGTCCACAACAATTCCGTTATTATTGAACTCTTCTATATTTTCAACGGGTTCTTCGTCCTCCGTCACTGAGGTTTCGGAAACAGCAGTCTCGGTCATTGGAGCGGAGGTTTCTTCAGGCTTATCCTCCGTATCGGTATTTTCGTTT
Organism: uncultured Ruminococcus sp.; assembly: GCA_964505695.1. Lineage (GTDB taxonomy): Bacteria > Bacillota > Clostridia > Oscillospirales > Ruminococcaceae > Huintestinicola. Next base: position 6,099 of record CAZDJG010000056.1, read on the forward strand.
ACGGAAATATCCGTTTCCTCGGTAACAGCCGTCTGCACGGGCTCCGTAACATTTTCCCCGACCATGTTTCCGTCATCGTCGGCGACCACATTTACATTTCCGTAAAATTTTGGCGCACTTATACCCTTTAGGTCATTTATTTCAGATGCAAGCTCAACGAGAGATTCCCTCATAGGAACAGTATCCGAAAAATATTTGGTGAAATTATCCGCAAAGCTGCCGTCCAGATAGCTTTGCAGGGTAAGCACAGGCTTTTTGGTAAGCTCTCTTTTTTCAATTTCAGAAAATTCGGGGCGCTTTAAAAAGGTCATGCACAGTCCCGTAAAAAATATTGCGGACAGGAACAAAATTATGCACACCCTCTGATAAACGGAATGCCTTTTTTTATATATTTTCTCGGCGCTGTCCGCCGTCTTTTTTCTTACACTGCTGTGGGAAGCCGGATTTTTCCTTGACGTTTTCTTTTTTTTCATCGTATGCCGCCTTTCATTTTTTTCTTTTTTTACTGCCGCCCGATTTTTTATCCTTTGATCTTATTTTAAGCTCAAGGCGGTTCACCTCTGCGGTGATATCACCCATAGCCGAATATCTTCCGAAACCAAGCTCTGCTATCTCAGCCGCTCTGTCCTTCATTCCCAACGAAAGCATGGAACGAACAAGACAAATATCCGCCATAAGCGTTGTTCTTGGGTCAGGCTCGCTCAGGAGCTTAATGAAAACCGTAACCGCATTCTCATATCGCTTGCTGATATGCTCGTTTATGCCCACGCTCCTGCGCATGACAAGAGTATTTTCCGCAAGAGCGATACTGTTGTATTCGGAGTAAATTTCCTTTGCTCTGCCGAACCTGTTAAGCAGGAAAAGACAAAGAATATAATTATTCACAAAAACAGAGTTAAGCTGCTCCGGAAGTCTTTTGATATCGGTCGTTTCATATTCCTCAAGGGACTCCTTCAGTCTGCCTCTGTACATCAGAGCCTGAGCGTAAAGAGCCCGTCCCTCCTCGATATCCTTTTTTTTCTTTGCGCTTTCTCTCTCAGACGCCAGCATTTCAAGATATTTGTCATTATACCCATGTTCGGCAAGGTATACGGCAGAGCCGCTGTAATGCCCCGTCATTTTAAGAAATCCCTTTATTGTTTCCCTGAGCTTCATATTATTTTTCTGTCCTTCTGCGGTATTTTATTTTTATAAAAAGGCTTACCGCTGCGTCAATAAGGAGCAGACCTCCCAGAATACCGTGTATCGCTCTTGTAATATTATCATACTCTGTATAGCTTACCGCAACTATCACGAAAAACACTCCCGCAAAAATACACATCAGGATCTTCAGATATTTTACGCAAAGCTCAGCATATTCCTTTATTTCCTCAAGTCCTCCCTTAAAGCATCTGATAATGCTTACAGCGTCCACAACGGTCACTCCGAAAAGCAGCACAAGTATGATCTCATACATCCAGCCAAAGCTAAGTACGTTTATTTTTTCCGGATAAGGCATTTTTATCTTCATTCCTTTCAGAAACTGTTTTCATAGAATCCTCAATGCTTCGGGACTGTGACCTCCATCGCCTTTATAAGCTGACTGTCCGTAAGCACCGCAGCCTCGTCCGAGAGCATATTTATATCCATATCCTCCGGGATAGAAACGTCAAATTCGGGCTTCAGTCCGACGCCGTTGAAATCGCCGCTGTTTTTTGTCTTGAGTATTGCGGTGGAAAGCTTTACCACCGAGCCGTCCGAACAGGTGTACACCGACTGAAGGTAACCCTTTCCCGCAGTGGTTTTTCCTATAGTGTGAGCGGAGCAATTATCCGCAAGGGCAAATGCAAAAAGCTCGGCTGTTCCTGAGGTAACACGGTTTACGATGACCGACATTGGCATTTTTATCTCCTCCGCCTCGGTGCAGGAAATAAGAGCCGTCACATCTCCGTTTGCATTCTCGGAGGTCACAATATCTCCCGAACCGATTATATGATCAAGGCATTTACCCAGCGATTCGACCGAACCGCCGGTGTTGTTGCGCAGGTCGAAAATAAGTCCCTCCGCTCCTGCCGAAATAAGCTCGTCAAGCTTTGCTTTAAGCTGAGCTTCGGTCTTGTCCGTAAATGCAGTTATCCTGATATATCCGAGATTTTCCGCTACAAGCCTTCCCGAAACGGTCATTCTCTCGGTGCGCTGTGCGGTAACGTTGTAGGTGATAAAATCGGTTGAGCCGTCCTCCTCGGTACGCTTGATATAAAGCTTGACCCTTGTTCCCTCCTCGCAGGAAAACAGGGAAACGGCCTCGTCATATCCTCCTGCAAAGGCGATAACATCGGTATTGTTCACAGCAGTGATTATATCCCCCGCCATGAGTCCCGATTCCTCGGCGGAGCCTCCCTCAGAAACCTCGGTGATCTTTATATATCCGCCCTTTTCCTTTTCATAGGCAAAACCCAGCCCCACCGAAACGCCGCTTTGCTCACTCAGCTCCTGAGCATACTGCTCGGCTGTCAGATACTCGGCGTAGCTGTCCCCGATACCGTTTATATATCCGCTTACCATTCCCTCTATAAGCTTGCTTTCGTCAATTTCGCTGATGTAATGAGTACGGCTGTAGGTATCTATTTCCGAAAGCTTGCTGTAAAATTCCTGCTTTTCGCTGACGCTTTTTATCTTGCTGTTAAACCTGTCAAGCGTGACATTACCGGTGATGACAAACGTTACCGCCGCCGTGATCGCCATAAGACCCACAGCCGCTCCCAGTGAAAGTTTTATTTTCATTGCAACAAATCCTTAAAATAAAATGCTCCAAACCTGCGCAAAGCAGCAGGCTCGGAGCAGGCTTGTCCTATCAGTTCATGCTTACATAATTAAGCGGGTTAGTGTGCTGTCCGTTTACTCTTACCTCAAAATGACAGTGATTTCCGTATGCATAGCCTGTGCAGCCTATGTAGCCGATAGTTTGTCCCTGCTGCACCTCGTCACCGACATTTACGCAGCAGCTTGACATATGTCCGTAAAGCGTGGCTATCTTGTCTCCGTGGTCGATAACGACATGGATACCGTAGCCGTTGCCTGTATTTGACGCAGTTATGACCGTTCCCGATGCAGACGCCACAATAGGCTCTCCCGCACAGTTAGGCTTAGTTATATCTATACCCTTATGGAAGTCGCTTGAACCGCCCTCTTCGTCAATGGTTCTGTAGCCGTAGCCGTCCGTCATATTAAGCACCGTAGGACAGGGCCAGATAAATCCCTGTGACGCACCTGTTGTATAATCGGTTTCGGTGCTTTCGGTGCTTTCCGTAACCACAGGCTCGGTTTCCGAGGGAACATATTCTATTCCCTGAGCCTCTGCCTCCAGGCGTTTCTGCTCTTCCTCCTGTTTCCTGAGTTCTTCCTCCTCCTGTTTCTTACGCTCCTCTTCCTCTTTCTTTATGCGTTCCTCTTCTTCCTTACGCTTGCGTTCTTCCTCACGCTTTTTTTCAAGCTCCTCCTGCTGCTTGCGGATAAATTCCTGAAGCTGCTGCTCCACCTGAGCCTCTTCGTCCTCCATCTCAGCAGTGCGCTCCCTGTCAGCGGCAGCCTGAGCCTCGTACCACGCCTTGGTTTCCTCGTGATTTTTATATGTTTCCTGAAGCTCAGTCAGAATACTCTCTGCCTCAGCTTTCTTGTTTTCCGCATCGAGTTTTGACTGCTCAAGCTCAGCCTTATCCGAATTTAAAACGGATATCTTTTCATTAAGATCGTCGATCATATTCTTATCGTGCCGTGAAAGTCTCTCGGCAAGCTCGGTCCTTGCAAGGATATCGTAAAAGTCCGTCGAGCCTACGAGCATTGAAGCAATACTGTCGTTTCCTGTCATATACATAACTCTCAGCCGCTGCTTGAAGTCCTCTATTCCCTCATCGACCTCCGCCTGCTTATCGGCGATCTTCACCTCAAGCTCCGCAATATCGCTGTCAAGCAGCGATATCTGTTCCTTGATATTTTCGATTTCCTGCTCCTGAACCCTCATTTTTTCATCATATATTTCAAGATACTTTTCATGCTCGTCCGCATTTGCCTCATATTCCTTTAATGACCTTTCGATCTCCTCACGTTCTTCTGCCAGAGCCTGCTGCTTTCTTTGAAGCTCGGCGATATCGTCGTCATAGTCGGCATTTGCATTAAAGCCTGCGATCACAGCAAATGACATAATGCCTGCTGTCATGACTGCGCTGAATTTATTAAAGATCAGTCTGAGATTTTTTTTCTGCATTTTTATCTTCCTTTCGATTCCGATCAAACCTTGACATACCTTCTGGTGCTGAGAACCGTTCCTATTGCGCTTATGACCGCTCCTGCGCCGATATAAGCTATTACCGCATACACCATAAATCTGCTCAGCGGGATAAAGCCTGTGGTACCCATGGCGGTAAACAGCGTAGTTTCGGTGGAAAGCAATGTAACAAGACTGTCATAGCCTATCCATGTAAGCATGGAGGAAACGATTCCCGCAAGGGTTCCCACCACAAGACCCTCAACAAAGAAAGGGATCTTGATAAAGAAATTGGTCGCACCCACAAAACGCATAATGGATATCTCACGTTTGCGTATCTCCACGCTTGCTCTTGTGGTATTCGAGATAATTACAAAGCTTACCACGATAAGAGCAACAAGAATTATCAGAGAAACCACCGTGATCATTGTTTTAAGACCCGTAAGCACATTTACAAAATCATAGGGTGCTTTGACCTTTTCGATATGGTCAAAGCCGCTTATTGCGTAAAGAGTGGTACTCATATGGGAAATATCCCCGATCTTTATGCGGTATGAGTCGGGAAGAGGACTTGTGTCAATATAGCTGAAAATATCCTCGGCGTCCTCCATATCCTTTTTTATATCCTCAAAAGCCTCCTCCTTGGAATAAAAAACGACCTCGGAAACATTTTCCACAGCCTTCAGCTTTTCCCCAAGCTCTGCTATGTATTCATCGTCCGCCTCGTCGTCAAGGAAGATAACTACCTCATTTTTACCCTCAATATCACTTATAAATGAATTTATATTCATTGAAAAAATTACCGTAAATCCGATCATCAGCAAGGATACCGTCATTATGCAGAACGATGCAAATGACATAATCCTGTTGTTCCATATATTTTTAAGCCCCTGCCTGAACAGATAGGCTGCGCTGCTTACTCTCATATCCGAAGAACTGTCCTTTCGTTAAATGCGGTCGTCAAATGATATTTCGCCCTTTGTGATATTTATGAGCCGGCCGCCGAAGCGCTTTACCAGCTCATGCTCATGGGTGACCATGAGAACCGTTGTGCCCAGCTCGTTTATCCTCTGCAAAAGCTGAACTATCTCAATAGAAGTACGGGGGTCGAGATTTCCCGTAGGCTCGTCCGCAATGATAAGCTGAGGGTTGTTCACAAGTGCCCTTGCAATGGCAACTCTCTGCTGTTCTCCTCCCGAAAGCTCACCGGGAAAGCATTTTGCTTTATCTTTAAGACCCAGAAGCCCTATCACGCTGGGGACTCTTTTTCTTATATATTTTGTGGGAGCGTCGATGCTTCTGAGTACAAAGGCAATATTATCATAAACGTTCATGTTGCTTATAAGCTTATAGTCCTGAGAAACAAAGCCAATGGTACGCCTGAGAAGAGGGATCTCCTTCTGCTTCATT
>CAZDJG010000057.1:0-11613 GCA_964505695.1 uncultured Ruminococcus sp.
CATATCTGCTGGAATTTTCTTCTTTATGGGTCATATCTATTGACAACGCAGAGTTTTCCAAAACCAAAATTAAAAAAACTCTTGACAAATCGAAAAATAGGTGGTATATTAAATATATATTTTAAACCGATGATTGAGAGTAGTAGTTGCGGAAGGTCGCGTTAAGAGAGCTGCGGACGGTGAGATTGCAGCAGCGGACGCCGAAGTGAATGGACTCATGAGGGCGAACTGAGCCGCATTTTGCGGTTAGGGGAGACGCAGAGCCGTGCGTTATTCGGAGCGTGTATGTCAGTACACAGCAGCTTGAGGGGCGTATTTATACGCAATTTGGGTGGTACCGCAGGAAATATCTCCTGTCCCAATTTTTGGGGCAGGAGTTTTTTATTTAAAGAAAGGAAGAATTTATATGAAAAAATTAAAAAAATTATCCGCTGTACTGACAGCGGCTGCCATGCTTGCAGGCTTTTCCGCCTGTGCTGGCTCGTCTGCGGAGAATGGAGTTCAGACAGACGCATCGGAATCGGCTGAAGAAAGCTACAAGATAGGCATTATTCAGTACGGAAGTCATCCTTCACTCGATAACTGCTTTGCGGGAATAGAGCAGTCGCTTACCGGCTCGGACATTGCCGATAGGCTCGTTATTGACAGGCAGGACGGAAACTTTGACAGTGCAACCTGTGATACTATCGCTAAAAATATGACTGCCAAGGACTATGATATTATCTATGCCATTGCCACTCCCGCAGCGATATCGGCATTTGCGGCTGCTGCAAATACCGACATTCCCGTGGTTTTCTGCGCCGTTTCCGACCCGGTAGCAGCAGGACTTGTTGAGGATATGAACGCTCCCGGCGGCAACTGCACGGGAACCTCCGATATCCTTGACTTTGCCGCACAGCTTGATCTTATCCAGGCTCTCCAGCCCGACGTTAAGAAAATAGGCGTCCTTTACACCACAAGCGAAGCTAATTCGGTTTCTCAGCTTGCAAGCCTCAGAGAGGCAGCCGAGCCGAGAGGACTTGAGATAGTCGATCAGGGCGTTCAGGGTGCGGCAGACGTTCCGCAGGCGGCTGCATCGCTTATAACAAAGGTCGACTGCGTAAATAATTTCACCGACAATAACGTTGTAAGCAATCTTACAGTTCTCCTTGAGCAGGCAAATTCCGCAGGAGTTCCCGTATACGGTTCCGAGATAGAGCAGGTGTCAAACGGCTGTATCGCTTCTGTTTCCATTGATTATGTCGCATTGGGCAAGGTCACCGGCGATATGGGGCTCAGGGTTCTCGGCGGAGAAAGCGCAGGCAGCATTCCCGTGGGTAAGATATCCGACGGTACAGCCGTTGTAAACACCGATGTTATGTCTGCATTCGGTATTTCTCTCCCCGAATCCTACGCCGATGCGGAAAAGGTTACTACAAATACGGAAGCCGCGGAATAATGCTTGCAAAACGCGGCTGAATATGATACAATATAGGGGAATGCTGTTATGTCTGCGGCAATCCCTATATTTACCGATTGTGAGGAATGCTTATGGATGTATTGATAAACGTTTGCCGTGTGACCTTGGAGGAGGGTCTTATGTATGCCCTGCTTGCTATGGGAGTGTACATTACCTACAGCATACTTGATTTTCCCGACCTGTCCGTAGACGGAACAATGCCGATGGGGGCAGTCGTTACCGCTGTGCTTATAATAGCAGGCGTTGATCCGTGGCTGTGCCTGCTCATATCCTTTATACTCGGTATGCTTGCGGGAACGATAACGGGTCTGCTCCATGTAAAGCTTAATATCCGTCCGCTGCTATGCGGAATAATCGTGTATACGGCGCTGCTTTCCGTAAATCTTGTGATACTTTTCAAGGGGAACAACGGTATCACCGTTGCCTCGTTTTTCCGCAAGGCTACGATTTTCAATTCGGGCGCTGCTGAAATTATCCCGCAGACATGGAGAATTACCGTTGTATCTCTTGTGCTTGTAATAATTTTCAAGCTTGCAATGGATTTTTTCCTGAGAACGAAATCGGGACTGCTGCTCAGAGCGACAGGGGATAATGAAAAATACGTCACCATGCTTGCAAAAGACCCCGGAAGATCGAAAATTCTCGGTCTTGCCATAGGAAACGGCTTTGCCGCACTGTCAGGCTGTGTTATCGCACAGGCAAAGGGTTCCGCCGATCAGCAGATGGGAGTAGGCATGGTGGTAATGGGACTTGCTTCAGTTATCATAGGACTGAGCGTTTTCGGCGGCATAAAGCTTCTGAAGCCTACGACCATGGTAATATTCGGAAGTATTCTGTATAAGGCCTGTCTGACCGCCGCACTGGCTCTGAGCCTCCCGACGGAATACCTCAAACTGCTGATGGCGCTGCTTTTTACCGCTGCGCTTGTTTTCAGCGAGAAATTCAAGGGCAGGAAAAGGAGCGTGTAGGATATGGTGGAACTTAAAAATATCTGCAAGTCCTTTAATATAGGTACGGTTGATGAAACTGTCCTTTTCCGTGATTTTAATTTTAAGGTAGATGACGGGGAATTTGTGTCGGTTATCGGTTCAAACGGCAGCGGCAAGACCACAATGCTCAACCTTATCTGCGGTACTGTACGTCCCGAAAGCGGAGCTGTTATGTTCGGAGAAAAGGATATGACCCGCATGGCGGAGCATAAGCGTTCAGAAAGGATAGGGAGAGTTCTTCAGGATCCGAGAATGGGAACCTGCGGTAATCTTACCGTTCTTGAAAACATGGCTCTTGCGGACAATAAAAACAAGCCCTTCGGTCTTTCCTCGGGGGTGAACAAAAGGCGTACAGATCATTACAGAACGCTGCTTGAAACCTGCGGTATGGGACTGGAAAACAGAATGAATGTGCCGGTGGGCAATCTGAGCGGCGGTCAGCGGCAGGCTATTGCGCTGATAATCGCTTCAATGACAGATATTGACCTGCTTATCCTCGATGAGCATACTGCGGCTCTCGACCCGAAATCATCGGAAACGCTTATGGAGATAACCGACAGGGTAGTCAGGGAGAAAAAACTCACTACTCTCATGGTCACGCACAATCTCCGCTTTGCCGTTGAGTATGGCAGCAGGCTTGTCATGATGCACGAGGGCGGCTGTGTTATGGATATGAGCAGCGAGGAAAAGCAAAAAGCCAAGGTGGACGATCTGCTTGCTGTTTTCAATGATATAAGCATTGAGTCCGGAAATTAAAAATCTATAAAAAAAGGAATCGGCAGATAATTCTCCGATTCCTTTTATTTTAAGAAAATTCTTGTTATCAGCTTCCCTCGCCGGAAAGGATAACTGCGGGGTCTGTCCATGAGCCGTTCTTTTTTACTCCGAAATGAAGGTGCGGTTCTTCGGAGATCTCCGCCTCGGCAGTGCTTCCTACCTCGCCGATAACGGTTCCTGCGCTTACCGCATCTCCCACCGATACCTTTACTTCTTTTGCAAGATTACAATAATATCCCGTATATCCGCTGCCGTGGTCGATCACTACCGTAACGCCCATCATAGGGTCGTTTGTGACCTCCGAAACAGTGCCTTCCGTCATGGATTTGACGCTTGATCCCTGATCTGCGGCAATGTCTATGCCGTCATGTGTTTTCCAAACGCTCAGGGTCTTTGACTTAACTAGCTCTCCGCCCGAATATGCCCCGATAATGTCTCCGTCGGCAGGTCTCACCACTGCGCCCGTAAGGATATCAGACTCTGCCTGTGCCGCCTGAGCCTCCTGCTGCTGAGCCTCGCCCTCCGCAAATGCGTCGTTTTCAAGAATGATATTCTCCTGCGGCGCGTCAGCTTCGGTCACGGGAACGTTATCGGCAACAATATTTGCATTTTCCGCCTCCTCCGTCGTAACAGCCGAGGTTTCGGATGTACCGCCGATTTCTCCCGAAAGCTCGCTTCTGAGCTCCTTTGCCGATCTGTTGTAGGAGAAAATACCCAGCGCTGCCACTGCCGCAAGACAGAAGCAAATTATTGCTGCAGTACCCTTTCCCGATAATTTGCCGTTTCTGAAATAGTTTTTCATATTATCGTTTCCTTTCCCTTTTGAAAATCATGGGGATATAATGTTTCCCTCGGATTTATTTTTGCCGATAATTTGAAGTTTATACTACAAAATATACGGTTTAAAGGAAAAGATTTGAAAATCGGAAATTTTCAATTTAAGGCAATACCGAATAAAGATTGCGCATTTTCAGCGCAATCTTTATTCGGTATTGCCTTAAAGAGATCGCTTAATTCAAGGGTATCAAACCGGCTGTCAGGGGACGCTCTGAGATCCCCGCAAAATTCATTTTCCTTTGAGGAACGGAAGCTGCCGTCTGAAATGTATTTATATTTGCTCCGCTGATAACCATAAATGCTCCTTCTGCCCTGTAATAAAGATATCAAAGATCGCAGCGGTTATTTTTCGTTCTTGTCGCAGTAAACTATTCCAAGTCCGACTGTTGACATATAGCATCTGCCGTAAACGTTCATATCGCCCGAAACAAATTCGCCGTTTCCTATGCCGCCGAACACATGGAGGTCATCGTTCACTCTCGTCCATGACGCGCCCTCGTCCTCCGACATATAGATACCTGCGGTATCGCTGTCCTTGGGGGTTCCCCATACGTAGATAACATAGGGATCGCCCTCGTTTTTAGCCTTGCCCAGACCTACGGCGCTGCAAAATTTCAGACCATCCACAAGAGAAATGTTTTCGCCGTGATCGGAGGTCTTGAGAAGTCCGCTGCCTCCTCCGGGGATATATACCGTTCCTTCCTTATCCGGGTCGACTGCCAGACGCTTAAAGCTGCTCATGGTGTCGAATTTTCTCTTGAAGGTCTTGCCGCCGTCTGCGCTTACATAAAAGATACTGTTTGCGCAGCCGTAAACATAGTCCTTATTTACGGGGTCGCCGATAAGGTAAACGCCCTGGCTTCCGATGATTCCGCCTACCTTTTCCCATGTCTGTCCCCAGTCCTCGGTACGGTAGGTATAGCTTGAGTTTGAGGGACTCCATACAAGAGCTGAACCGTCCGCTGTAAGAGCTACCTTGCCCTTGAAAAACACCTTGCCCTCTTCGGGTGAATTTGTGATATCAGTCCATTTTTTCCCTCCGTCAGTCGAATAGCAGAGAAGCTGATTGCTTTCATCGCCGCCTACCTTTACCCATATGTCATGATTGAGAGAGGCTATTGCAATACTTGTTACAGAGCCTATCTGACGGGTGTGTCTGACTGCGGGAGTGAAAATATCCTCATGCACGAATCCGTCATAATCACCGATAGCAGAAACAAGGGGATAATCCTTATATGTAACGATATCCTCGGGAACTACCTCTTCGATGCCCTTTGCCTCGAAATAAAATTCGGGGGACTCGTCCCAGATATTGTCGCAGGCAAAAATACCATTGCCCGAATTTACCAGTATTCTGTTTGAATCTCCGCTGTCCATTGCAAGGGAGCTGCACCAGTGGATAGCGGCGTTTGAGATCCAGTCCGTGCCGTTTGACGACATAGTGTATTTTCCGTCAAGAGCCTCCCAGCTTTTGCCGCCGTCGGTGGTGCGGAAGAATTTATCGCCGAATGCGCCGTTGGGCTGTTCGACCCATACCTCCGAGGTCACAAGAAGCATATTGTCGTCATTTTTCGGGTCGATGACGATATCTCCGACGGTCCAGTTTACGATAGCAATTTCTTCGCTTGTTTTGCTGTCAAGATTGTATTTATAAAGCGTGCCCTGAGCGGAGTTCCACGGGCCCTCGTGATTTCCGTAGGAAACGAAAAGATCGCCCTTTGAATCCAGATCGAATCTCTGAGGCATATATTTAAGCGCTTTTTCGTCTATTCCGGGCATAGCATTCCACGTTTCGCCCGCATCGTCGGAATAGAAGATGTTATCGGTTTTCGATTCGGAAATTCCTGCGTAAATGCGGGTGGTTTTTCCGTCTGAGGAATGTGAGCCGTCAAAAAGAATAATGTTTATGCCGTTTTCGTTTTTGGTTGATGTGACGGGGAAGCTTTCAACGGATTCCCATGTTTCTCCCGCGTCGGTGCTGCGAATCATTCCGCCTGTTCTGCCCCCGCAGTAGATGATGTCGCCGTTATTCGGGTCAACGGCGATCCTTTCGCCGTTTCCTCTGCCCATGCCGTTTCCATGAACCTTTATTTTATCGGTAACATCGACACGGGTAAAATGCTCTCCGTAATCGTGGGAAACAAAAATGCAGGTCTTGCCGCCGCTGAAATACGATGTTCCCGCCGCAAGATAAAGATTTGCGGCATTATTGGGGTCTGCGGCTATTCCGTCTATTCCCAGCAGCCCCCTGTCGTCCTCAGAGATATCATAGCTCAGGGATATCCATTTCTCCTGCCCGCTGTCCCAGCGGTATGCGCCGCCGACGTCTGTTCTTGCATAGAAAAGTCCCGGCTCGCAGGTGCTTATTATGCCTGTAACAAAGCCGCCGCCGCTGATTTCAACCTGACCGTAGCTCCAGTCGGGATTTACATAAGCCGTATTCTCAAGGGAGTGCTCTGAGGAAGCATTTTCACTTTCCGCAGCGGTGGTTTCTTCGCCGATTTCGTCATTTTTGCTGCAGCCCGATAAAGCTCCGGCAGACAGAAGCATTACTGCTGCGGTCAGAACAGATGCAGCCCTTTTTGCGTATATATGCATATATAATCATTCCTTTCAGTTTTTTGTGTATCATAATAATAGGGAACCTCTATAAACCTCCTTCACGGCAAATCCTCTATTGGTTCGGTCATCTGCTTCGTTATCAGACCTTGTAAGACAGCAAGTATTACTGCGGTCTGATGCCTTGCATCTGACCGAACCAATGGACGAGGCTTTGCTCGTGTCCCGGTTTATAGAGAACCCCAATAGTATTATACCATTGATTTACTCATATGTCAATCGTTTACATACTATTGCGCACAAAAGCCGCTGATTTCTTTGCGCTGTATTTCCCGCATTTTTTCTGCATATATATTCAAACTGCGGAATATATTGTGAAGAGGACAAAACGTTCCAATGAAAGGATGGTTTACAGTGAGCTTGAAAGTCAATAAAGAACCGGTGAGATTTACCGAAAAGATCTGCGGCTGTAATCAGGAACAGTCTGTTGAGCTTGATTATGTGCTGCCTGATTATTATCCGGAGATATTCAGGATAATAAAATGCTTTGCAGAACCCCAGATAACCGCATGCACAGTGAACGGAGACAGGGTTTCATATGAGCTGACGGTCTGCCTGAAGGTCGTTTACTGCTCGGAAAACAGCTCCCGTCCCGAAGCTGTGGATCAGAAGCTTGTTTACAGCAGAACAGTGAATCTTGACAAAAATGCGCAGTCCCCGTCGGTATATATAACAGCGGAAACCGACCATGTGAACTGTCGTGCGGTAAACCGCCGCAGGATCGACATAAGGGGCGCGGTAACCGTGTCCGTGACAGCATTTGGTGACACCGAGACAGAAGTGATTGAGGAAGCGTTCGGAGGAAACATTCAGCTTAAAAAGCTGAGCTGTACATGTCCGTCGTCTATAATAAGGGCAAGAAAAAAGGTAAGCGTATCAGATGAATTTGAGCTTGCGCCCGACGCTCCCCCAATAGGTTCGCTGCTGAGAGCCTCGGCGGAAATAATCTCGGCGGATAAGAAGATCATTGCAAGCAAGGCGGCTGCAAAAGGCGAACTGAGGATAGATATAGTCTATACTCCGTCAGGCGGTGAAGGAACAGAGATAAGCTGTATGCATTTTTCTATGCCCTTTTCCCAGCTTGCGGAGCTTGAGGGAATGGACGATACATATGACTGCCGTATAAATTCATCGGTCGTTTCCTGTGATATAACTCCTCGGTCGGAGGGGGACGGAGATGCCCACAGTGTCGAATGCGAGGTTGTACTGCTCATTGACTGTCTGGCGGTAAAAAGGTCTGTTTACAGCATTGCCTGCGACGAATATTCGACCTCTCATACATCAAGTCACACCTGCACTCCGGTGAAGATAGAAAAGGATCCAATAAGCGTTGAATCAACATTTTCCGTAAAGGGAATTTGCGAGAATAAGGACAGCCCCATTTCGGCGGTTTATGACGCATGGTGCGGCACGTCAAGACTTCGCACCGTTATAAACGACGGAAAGGCTTTTGCGGGAGGCGGCGTCCTGCTTTCGGTCATGGGAAAAACGGAAAACGGTGATTTTGTTATAATTGAGACGGAAGTCCCCGTCGAAGCCGAGATCGTTTCATCTCCCGACGGTTTCAGCCGTGACGCGGATATAAGGGTGAATTTTTCCGTGCTTTCCTGCGGATATACCATTATGTCGGATAATACGGCAGAGATTAAAGCGGAGATCGCGGCGCGCGGATATGTTTCCGATTCTGACACGGTAGAGGCGATAACCGATCTTGCCGTTGACGAGGACAGTCCAAGAGAAAAAAACGATGAGTTTGCACTCAGGCTTTATTTTGCCGAGCCTGAGGAGGAGCTGTGGGGGATCGCCAAGAAATACGGTGCGTCCATTTCAAAGGTAGTTGAAGAAAACGAACTCGATTCAGATGTGATAAGGGAGGGCAGAATGCTGCTCATACCTATTTCATAAAGAAAGGAAATAGCAGATATGGTTAAAAACGATATATATACCGATATTGCCAGGCGGACTGACGGAGATATTTACATAGGTATCGTAGGACCTGTCCGTACGGGAAAATCGACATTCATCAAAAGATTTATGGAGCAGCTTGTGATCCCCAACATAGAAAGCGATTTCAGACGGGAAAGAGCCGTTGACGAGCTTCCTCAGTCCGCTGCGGGAAAAACGATTATGACCACCGAGCCGAAATTCATTCCCGAGGACGCTGTGGAAATTTCCGTAGGGGAAAATGCGCGCTTTAACGTAAGGCTCATTGACTGCGTTGGTTATATCGTTCCCAGCTCTATAGGCTACATTGAGAACGAGGCGCCGAGAATGGTCATGACTCCGTGGTTTTCCGAGGAAGTTCCCTTTAATATGGCGGCTGAAGTAGGAACACGCAAGGTCATTACCGAGCACAGCACCATAGGTCTTGTTGTGACCACAGACGGAAGTATTTCCGATATCCCCAGAAGCGAGTACGAGGAATCCGAGCAGAGGGTCATAAACGAACTCAAAGCAATAAACAAGCCCTTTGTGATACTGCTCAACTGCGTCGATCCCAAAAGCGGCAAGGCAGCGGAGCTTTGCAGGGAAATGGAGGAAAAGTACGGCACGGCTGTTATCCCCGTAAACTGTCTTGAGCTTGACAGCAGCGATATTGACGGCATTTTAATGCAGGTACTTTTCAGTTTCCCCATAAAAGAGATAAATATTTCCATGCCCAAATGGATCACTGAGCTTCCGAAGGGTCACTGGCTCAAAACCGAGATATTCGATTGCGTAAGAGATGCGGCAAAGGACGTTAAGACCGTCAGGGACGCAAGGGGGATAGTCGATAAGATCCGTGAGTGCGAGGACATAACCTATTCCGACATGAAAAACATAGACCTCGGAAAGGGCAGCGCAGATATTTCCGTTACACTGAGGAGCGAGCTTTTTTACCGTATTCTCGGCGAAACGACGGGTATAGAGATAAAAAGCGAAAGCGATCTTCTGCCCCTGCTCAAGGATCTTACTCAGATAAAGAGATCGTACGAAAAGATAGAAAACGCTCTCAGGGAGGTCGAGGCAACAGGCTACGGAATAGTAATGCCCACCATAGACGAGCTAACTCTCGAAGAACCTGAGATAGTCCGTCAGGGCGGAAAATACGGCGTTAAGCTCAGAGCCTCCGCTCCGTCTATTCATATGATGAAGGCGGATATCATCACCGAGGTAAGTCCCATTGTGGGCAGCGAAAAGCAATCCGAGGAGCTTGTGATGTACCTGCTGAGGGATTTTGAGGAGAATCCCGGAAAAATATGGGAATCCAATATTTTCGGAAAATCACTCCATGAGCTTGTAAACGAGGGACTTCACAACAAGCTTTACCGTATGCCTATGGACGCGCGGCTCAAATTGCAGGAAACTCTTGAAAGGATTATAAACGAGGGCTGCGGCGGGCTTATCTGCTTTATTTTGTGATATATTTTTCTTTTTTTACAAAAACCCTTGACACTTCAAAAAAAATGTGCTATACTGAATCTGTAAATAATTTAAATGCTATGACAGGAACAAAATCCACAGTACCCTTTGCAGAGAGCCGCAGTCAGGTGAAATGCGGTATGGGGCTGCGGCTGTACTCGTCCTTGAGCAGTCGGCTGAAAGCTTGGAGCAAGTAGGCTTGAACGGGTTCTCCCGTTACAGAGAGGCACATTGATTGATGTGCATTGAGGTATCGCGTATGCGGTATGAATGAGAGTGGTAACACGGGTAAATTTTACTCGTCTCTCGGAGCAGTTGCTTCGTGAGACGGGTTTTTTTATTGAAGAGGGGGGACGGAAAATGCTATCCGACCTACAAATGAAGGAAAACGATACGGTCATATTTACATTCCGTTATAACGTACGCTGCAGCAGCAGACGGTACGTTCTGACAGAAAAAACTTGATTACAGGAGGAATTTTATAATGAATGCGTCAAAGTACACAAGAGGATATTTTATGCCCCCCGAAAAATGCTTGAAATGGACGGAAAAGGAATACGTAGACCATGCCCCCATGTGGTGTTCGGTGGATCTGAGAGACGGCAATCAGGCGCTCATTATACCGATGAGCCTTGAGGAAAAGCTGGAGTTTTTCAAAAAGCTTGTGGATATCGGCTTCAAGGAGATCGAAATAGGATTTCCTGCGGCGTCCGAAACGGAATACGAGTTCTGCCGCGAGCTTATAGAGAGAAACATGATCCCCGACGATGTGAGGATACAGGTTCTCACACAGGCGAGGGAGCATATCATCGCAAAGACCTTCGAGGCGCTGGCAGGATGCAAAAATGCGGTCGTTCACCTCTATAATTCCACCTCTGTTGCGCAGCGCGAGCAGGTGTTCAGAAAATCCAAGGAGGAGATAGTGGAGCTTGCCGTTACCGGCGCAAAGCTCTGTGCGCAGTACAGGGAAAAAACTCCCGGAAACTTTGTTTTCGAGTATTCTCCCGAAAGCTTTACGGGAACAGAGCCGGAGTTTGCCCTTGAAATATGCAATGCCGTTATTGATGTGTGGAAACCCTCGCCCGACAACAAGGTGATCATCAATCTTCCTGTGACAGTTGAGCTGTCCATGCCTCATGTTTACGCCTCCCAGATAGAATATATGAGTGATAATCTTCATGACAGGGAGAATGTTATTATTTCCCTCCACCCTCACAACGACAGGGGCTGCGCAGTTGCAGATGCGGAAATGGGGCTGCTTGCGGGCGGTGACCGTATAGAAGGCACCTGCTTCGGAAACGGCGAAAGAACGGGAAATGTGGATATAGTTACCCTGGCGATGAATATGTATTCTCAGGGCGTTGACCCGGGACTTGATTTTTCCGATATGCGCTCGCTGGTTGAGATATACGAAAGAGTTACCCGCATGAAGGTCAACGAGAGAAGCCCTTACGCAGGCAGACTGGTGTTTGCAGCTTTTTCGGGTTCTCATCAGGACGCGATCGCAAAGGGCATGAAATGGCGTGAGGA
>CAZDJG010000058.1:0-11457 GCA_964505695.1 uncultured Ruminococcus sp.
TTTGCCCTTGCTTTAATTTTCCCCTTCCCCCTTGTTTCCCCCCTTTGGCACTCTTGAAAGGCTTAAAGCAAAATTATATTTAAGTGCGGCATATTAGCTTCATCGCCGATTGATTCTGCTTTATCTTGTAAGAGAGAACCAAAGGGGGAAACCAAGCGGGGGAGAGGAGAGAAAGTTGTCCTGCCCTTTTGACGGGCAGGACAGAGCAAAAATCATCGTTTTCAGCCGTTATTTCCGCCGGTTCTCACTTTCCCATAGCCTCTGCCAGACCTTTAACAAATTCGCCGACAGGCTCGGGGGAGGCTTTTCCGTTTTCCTCCATTATCCGTACAACTGCGCTGCCGACAATAGCTCCGTCGCAGTAGGAGGACATTTTTTTTGCCTGCTCGGGGGTCGATATTCCGAAGCCCACGCAGCAGGGGCATTTTGCGCTTTCTCCGATTATTCCGAAAAATTCGTCAAAGTCGGTCTTGAACTCGCTCCTTGCGCCCGTAACGCCGTTTGAGGATACACAGTAAAGAAATCCTGCCGAATTTGCGGCAATTTCTCTTATCCTGTCATGGGAGGCGGGGGATACGAGATTTATATTGTGTATTCCGTACTTCTGTGCAAAGGGAAGTATCTCATCTCTCTCCTCATAGGGCATATCGGGAATTATCACACCGTCCACGCCCTTTTCCCTGCAAAGCGAGAAAAAACGTTCCGTTCCGTACACAAACACGGTGTTGAGATACATCATAAGTATAAGCGGCTTGTCGCACCCGCTGCGTATTTTATCAACAGCGCCGAAAATTTTGTCAAGGGTCGTTCCCCCTTTCAGGGAGCGCAGAGATGAGCGCTGAATTGTAACGCCCTCCGCAATTGGGTCTGAAAAGGGAACCCCCAGTTCAATGATATCCGCACCGTTTTTATACATTTCAAGGGCGGTGTCAACAGTGGTATCCATATCGGGATCCCCTGCTGTAATAAAGGTAATGAGAGCCTTTGAGCCTTTGGCTTTAAGCTCCTCAAAGCATTTGTCTATACGGTTCACTTTTATATCCATCCTTTCCTGTCAGGAATTTTCAATATTATGACCTCTGTATCTTGCAACGGAGTACACGTCCTTGTCGCCTCTTCCCGAAAGGTTTATGACAAGTATCTTATCCCTGCCCATTTCGGGGGCGATCTTCATTGCCGCTGCCACCGCATGGGCGGATTCTATTGCGGGAATGATACCCTCTGTTTTTGAGAGATATTCAAATGCGCAGACAGCCTCCTCATCGGTCACAGCCACGTAATCCGCTCTTCCCCGTTTCCGCAGGTTTGCGTGTTCGGGACCCACTCCGGGGTAATCCAGTCCTGCGGAGATGGAGTAAACAGGAGCTATCTGACCGTATTTATCCTGAAGAAATATAGATTTCATTCCGTGGAATATACCCACGCTGCCGCAGGAAAGTGTAGCCGCAGTATCGGCAGTGTTTATTCCTCTGCCTGCCGCCTCTGCACCTACAAGTCTTACGGAGGTATCGGGGATAAAATCGTAAAAGGCACCCATGGCGTTAGAGCCTCCGCCTACGCAGGCAACCACGCAGTCGGGGAGCCTGCCCTCCTTTTCCATAAGCTGTGAGCGTATCTCCTCGCCGATTATCTTCTGAAAATCCCTTACCATT
This sequence comes from uncultured Ruminococcus sp., assembly GCA_964505695.1. Taxonomy (GTDB): domain Bacteria; phylum Bacillota; class Clostridia; order Oscillospirales; family Ruminococcaceae; genus Huintestinicola. The sequence goes on from CAZDJG010000058.1 coordinate 1,653, forward strand.
TCGGGATAGGGGTGGGGACCCATTACCGAGCCTATGCAGTAAAAGGTGGTTTCGATGTTTGTACACCAGTCCCTCATTGCCTCGTTGATGGCGTCCTTGAGGGTAGAAGTGCCGCTGCTTACCGGAACGACCTTTGCCCCCAGAAGCTCCATGCGGTAAACGTTGAGAGACTGTCTTTTTGTGTCCTCGCTGCCCATGTATACGCAGCATTCAAGTCCCATAAGAGCGCATACCGTAGCGGTGGCTACGCCGTGCTGACCTGCTCCCGTTTCGGCGATTATGCGCTTTTTCCCCATTCTTTTTGCAAGGAGAAGCTGCCCCAGCACGTTATTGATCTTATGAGCGCCTGTGTGGTTGAGATCCTCCCTTTTGATATATATCCTTGCGCCGCCCAGATCCTCCGTCATTCGCTCGGCATAATAGAGCATTGACGGGCGGTTTGCATATTCCTTGTAAAGCTCTGCAAGCTCCCTTTTGAAATCGGGATCGTTTTTATATCTGCCGTAAGCCTCCTCCAGCTCATGCACGGCATTCATTACGGTTTCGGGAACATACTGTCCGCCGAACTCGCCGAATCTTCCTGTTTTATTCATGCTTATATCCATTCCTTTCTCAGAGCCTGTTCAGCATCCTTCAGTGCACGTCTTTCCGGCAAATTTTGCCTTGTCAGCGGCAAAATTTGCCGGAAATCCGCACACTTCAAAATACTGAACAGGCTTTTATACATTTTTTCTGTAAATTTCCATGATACGCTTTATTTTCTCTCTGTCCTTTACGCCGTTTGTTTCCGTTCCTCCCGAAATATCTATATTTTCCGATACGGAAAGTGCGCCGGCAAGGTTATTTTCGTCAATGCCTCCCGCAAGGAAAAAAGGCAGGCTTATATGAGTGTTTTTTATAAGCCCCCAGTTGCCCTTTACTCCCGTTCCGCCCACAGAGCCGCTTACATAGCTGTCAAGCAGGAGCATATCGCAGCCAAGCTCCTCTGCACGGAATATATCCTCGCGGCTTTGCACCCTTACCGCTTTCCACAGCGGTATATCAATACACAGCGACTTTATATACTCCCTGTCCTCGCAGCCGTGGAGCTGAACTGCGTCAAGTCCCAGCATTTTAGCCGCTTTAATTACATTTTCCGACCTTTCGTCAACGAAAACACCGACCTTTTTTATACGTCTGTCAAGACCCTTTACAAGCTCAGAGGCTGCTTCGGGACTTACTGTCCTGCGAAATCCCTCCGAAAGTATAAAACCCGCATAATCGGGAAGGAACTCGTTGGCATAGGAGATATCCTCCCTCCGTCTCATTCCGCAGAGCTTTATCATACGCCCTCCCTGAGAGCCGCCATGCACTGCATGATACCCCGTGCGCCGCTGCGCATGAGAGTTTCGCCCACAAGTACGGCATCTGCTCCGCAGCTTTTTGCAAATCTCATATCATCGTTTGTTTTTATGCCGCTTTCGCAGACGAAAACTGCATTTTCGGGAATATGAGCCGAAAGCTTTTTTGTATTGTCGAGAGAAACCTCAAAGGTTTTAAGATCGCGGTTATTTACTCCTATAATGTCAAAGCCAATATCCGCAAGGCGCTTTACCTCGGCTTCGGTGTGAGCCTCGCCCAGAACGTCCATGCCAAGCTTCCGTGCAAGGGCGAAAAGTCCGGAAAGAGTAACGTCGTCAAGAGCGGCGGCGATAAGCAGGACTGCGTCTGCGCCAAGAGCCTTTGCCTCATAGACCTGATATTTATCAAATATAAAATCCTTGCGCAGAACGGGTATATTTACTTTTTTCCGTATTTCTCCGAGATATTCGGAGGAGCCCTGAAAATAATGCTCCTCGGTAAGACAGGATATCGCCGCCGCTCCTGCTTTTTCGTATTCGGCGGCAATTTTTACAGGGTCGAAATCCGGCTGGATAAGTCCCTTTGACGGCGAGGCTTTCTTTACCTCGGCAATTACCGAAAGACCGTTTCCGGAAAGCGCATTTTTAAACAGGTGAGCAGGACGGCTGTCAGCCGCTTCTGCAAGTCTTATCTGCTTGCTTAAGGGTATTTTTTCCGTTTCGGCGGCAAGCTGTATTTTTCTTTTTTCTATTATCTCGTCGAGTATCATAGTCCGTTATCCCTCATCTGAATTTGAAAAGCTTTTCATTTCCATAAACTTGTCGTATGCTTTGCCGCTGTTTAAGATATCCTCGGCGATACGCACTCCCTCTGCAATATCGGGTGCATTTCCCGAGCAGTAAATTGCGCAGCCTGCATTGAGAGCGACGGTGTTTCTCCTTGCGCCGTGATCCTTGCCCGTAAGGATATCAAGGGTGATCTGAGCGTTTTCCTCGGGAGTGCCGCCCGCAAGCTCTTCGGGAGCGCAGTATTCAAAGCCGTAGTCGTGGGGGTCGATATCGTAGGAGGTGATATTTCCGTTTCTGACCTCGCAGACGTGAGTCTTGCCCGTCATTGTTATTTCGTCAAGACCGTCACAGCCGTTTACGACCATTGCGCCCTTTATGCCAAGCTTTATAAGCACGTTTGCCATAAGCGGCATCAGCTTTTGGTCATAAACGCCGAGTACGATATAATCTGCAAGAGCGGGATTTGTAAGAGGTCCTAAAATATTAAAGAACGTGCGGCAGCCTATTTCTTTTCTTACAGGAGCCACATATTTCATTGCCCCGTGGAATACCTGTGCGAACAGAAATGCTATTCCCGTTTTTTCAAGGCACCTTGCCGCCTGTTCGGGGGAGAGCTTTATGTTTACTCCCAGTGCGTCAAGGCAGTCCGCAGCACCGCTTTTGCTGGACGCCGCTCTGTTTCCGTGCTTTGCTACGGGAATGCCTGCTGCGGCGATAACAAAGGACGAGGTGGTGGAGATATTGAATGTTCCCGCCATATCTCCTCCCGTTCCCACAATATCTATTGCGGAGCGGAATCCGTTTATGATCGAAGCCTTGCTTCTCATTCCCTTTGCAAAGCCTGTTATCTCGTCAATGGTTTCGCCCTTCATGCGCATACTCATGAGAAAGGCCGCTGTCTGGGCGGGAGTCGCCGCATCGCCCATAATGATATTCATTGCGCTGTACGCATCTTCCTCGGAGAGGTTTTTTCCGTCTGCGGCAGCGGCGATGTATTTTTTCAGCGAATTTCTTTTATCCATGGGTATGGGGGGAACAGCTCCCTCCGTCTTTATTTTGCATACGTTTGTGAGGAAATTTGCAAAAATGTTCATGCCCATTTGTGCAAGAACGGATTCGGGGTGGAACTGAACGCCGTAAATCGGATATTCCTTGTGCGCAACAGCCATTATCTCGCCCTCGCCGGTTTCTGCGGTGATCTTAAGGCAGTCGGGGAGGGTTTCCCTTTCGATAATAAGCGAATGATATCTTGCGCAGAGGATCTTATCGGGCAGTCCCTCAAAGATGGGGCAGGTATTGTCGAGGCTTATCTGCGAGGACTTGCCGTGCATGGGTTTGATTGCTTTTACGACCTTTCCTCCGAATGCTTCGGCTATGGACTGATGACCAAGGCATATTCCCAGGATCGGGAGCTTTCCCGCAAAATGCTTTACAGCCTCAACGGAAATTCCTGCGTCCTTCGGGTACGACGGACCCGGAGAAATGACCAGCGCATCGGGTGACATTTTTTCGATCTCCTCCACGGTTATCTCGTCGTTCCTGAATACCTTCATATCTCCGCAAAGGCTTGCCATTGCCTGATAAACGTTATAGGTAAAGCTGTCGTAATTATCTATCATTATAATCATTTTCAATTTCTCCTTTACATCTGTGATGCCTGCTCAAGGGCGTTTATGACTGCCGCAGCCTTGCGCTTTGTTTCTTCGTATTCGCTTTCGGGGTCGCTGTCATATACTATCCCCGCACCTGCCTGAACATATGCTTTCCCGTTTCTGAAAAGCACCGTTCTTATGGCAATGCAGGTGTCGATATCCCCGTTCCATGCCATATATCCCACCGTGCCGCCGTAAAGACCTCTTTTGACGTTTTCAAGGCTGTCGATTATTTCCATTGCCTTTACCTTCGGCGCACCGGAAAGGGTTCCTGCGGGAAGTACTGACATAAGCGCGTCAACTGCTGTTTTCCCCTCCTCAAGGCTGCCCTCTACGTCGGAAACAAGGTGCATTACCTTTGAATATCGTTCCACTCTCATAAGCTCCGATACCTTTACCGTTCCCGGACGGCATACTCTGCCAACGTCGTTTCGTCCGAGATCGACAAGCATGGTATGCTCTGCGATCTCCTTGGGGTCGGTTTTAAGCTTTCTTTCGTTTTCGATATCCTCCTCGGCGGTCTTTCCTCTCGGGTACGTTCCTGCAATGGGCTTGTTGAGAACAACGCCGTCTGTTACGCTGACGAGCATTTCGGGTGACGCTCCCGCAATGCAGTAGTCCTTGTGGTCAAAATAGTAAAGATACGGGGACGGATTTGTCGCTCTGAGCATTCTGTATACGTCAAAGGGATCGGGGGGATTTTCCGTTTCAAACCGCTGCGAGATCACGATCTGACTGATGTCGCCGTTAATGATATGCCCTCTGCATTCCTCCACCATTCTGCAGAACTCTTCCTTTGAATAGTTTGAGGACACTTTAAGCTTTGCACCGGCAAGATTTTTCGGCACAGGCTCGGGAACGTATCTGCAAAGGAGCTTTCCTATCTTTTCCGCACGGCTTTCAAGATTTGCATAAAATTCATCGGCTGCCCTGTCAAAGTCCGTTCCCGATTTTTCCGCAAGAGCTTCTATATCCTCCTTATCCATGTTGAGGATAATGACCGCTCTGCCGGAAAGATGGTCGCAGGCGACTATCTCATTGTAGATAAACATATTTGCGTCGGGCATTCCCAGATCGTCGGCAGGGGGATTATTCAGCCGCTTTTCGTAATATCTTGCCATATCGAAGCCGAAGTAGCCGATAAGTCCGCCTGTGAGCTTGGGACGGTTTATGAATTTGGGCGATCTGTATTTTTCCATAAGTCCCGAAAAAAGCTTTATGGGGTCGGATGCGTCCTTTGTTTCACGTCTGCCGTCGGAGCAGATAAACTCTGCGGTTTTGTCCTTTACTCTTATTTCCGTCTTGGGGTTCAGACCGATAAACGAGTACCGTCCCCATTGGTTTGAGTTGTCAACGGATTCAAGGATAAAGCAGTTTTCGTAATTTTCCTTGAGGATCGAGAACATTCTTACGGGAGTAAAGCTGTCCGTAAGCAGCTCGAAGAATACGGGGACTGTTCCGTAGCTCTTCAGATATTCTTTTGCCTCGTTCAGTGACGGATAAAGCATGAAATGACCTTCTTTCTTAAATCTTTACATAAGGGAACCTCTATAAACCTCCTTCACGGCAAATCCTCTATTGGTTCGGTCATCTGCTTCGTTATCAGACCTTGTAAGACAGCAAGTATTACTGCGGTCTGATGCCTTGCATCTGACCGAACCAATGGACGAGGCTTTGCTCGTGTCCCGGTTTATAGAGAACCCCATAAAAAAATCCGCTGTCCCACGGAGCCTTACAACTCCAAGGGACAACGGATAAGTTCCGCTGCGGTGCCACCCTTTTTCGTTCTGCCGTTTCGGTCAGAACCTCTGCGGGATGAAGCCTGCTGCAATAAAAAACATTACCGAAAGCGGTAATGCCGGTCTTTTTTGATAAAACAGAAAAGTACGCAGCTTACGCATCAATACCCTTTCCTTTTACGCAGGAAATACGGCTCAGGCTACTTTATGAGATAAAAATCTCATGTTCACCCTGCTCCTCACAAATCCATTCGCATTTACCGTTCGTACCGCACTTCCACCAATGTGCGGCTCTCTGTGCCGCCGTTATAAATGTTACTTGCCTTTGTTCACAGGATTTAATTATTAGCTTTGAAATCATTATAGCATTGCACATTGCGTTTGTCAAGGGGTTTTCCGAAAATTTTTTTCACAGCGTGAAGCCGTGGGGCATAAGCTCGGATAATCTGTGACAGACTATCTGTCCGTTTTTATCCTTCAGGATAACTCTGAAATCCTTGCCGGCAAATTCGCCGAGAAACTGTCTGCATATTCCGCAGGGGTAGGTAAGTCCGCCCTCTGCGTTTACGACCGCTATTGCGGAAAATTTTACGCAGCCTTCGGAAACAGCCTTGACTGCCGCTGTTCTTTCGGCGCATATTGCCGCTCCGTAGGAGCTGTTTTCCACGTTGCAGCCGGTGAATATCCTGCCGTCCTCACACAGCAGCGCAGCGCCTACCTTGAATCCCGAATAGGGAGCGTATGCAGATTCGCAGGCTTTTTGGGCAGCCTTTATAAGCTCAGGATCCGTCATATTAGACCTCGACAGCCTCCTTTGACTTTGACTTTTTTTCAGGCTCAGCCTTTACCTTTCCCTTGCAAAAGCAGTCTATGTAGCGGTCGATGCACTTTTCCACTATATCAACGGCAGCCTTGCTGTCCTTTATCTCGTCGATAGCCGTTTCCTTGCCCTCAAGCTGCTTGTAGACCTTGAAGAAATGGGACATTTCCTCAAAAATGTGACGGGGCAGCTCGCTTATATCCTTATAGCTGTTGTATGTGGGGTCGTTTACGGGAATGGCGATTATTTTATCGTCTATTGCGCCGTTATCGAGCATGGATATTACTCCGATGGGATAGCACCTTACGATCGCCATTGAATAGATAGACTCCGAGCAGAGAACAAGAACGTCCAGAGGGTCGCCGTCCTCGGCGTAGGTGCGGGGAATGAAGCCGTAGTTCGCGGGGTAGTGGGTAGAGGTGTAAAGCACACGGTCAAGCCTAAGCATACCTGTTTTCTTGTCAAGCTCGTACTTCATTTTGCTGCCCTTCGGAATTTCGATAACGGAATAAAAATTATCCTTTGTTATTCTGTCGGGTTCGATATCATGCCAGATGTTCATATTATTATACCTCTCATTTCCTTTTGGTTTCTTCTGTTTCTTTTATAATATATTTTGGTCTGCCCTTTATCTCGGTGTACATTTTTGATATGTACTGTCCCGAAACGCCCATGCAGAAAAGCTGTATTCCGCCGATAAGGCATATCAGCGTGACAGCCAGGGGATACCCCTCCATAGGCTCACCGGATATCAGCGTTTTTACTGCCATTGCAAGGGATAGTATTATAAATACTATCCCCATTATCAGCGAAAGCCACAGGGGAGCGGTGCTGAATGAGAAAATCCCCTCAAGAGAATAAAGAAAAAGCTTTTTGAAATTCCATGTCGTTTTTCCTGCGGCTCTTTCGGTATTTTCCACCTCAATGTACTTGGTGTCGAAGCCCACCCAACTGAAAATGCCCTTTGAAAAGCGGTTGTACTCCTGCAATTCGAGAATGGCGTTTACCATCTGACGGGTCATAAAGCGGAAATCCTGCGCGCCGTTCACAATATGCGTAACGGAAATGCTGTTTATTATCTTATAAAACGACCGTGCGAAAAAGGACAGCAGCTTCGGTTCTCCCTTTCGGGATATCCGCCTTGTGGCGGCGCAGTCATATTCTCCGCTGCGCACATAGTCGTACATCTGCGGGATAAGCTTCGGAGGATGCTGAAGGTCGGCGTCAAGAATGACCGCATAATCTCCTCTTGACCTTTCCAGCCCCGCAAGCATTGCCGCCTCTTTTCCGAAATTTCTTGAAAAGGACAGGTAGCAGACCTGTTTGTCGTCTGCGGCAAGCTTTCTCAGAAGCTTCAGTGTATCGTCCTTCGAGCCGTCGTTTACAAAAATAAATTCAAAGGACAGGTCGGATATTCCTTCGTTATAGTATTTTTGTTTCATGCCGTCGGTAACGGCGGTTATTTCCCTGTAAAAAAGGGGCAGAGATTCCTGCTCGTTGTAGCAGGGAACAATTACCGAAATAAGCTCCATAGTTTGATTATCCTTTTATGGGTTATCCCCTTATTCTACCGTGACCGATTTAGCCAGATTTCTGGGCTTATCAACGTCGTTTCCTCTCAGGTCTGCGGTGTAGTATGCGATAAGCTGGAGGGGGACGGCTGCGGTCATCGGCATAAGCAGATCGTCTGTTTCGGGAACGGTGACAATTATATCCGCCGTATCCTTTTCAAGCTCCGTGCCTTCTCTTGCAACTACAATGGTATATGCTCCGCGGCTCCTGACCTCCTTGATGTTGCTGACGGTCTTGTCAAAAACATCTCTCTGAGTTGCCACAGCGATAACGGGCATTCCCTCTGTGATAAGGGAGATCGTGCCGTGCTTGAGTTCACCTGCGGCATAGGACTCGGAGTGGATATAGGATAGTTCCTTCAGCTTCAGGGAACCTTCCATGGAAAGAGCGTAGTCAAGACCCCTGCCTATATAAAGCAGATGATCGTCCGCTACAAGACGGGACGCCGCATACTGACACGGTTCGGGCTTTTCGAGAAGCTTTTCTATAAGCGACGGTATTTCAAGGAGCTTTGCGGTATATTCCCTGCATTTGTTTTCGGAAATTGCGCCCCTTACGCAGGAAAGCTTGAAAGCAAGCAGATAGAAAACCGCAAGCTGAACCATATACGCTTTTGTTGATGCAACGGATATTTCGGGTCCTGCATGGGTGTACAGCACCATATCCGCCTCTCTTGCAATTGCGGAGCCCTTTGCGTTTACTATTCCCAGCGTATCCGCGCCCATTTCCTTTGCCAGATGGAGAGCCGCCTTTGTATCGGCAGTTTCTCCCGACTGGGACACAAGTATAACAAGGTCGCCCTTTGAAACTATCGGGTTTCTGTAACGAAATTCCGACGCCACATCAACGGTAACGGGAATGCGTCCTATCCTTTCAAGGACATATTTTCCCACAAGACCTGCGTGCATGGCTGTTCCGCAGGCGACCACGAATATGTTTTTATAGCCTTTGAGCCTTTCGTCCGTAAGACCGCATTCGGCAAGGTCGGGCATACCGTCTGTGATCCTCGGCATTACCGTGCGTTTTATGGCGTCCGGCTGCTCATGTATTTCCTTGAGCATAAAATGCTTGTAGCCGTTTTTTTCGGCGGCGCTCATATCCCAGTCTGCGGTGAGCAGCGTTTTTTCAACGGGATTTCCGTCCATATCCGTAATTGCTGCGCCCTTTGCGTCAAGACGGGCAATCTCGCCGCTTTCGAGAATATAATAATCCCTTGTGCGGTCAAGTATAGCCGTAACGTCCGAGGCGATATACGAAGCGCCGGCGGCAACTCCCACGATCAGGGGACTTTCCTTCCTGACGGCAAAAACGGTATTTTTAAAGTCCCTGAACATAATACCCAGAGCATATGACCCGTCGATATCCGCAGCGGTTTTTTTGATAGCCTCCACGGGATCGCCCTCATAATAGTAGTCAAGGAGCTTTGCCACAGTCTCGGTGTCAGTCTCGCTTTCAAAGCCGTAGCCCTTGGAAATAAGAAAGCTTTTTATTTTGCGGTAGTTTTCAATTATTCCGTTGTGAACTACGGTTATCCTGCTGTTTCCTATGGGGTGGGAATTTACATCGGATGGTTCTCCGTGGGTCGCCCATCTTGTGTGACCGATACCTGCCGTAGCGGTAAGGTGCTTACCCTCCCTGAGCCTTTCCACAAGACCCTCGTTTATCTTGCCCTTTGCCTTTACAGTCTTCAGTTTTTCGCCCTCGAAAACCGAAATGCCCGCCGAGTCATATCCGCGGTATTCGAGCCTGCGAAGAGCATTTACAAGGATCGATGTGCATTCCTCCTTGCCTACATATCCGACAATTCCGCACATAAATAATATACCTTTCCAAATAAGATAAGGTCACCTCTAAAAACCTTGTTTGAGAGAAAATGTGCGGAGCACGCCGTCT
>CAZDJG010000059.1:0-10992 GCA_964505695.1 uncultured Ruminococcus sp.
AACTCGTGTATGCGTTAATAGCGCATCGAGGGTTCGAATCCCTCCTTCTCCGCCATAAACAGATGCCAGTTTGATATAAATATATCAAGTTTGGTGTCTGTTTTTTTATACCACTACATCGGAATTTACAGGAGGAGCTGATCATGATTCCTAAAATGATTTTAACCGACCTTGACGGAACCTTGCTTTGCTCTGACGGCAGAATATCGGAACGTACAAAATCAATTCTGAGAAGCTGCCGAAACCGCGGCATTTATATTGTCATTGCTACTGCCCGGTTCTGGATAGGAGCGGAACGCTATATAGAAGCAATCCAACCTGATTATGAGATCACAACGGACGGAACGCTCATTCATCGGCACGGCAAAGAAATTTATAGCTGTACCTTTGAAACAGATGATGCGAACCGAATCATACAAGATATACTTGCGCAGGATAATACTGCGGAGATTATAGTGGCAGCGGGGCGCCGGGTATTTTGGAACAGTATGCACATATCCGAATCCGAAAGACTGCATAAGGCAGTTTATTATGATTATCGGGAACCGATGTACTGTAAAGCAAATAAAATTGTGACCGAACTTCCGAATCATGAAACGGCATTGGAAATTGCAAATAAAAATCATTGCCGTTTGCAGAGCTACCGCGGAGAAAAATGGTATTCTTTTTTACCGGAAAAATCCGGAAAAATACAGGCTATTTGCGAATTGGCAAGGATACTGAATATATCTTTAAATGAAATAGTGGCTTTCGGTGATGATACAAATGATATGGAAATGCTTAAAATGTGCGGAACAGGCATTGCAGTAGATAATGCTGTTCCGATCGTTAAGGACATTGCGGACAGCATTGCATTATCAAATGACGAGAATGGAGTAGCTGAGTGGCTTGCGAAAAATGTACTTATGAATGTGAAATAATCAGTCAGGCGGCATTATTGAGGCGTTTTATTTGTTTTGAAATTTTTTATGTTTTCGGGTTGACTTATTTAATTATTTTGTGTATAATTATATTGTTCAAGAGGCAAATTCAGTCATTTGTCTCTTGATTTTATTTGTGGGAATTCAAAAGAAATAAAGGATACAGGTGATAACAAAATGAATAAAAAAGAAGTTGCTGAGATCAAGAGAAATTTCTCCGATGATTGTGGATTATTTACCGTTAACCGTGTGCTTTATGCGTATGCGGACGCAGAAAAAAATATCAGGTACACCGAATCGAGAAGCTGGCACGCTGTTGCGGAGGACGAAGGCGCTGTGGTCATGGAAACTCTTAAAAAGGTGTTCAGCGGAAGTCTCGGAAAAAATCTCAATGAGTATGCTTTTCCCAACGAATCCTACGAGGAGGGCGGTGCTCAGAATACTTTGTATGCTGCTGTGAAAGGCAGGCTTGAGGACGAAGAAGCTAATAAGGCGTTTATCGGCAGAATAGTTGAAAATACCGATATGTCCTGTGCCTATACCGTTATTTCGGGTCATTGTACATACAGTATCCTTGTGAAGGATAAAAACGACGAATCCATCGGTGAGGGTGATTCGGAATATAATTTTATCGTAACGGCGATATGTCCTGTAAACACAGGTGACGACGGACTTTTTTATGATCAGACCGCCGACACGATCGCAAAGAAATCAAACACCGAGATGATCATTTCCAAAGCACCTCAGGACGGCTTTTTCTATCCTGTTTTCAGCGACCGCAGCCCTGATGTGAACAGGGTAATGTATTACACCCGTTCGCCTAAAAAGCCCAATCTGTCCATAGTTGAGGACGTTCTCGAATGCAGATTTGATTTTACTCCCGACGGAGAGAAGGAGCGTTTCCGCCGTGTACTTACTGACGTGTGCCGTGAGGAGCTTGATTATACGGTCATAACCCGTGTGAATGATATTATCAAGGAAGTTATTGATCAGAACAAAAATGAAACCGAACCGCCCGTTATAGATCCGTCAAGAATGAGATCAATACTTTCGGATGCCGGAATAAGCGATGAAAAGCTTGAAGCTCTGAATTCGGTATATAAGTCCGTCATCGGCGACGCGGCTCTTAAAGCCTCTAATCTTGTTGAAAACAAAACCGTTCTTTCTGTTCCCGAAATAACCGTCAATATAAGCAGAGATGCTACAGACAAGGTACGCACTACCGTTATTCAGGGCAGAAAGTGCCTTATTATCGACCTTGACGATCCGAGCGTGACCGTAAACGGCATTGAAACCACTATCGAAACGTCGGAAAAAACTGATGCCGGATCAAGGGATAGCGCAGATGCTGTGACAGTCTAATATTACTCTTGACAAAATGCCGTATTTATTGTAAAATTTATCTGAAGGCTCGTAATATGCAAAAAGGACTTGAAAGGAAAAGGACAATGAACGGTGAAAGACTCAATATAGCATATATCGGAGGAGGCTCGTGCAATTTCGGCTGGAAGTTTATCCCGGAGCTTGCCTGCGAGGATATATGCGCCATGGTCAAGCTTTATGATACGGATAAAACCTGCGCACTTGCAAATGAAGTAATAGGAAACGGCATTCATGACCGCGGAGGCTTACGGGGCGACATTGTATATCTTGCCTGCGATGAGCCTGAAGAAGCTCTGAGAGACGCCGATTTTGTCATACTTTCCTTTGACCCCGGTTCTCTTGAAGAACTGGTTGCCGAACTGCATCTTCCCGAAACCTACGGAATATTTCAGCCGTCGGCGGAAAATTCGGGACTTGGCAGCATTATAAGAGCATTGAAGATAATGCCCCTGTGTGCGGATTATTCAAAAAAAATCAGAGAGCTTTGCCCCGATGCGTGGGTCATAAGCCTTTGTACGCCTATGGCTGAGTGTATCACCGTAATGAAAATGACCTTTCCGGAAATAAAGCTTGTCGGAGCGGATACCTCGACCTATTCCTGCCGTGATATGCTTGCATCCATGATCTGCGAAAGCAAGGGGATATCGGGAGTGCGCAGACGCGATATCAAGACCAATCTTTTGGGAATAAACGGTTTTTCATGGTTTGACGAGGCTTCTTACGAAGGTGAGGATATATTCCCGATTTTTGCGGAATATGCCGAAAAATATTGTTCGGATGGGTTTGAATTCAGAGTAAACGAATATAAAACCAATCCCGATGCAGACGCTCACAAAATAAAATTTGACCTGTTTTTGCGCTACGGTCTTATACCTGCACAGAACGACCGTATTACAGCAGGCTTTTGTCCGCCGTGGTTTACCCGAAATTCCAAGGAAATGAGCCGTTGGAAGTTTACACCCATGACAGTAAATTATAAAAAGAAAATATTCACGGACAAGACTGCAAAGGTCAAAAAATATATGAGCGGCGAATCGCTGCCGAAATCCGTATACTCAACAGAGGTCGCTGCAATGATACGTGCGCTGTCGGGAATGGGTAATTTCGTATGCCCTGTTTCAATGCCGAATATGGGTCAGGTCGAAAATCTTCCGTCCGGAGCTGTTGTGCAGACCAATTCTCTCATCAGCAAGGGAAATGTCCGTCCCGTATGCGCAGGAGCACTGCCTCACGATATTCTGGGACTGACCCTGCGGCACTGCATCAACAGTGAGATTGTTGTGAAGGCTTATGAAAAAAAGGACCTCGATGTTGCATTCAACGCATTTCTTAACGACCCTGCAATGATATGCGGACTTACCGAAGCAACAGAGCTTTACCGTGAAATGCTTTCTGCAGTCAGAACTCATCTCATTTATTACTGCGAGGAATGATTTTTCGGCAGGTTTTACTTATTTTTAACCTGAAATGAAAAATTTACAGTTGAATATCTGCAAAATTTGCTGTAGGGAACCTCTATAAACCTCCTTCACGGCAAATCCTCTATTGGTTCGGTCATCTGCTTCGTTATCAGACCTTGTAAGACAGCAAGTATTACTGCGGTCTGATGCCTTGCATCTGACCGAACCAATGGACGAGGCTTTGCTCGTGTCCCGGTTTATAGAGAACCCCTGTAATTATAATCAGAACTTGTTTTCATAAAGTTACAGTATCCGGAAAAATACCGAAAAGATGGGTATATTACCTTGTGAATACAAATTTTTGTGTCAATAAAAATACATAATCCGAGCGAGGTTTGTTATTATGAATAGCTGCTATGACAACAGAGAACTGAGTTGGCTTAAATTTAATGTCCGCGTTCTTGAGGAGGCTACCGATGAAAATGTGCCTCTTTGCGAAAGACTTCTTTTTTCTCAGATATTTCAGTCTAATCTTGACGAATTTTTTATGATAAGAGTGGGTTCTCTTTATGACAGGATTCTTGTAAACGATAATTCCGCCGACAATAAGACCGGCATGACCCCAAAAGATCAGTTAGACGCAATTTACCGTAAGGTTGCCGAGCTTGTTCCGTTAAAGGACGCTGCATATTTTAATACCATGCGCGCTCTTTCGTCTATCGGCATAGAACACGTCAAGCTTTCATCGCTGCTCCCCGAGGAGGATGAATATCTGAGGGCTTTCTTTAATTCCGAGATACGTCCTATTATTTCACCGCAGGTGGTGGATAAGCGTCACCCGTTCCCGTTTTTGAAAAATAAAGATATATATGCCGTTACTCATCTTGAATCAAAAAATTCCGTAAAGCTCGGTATTATTCCTGCAAACGGCAGCTTTCCGAGAATTATCCTTCTTCCCGACAAGGAAAAACTTAGATTTGTCCTTTCAGAGGACGTGATCCTTCGTTACTGCGGAAATGTTTTTGAAAACTACAGGATCATCGGCAAGGCGCTGATAAGAATTACGAGAAATGCCGATATAAATATGGAGGAAGCACTTTACGACCACGACGTTGATCTCCGGCAGGTCATGGAAGAGCTTCTTAAAAAGCGTAAAAAGCTTTCTCCCGTAAGGCTTGAAATTTGCGGAGAGCTTGACAGGGATTCCGAAAAATTCCTTTGCAATAACATTGAACTTGGTGAAGAGCAGATATCACAGTGCGCTGCTCCACTTGATATGTCTTTCATTTTCTCGCTCAGAAACAGAATAGAAAAATCGCACCCGGAAATGTTTTATCACCCTGTTATGCCATGCCGTCCATCGGGGATCGTTCACGGTATGCCTATGATCCCACAGATACTGCGGAGGGATATTCTGCTTTCGTATCCTTATGAGAGCATACGTCCCTTTATTTCGCTGCTTAACGAGGCAGGAAACGATCCCGATGTTGTTTCCATTAAAATAACCCTTTACCGTGTTGCGTCAAATTCTAAAGTAGTTGAAGCTCTCATCAATGCAGCAGAGAACGGCAAGGACGTTTTTGTCCTTGTGGAACTCAGGGCAAGATTTGACGAGGAAAACAATATTGAATGGTCAAAGCGGCTTGAAAAAGCAGGCTGCAAGGTAATGTACGGTCCCGAAAATCTGAAGGTTCATTCAAAGCTGCTGCTGATCACCCGCAAAAACGGCAGTGAGCTTCAGTATATAACACAGATAGGAACGGGCAACTATAATGAAAAGACCTCCGAGCTTTATACCGATCTGTCTCTTATGACTGCGGATATGGATATCGGAGCAGAGGCAGGAACGGTTTTCAATGCCCTTTCTATCGGAAATCTTGTTGAAAATTCCACATATCTTCTTGTTGCGCCTCTTTCCTTACAGAACAGAATAATCGAGCTTATTGACAGAGAGATCGCCGCTGCCGAATGCGGCGAAGACTCATATATCGGTCTGAAGCTAAATTCGCTTACCGATAAGGTGCTTATAGATAAGCTTATCGAAGCAAGCTGCGCAGGTGTAAAAATACAGATGGTTATCAGAGGAATCTGCTGTCTTGTTGCGGGTATTCCCGGTAAAACCGAGAATATTACGGTACGCAGTATTGTCGGAAGATATCTTGAGCATTCGAGAATATATATCTTCGGAACAGGCAGCAGGCAAAAGGTTTATATATCTTCAGCCGATTTTATGACCAGAAACACTATCAGAAGAATAGAGGTTGCCGCACCCGTAAATTCACAGGTTATCCGGAACAGAGTGCTGCATATTTTTGATATAATGCTCAGGGATAACGTAAAGGCAAGACTTCAGAATCCTGACGGAAGCTATTCAAGAACGGCTCCTTCGGAGGGCGAAGAACCGCTTGATGCTCAGGAATTTTTTATCGCCGAGGCTGCTGCAAATGCTCAGGCAGCGGTTAGCAAAAAGCCCGTCAGGGTAAAGGTCAGACGAATAAAGAAATAAATTTTCAATTTTACAGCATAAGAAAAATGTTCCTTGTTTTTTAAGCAGGGAACATTTTTCTTATTTGTGTCAGGGGCTTTTTATGTGTATTGCTATGATATCGGTTCAAATCTTAGACTGCATTTTATTTTATTCCATTGACATATTTTTACAATTTTCAGATACATATCTTATATTATTTTGGATATCAAAGTGATATACTTTTAAGGCAATACCGAATAAAGATTGTACCGAAGATGCGCAGTCAGATTTTTGTCGGGTTATACAAAAAATTCGCAGACAGGCTGTCGCCTGTCAAGGTTTTTTGTGCAAGATGACGGAAAATCTGCAAGCAAATTTTGTGGCAAAGGCGCAAGCCGTTCTTTGTTCGGTATTGCCTTAAGACGATAACAAACAGGGAAGGAATGAGATAATGTTCCAGATAAGATGGCTGTGGGAAAACCTTAAAGGCTACCGTGCCGTTTATATAGCGGCGCTTTGTATGACTGTCATATGTCAGTCAATGTACATAATCACACCCCATTACAGTCAGCAGATCGTTGACGAATATATATACGGAGAATCAGCGGCGGAAAATCTTGCTTCAAATCCGGACAGACTTATATATCTTGTCGCAGCAATGATAGGCTTTACTCTGCTTAGAACCTGTATCACCTACAGTTCGGGAATATGCTACGAAAAAGCGTCTCAAGGGATCATTTACAAGGTGAGGAATTACCTTTTTGCCAACGTTCAGCGGCAGGATTCGGATTTTTTCGATAAAAACAGCACAGGCGATCTGATGACCCGTCTCAGCGGCGACCTGGATATGGTTCGGCACTCAATTGCGTGGATCATCAAGGCTGTGCTTGAATGTGTGGTCCTGTTCAGCGCATCGGTGATTTTTTTCTTTTCCATCGACTGGCTCATGGCATTATGCATGATCGCGCTTACTCCGGTTATTTTCGGGATTACGCTTGCATTTAAAAAGGTCATAGGACCTAAATATGTCGATCTTCGTGACCGCCTTTCCGAAATGAATACGGGTGCTGAGGAAAATATTTCGGGAAACCGTGTTATAAAGGCTTTTGCCCGCGAGGATTATGAGACGGCCAAATTCGATAAGCAGAACAAGGACTATTCCGCTGCAAATAAAAGTGCATCACTTGTATGGCTGAAATATTTTCCGTTTATAGAAATTACAGCACAGGGACTGTCTGTTATCCAGATGCTGGCAGGAGGTTTTTTTGTGATAACGGGAAGGATCAGCGTAGGTGAATATACGGCTTTTTCGGGTCTGATCTGGACTATGACAAACCCTATGAGAATGCTGGGAAATATCATCAACGACCTGCAAAGATTTGTTGCCTCACTCAATAAGATCATAGAGGTTTATTATTCACGCCCGCTTATTGTCGATCGTGCGGACGCTGCGGACAAGCCGGAAAGATTCGGCGGCTCTGTTGAATTTGACCATGTATCGTTTTCATATAATAAAAGAAGCGAGGTACTGAAGGATATTTCCTTTAAAATCGATCCGGGAGAAACTGTGGCGATAATGGGTCCTACGGGTTCGGGAAAGACCGCTCTTATCAGTCTTATTTCCCGTATGTACGATGTTTCATCGGGAAAGGTATACGTTGACGGAACAGACGTTCGTATGCTGAAGCTGAAACAGCTAAGAAAAAATATCGGAGTGGCTTCCCAGGACGTGCTTCTTTTTTCAGACACTATAGATGGAAATATTGCATTCGGAAGAAGCGATATGCCTGAGGAGGATGTATATAAATATGCCGGTCTTGCGGCTGCGGATGAGTTTATCAGGAAAACCTCCGACGGCTACAATACTATAATCGGCGAAAGGGGAGTCGGACTTTCCGGCGGTCAGAAGCAGAGGATATCCCTTGCCCGTGCCCTTGCTATAAAGCCCGCAGTGCTTATTCTTGACGATACTACCTCGGCAGTAGATATGGAAACGGAAAAATATATACAGAAAAGTCTTGAAAGCCTTGATTTTAAGTGTACAAAGATAATAATTGCCCAGCGTATTTCCTCAACGAAGAATGCCGATAAGATAATCATTCTCAGAGACGGCAGGATCGAGGATATAGGCACTCACGAGGAACTGATCTCACGTCAGGGTTATTACAGAGAGGTTTACAATTTGCAGACATGATACCGGTCTTTGTTTGAACGAAGACCGATATGAGAAAAGGAGGGCGAAAAAATGGCAAGAAACAAATATGATGTTGACGAGGAGCTTGAAAGCCCCTTTGATATACGGCATTTCAAACGTGCGCTTGTGTATGTGGGAAAATACAAAAACCAGGTAATTACGGCAATGCTTTTAAGCGTTGCGGCGGCTGTTATTTCCCTTATGGCTCCGCTTATAACACGTCGGGCGCTGGACGTTACCATACCTGAAAAGAATATTCCGGAGCTGGTATTTCTTGCAGTAATGCTGCTGCTTACGATCATAATAAGCGTTGTTTTTTCTACGGTAAGATCAAGGATAATGACTGTTGCGGGACAGAATATGATCTATGATATCAGAAAAGATCTTTTCGAGCATCTGCAAAAGCTTCCGTTTGAATATTATGATACTCGTCCTCACGGAAAAATTCTTACCCGTGTTATAAATTATGTAAACAGCGTTTCCGATCTGCTTACAAACGGACTTATTACGTTTGTCCTTGAAATGTTCAATATTATTTTTATAATAGCATTCATGTTTATTGTATGCTGGCAGCTTGCTCTTGCAGTACTTGCGGGACTGCCTTTATTCCTTGCGTTTATGTTCGGAATAAAGAAAATGCAGCGCAGAGCATGGCAGAGTGTTTCAAATAAGTCCTCAAACCTTAACGCATATCTTCACGAGGGGATTGTGGGCGTAAGCATAACCCAGAGCTTTACCCGTGAGGAAGAAAACGAGGAGATCTTTGACCGACTTTCAAAGGAATACCGCAAAAGCTGGATGAAAGCAATTTATTTTTCAAATGCAGTATGGCCCGTGGCGGATAATATCTCCATCTGGGTCACGGCAGCCATATACCTTGTCGGTCTGCTTGTTCTCGGACCAAAAGCGGGTATTACGGTAGGTACTATCGTTGCAATGACCGGTTATTCCGGACGCTTCTGGCAGCCTATCATGAATCTTTCAAATTTGTATAATACCTTTATCAACACCATTGCATACCTCGAAAGAATTTTTGAAACTATGGATGAGCCTGTTACCGTCACCGACAAGGAAAACGCCTTTGAAATGCCGCTCATCAAGGGTGATGTTTCATTTGAAAACGTTACCTTCGGCTATGAAGATGGAGTAAATATCCTCGAAAACCTCAGCTTTGACGTAAAAGCCGGTGAGAGCGTGGCTCTCGTCGGACCTACCGGAGCAGGAAAAACAACTATTGTAAATCTTATATCCAGGTTTTATAATCTGAACAGCGGACGGCTGCTTATTGACGGAACGGATATTTCCGATGTTACCTTGAGATCCCTGCGGTCGCAGATGGGAATAATGCTTCAGGACAGCGTTATTTTCAGCGGAAGCATAAGGGATAACATCAGATACGGCAGACTTGACGCCACAGACGAGGAGATCATTGCAGCCTGCAAAATCGTAGGGGCAGACGAATTTATCAGAGAAATGCCTGACGGATATGATACATTCGTAAAGGAAAGAGGTTCTTCTCTTTCACAGGGACAGCGACAGATGATCGCATTTGCAAGAACTATCCTTGCAGACCCCAAAATACTGGTGCTTGATGAGGCTACCTCCTCCATTGATGCAAAGACAGAGCGGTTTATTCAGCGGGGGATCGACCATCTTCTTAAAGGCAGAACGTCCTTTATCATTGCACACAGACTTTCTACCATCAGAAGCTGTGACAAAATAATGTACATATCCGACAAGGGCATTGCCGAATCGGGTACGCATGAGGAGCTTATGGCAAAAAAAGGGCTTTACTACAAGCTTTGCATGGCTCAGTTGATATAATGTACCCGCGCGCTGATTTTAAATGACTACGAAAAACGATAAATTTTATTCCTCAACAAAAGTTGAAATTTAGTTGAGGTTCTGTTGCGAAAAAAGGAATATATTAGTATCGTAGGAACAATATGAAAGGATGGTATTCTTATGAAATATGATCTTTATTCGCTCGGAATTATGATGGCTGTGATTTCATTCCTCGGTTTTTGCCTTGAAAACATCTGGCTTATGATAACAAAAGGATATATCGACAATCGCAATATGAATATGCCTTTTCTTATGGGCTACGGTGTGCTTGTTGTGGGAATGTATCTGCTGATAGGCACTCCGGAGAACGTTGTTTTGTGCGGTATCGGAATTACAGATGCTTCAAGGACAAAATGTCTTGTGATTTACTTTCTCTGCGCATTTACTGTTGTAACGGTGTGCGAGCTTATTCTCGGTCGCTTTATGGAAAAATTCTGCGGAATACAATACTGGAATTACAATTGGATCCCTATGCATATCACACAGTACACGTCGGTTCCCACAAGCATTGGCTTTTCGGCAGTAATAACCTCTTTTATGGGGGTATGCTTTGACCCGATAATGGCGGTTATATGTCAAATCCCATGTAATGAGGCAAAGCCGCTTTCAATATTTCTTATACTTATCATGTCAGCCGATCTGTTTGTAAGCTTTGGAAAAATGCGGAAAAACAGATGTCTTAACGTCAGATGGCAGATATGTTCCCGCCGCAGACATCTCAAAACTACATAAAGGGAACCTCTATAAACCTCCTTCACGGCAAATCCTCTATTGGTTCGGTCA
>CAZDJG010000060.1:0-10987 GCA_964505695.1 uncultured Ruminococcus sp.
CCGCAGCAGGCGCAGGCTTGGGAACCGCCGCAGCAGGCTTAATCTCCGCAGCAGGCGCAGGCTTGGAAACCGCCGCAGCAGGCTTAATCTCCGCAGCAGGCGCAGGCTTGGGAACCGCCGCAGCAGGCTTAATCTCCGCAGCAGGTGCAGGCTTGGGAACCGCTGCAGCAGGCTTAACCTCTGTCTCGGATTTTTCTGCGGCTTTGTTATCCGTAATATGAACTATAGGTTTAACATCGGGAATTGGCGATACAACTACCTGAATAGGCTTTACAGGCTTAGGCTCGGGCTTAGGCTCTTCCTTAGCCTCCTTTGCTTCCTCAGACTTAGCTGCCTCGGCTTTTTCAGCGGCTGTCTTATCTGCCACAGATGCGCTTTCTGCCTTTTTCCTTGCATTTTCAATAGCAATGCGCTCTTCCTCAAGCTCTTTGAGCTTTGCTTCTTCGGCAGCCTTGATTTCCTCAGCCTCTCTGAGCTTAGCGGCGGACTTATCCTTCTGAATAATTCCCAGGATACCGTTAAGGACCTTTGTAGCGTTGTCAAGCAGCTTTTTATCTATACTGTTGGGCAGCTCGCTTGATTTGCCGTTTTTCTCAACAACATGAATACCGGAAGCAAAAAGACCCTTCTTGACCTCAAAGCGCTCTATCTGATCTACGGGAATATGTCCCAGACCGTTCTTGCCCTGATAGTAAAGATAATTTACAGTAAGCAGATAGGAATCCTCGGGGTGACCCATAGTGACCTCATGGATAAGCACAGGCATCTCAAATTGCTCGGTGCTTGCATATGCATTCTGAATCTTAACATAAAGGCTGTCAAAGGACTTGGAAATACCGGGAACATAGAACTGAACGCCAGTAATGCTGTTGTTCTTCATAAGTGTGTCAAGCTTTTCTACATATCCGTCGCGCTCAACGGTTTTAAGGTTGGTAATATGCAGCTCCACCTGAGTAATGAAACGCTTTTTGGTATCTGCGTCTATATCCATTTCGTTGATATCCTTGATAAGCTCGAAGCTGCGGTGCTCGGAAACGCTGCTGAGATCTCTGCACTTCTGAGCAAGGATATTGCTGTCAGCCTCTCTTATCTTGGAATTTACCTTGCCGATATACCTCTGAAGCATATCATCGGGGCAGTTTGTCTCGTTTTTATTGATCTTTTCAAGAAGAACGATAAGCTCCGCACGAGACATTCCGCCAATACTTTCCGTAAGCTTTGTAAAGTATTTTACATGGCGGTCGCTGATCTCGTCGTCGATCCTTTTGATATACGGGAACGTATACTCCGATGTGAAGCTTCCCTCGGAGATTTTTTCCTTCAGATCGTTCAGAACTGAAATATCTGCGCTCTTGATACCGGCGCACAGCTTATCAAGCTCTGCCTTTTCGAGAGTTTCCCGCCTTTCCCTGCACTTGTCGGCGGACGCCTCATAAAGCTTTGCGTCAAGAGCGGGCTTGCGGTTTTCAAGCTCCTCCTCGAATTTATCGAGAGCCGCAAGGTCAAGCTTTTCAATAGATGCGAGCTGCTTGTCGAACTCAGCCTTATCAATCGCCTTCAGGCGGTTTTCGATCTGCTCCGTATAAGGTTTTCCGAGAACGGCATAGTCAGGGTTTTCGGCGATAGCAAGCTTCATAGACATAAGCTTATCCTTCGGAGCTCCCGCAATGTTGCTGCACAGATCCGAAAGCTCTTTTTTGATAAGCTCCTCTGTGCGCTTGTCGATCTGTTCGATATATTTTGCAGAAAGCTCCTTGTCAAAGCCGCCGCCGGAGAGAGCCTCTTTAAGCTTTGAAAGCTCGTTTCTCGGCGTGTTGGGAATATTCCTGCAAAGCTCCTCAAGCTCGGATTTCATAAGAGAGATCTCCTGCTTTCTGATTTTTTCGAGGAAGATATCCTTATTTTCCTTCTTGAACTCAAGCTTTGCTATATCTGCGGAAAGCTTTTCAAGCTCAGGCTTCTTCAGCTTTTCAATATCCCTGCACATTGCGGAGAGCTTTTCGGTTTCGATCTTATTGAAACGGTTTTCGATCTCTTCAAAATATTTTTTGGTATATTCAGGATCGTATTTTTCATTTTTAAGCTTTTCGGAAAGCTTGGCAAGCTCAGGCTTGAACATACCGGATATGTTCTTGCACAAAGCATCTACTTCCAGATTTACAAGGGTCTTTCTTCTTCCGTTAATGGTATCGAAATATCCCGATGTAAGCTCGGACGGATACTTTTCGTTTTTAAGCTTTGCTTCAAGCTCGTCAAGCTTTGCGGGATCCATGGACGGTATATCCCTGCACATTGCGGAAAGTTCTTCTCTGAGCAGGGTATTTTTCCTGTCATCGGCGGCTGCAATGTACTTTGCACAGATATCCTCCGGATATTTTCCGCTCTTCAGGGCAGCGGATATATCCTCAAGAGCCTTTTCGTCCATCTGCGGAATGGTTTCGCACTTTTTGATAAATTCGGCGTTGTCGATCTCAGCCTCGCGCTTGTCGATCTGAGCTGCATACTTATCTGTAAGTTCAGCCTTGAATTTGCCCGACTTTATAATCTCCCTCATCTGAGAAAGCTTAACCTTGTCGGCAGTTTGGATACCTTCAAACGCCCTTGCGGCAGCCTGCTCCTCAAGAGTGGCAAAGCGGGCGGCAATTTCCTTTCTGAAAGGCTTCTTGACAGAATCCGAACACTTGACAGCCTCAAGCTTTTCGGAAATTTCCTTGAGACGACCCTCCGCAGCCTCGGCAATGCCCATGCATATCACGCTGATCTCAGCCTTTGCAAATCCTGTCCTTATGCCGTCAAGCTTGGCGGTAAAGTGCCTTTTGAAGATGCTGTCATATTTTCCCGATGCAAGAGCCTTTTCAATGCTGTCTGCCTTAGCAATATCGGGGACGGACTTAAACATATCGGTAAGCTCTTTAAGCTGCGCACTGAGTATACCATCGTTTATCTGCGCCATAAAGGGTGCGCTGACAGTTTCATCAAAGCCGCCGGCGGTGATCTTCTTTTTAAGAGCCTCAAGCTCATCGGCGGATTTAAGGGAAATTCCCGTACAGAGCATTTTAAGCTGATTTGCCTCGCAGTCATTGAGAGCAAGCTTGATCTTAAGCAGATATTTTCCCGTGGTTTTTCTGTCAAGCTTCATGTCATATATGTATTTGCGGAGCTTTTTAAGCTCATCCTCGTTCAGAGCCGTAAGGTCGGCGCAAAGCTCGGAAAGCTCCTTTTCGTTCTTTACAGCCTTTTCCATTTCCTCCTTTGATTCAAAGAGGGTGCCGTTATAGGTGCGCGACTGCTTTTCAAAAGCCTCGCAGTATGCGGAAAGCTCGTCAAGAACAGGCAGAACCTTAAGCTTATACTTTGCACAAGCCGTTTTAAGATCCTCGGCAATAACCCCTGCCTTTGATCCGCCGCAGACAAGCGCACCTGAGCTGTCTCTCATTTCGGCAGAAACATACGCATCGGCAAGATAGTCGGCAAGAGCAAGAGGAGTAAGAGCGGACGATCCCCAGTAATTTGCAATATTTTCCACATTTTCAGCGTCGGTAGGCGACATTGCCCGCGCAAGATTGAAAACGCAGGGATAAACGGGACGGATACAAAGCAGCTCTGAAACGCTCTTTTTAAGCTCGTCGGCGTTTTCGCCCGACATTTCGATATCGCGGAGCATTTTTTCGGTTTTAGCCTTGTCGGGCTCGGAATATTTAAAGCCTCCGCCGTTCTTTTCGGAAACAAGCTTTT
The DNA here is from genome assembly GCA_964505695.1 of uncultured Ruminococcus sp. Lineage (GTDB taxonomy): Bacteria > Bacillota > Clostridia > Oscillospirales > Ruminococcaceae > Huintestinicola. The sequence continues at coordinate 3,736 of CAZDJG010000060.1, forward strand.
TAAACCGCTCACCCATTGCGGAAACATCGGCACAGTCCGAAAAGTCCTTCTCTTCGCACTTCACGCCGCATTTTTCCGCTTCAAGGACAAAAAGCTTTGCCAAATAGGACATCATGGCGAAATCAATGCCGCAGCTTTTGAAAACCGCCTCATTAGGCGCCATTTCTTCACAAACAGACTGTGCAAGTGTTATTCCCTTTTCAACCTCCCTGCATTTTGCCTCGTTTTTATCAACGGTGATCTTGCTGCCGAAAATATCGAACTGCGGCTCGCCCGCATATTCCGTTCCGGCAAAATCCGCAAGCAGATCCCCGATATGACTGTCGAACCGCTCCGAAATATCCTTGTCGGTGAGAACGGCAGGCTCTTCGGGAGTACCTTTTTTATAAAGGAAATTGCTTGTGATCTTCTTAAACGGCTGGATAACGTTTGTAAGGGGGGTCACGGGGGCGTAGTTCTTGCCCTCCTTTTTCATATGCTCCTCGCTGATGATAAGAGTATCATGCTTGCCGTCGATCATCCAGTCGAGAGCCATGAACACCTCCTTGAAAAGCAGGTTGGAAATATAGACAGAGCCGTTTTCCTCGGCAATTTTCCTTGCCTCGGCAATTTTAAAGGGAAGAAACTCTTTTCCGTCCTCGGACATTAGGAGCATATCCGCCATCCGGCAGATATCCGCGCTGTTGCTTTTTGCCTCCTCCGGAGTACACGGTGCATATATAACACCCTCCAGCAGAGGGTGGCAGAAAAGCCTGCCGCTGCTGAAAAATGCGTCACTGAACGCACTCCTGAATTCGGTGCATGATTCCTTGAAGCGACTGTAATTGATTGTTTCCACGGCAATGATTCCTCCCGTTTAAGTTATTGCTCTTTATACATATCTTATGCGAAAATGGGCACAGTTCACCCTGTAGTTATTATCATTATACCAAAATAATCCGCCTGTGTCAACGAATTTTTAGAGTATTTTACACAAAAATAATTTTATTATCTTTTGTATATTTTGCATAATCAAAAAAAACGCTCCCGAAACGGGAGCGTTTTCAATGAAAGGATTATAAAATTACTTTGCGGTAACCGTTACCATATCCTCTGAAGTAACATCCGTCCACTTGCCGTCAACATAAGCCTTAACGGCAATTGTGTACTTCTTGCCGGCATCAAGCTTAACCCACTTGCCGATGGAGTTAATACCTGTAGTCATAGCATAACGTGTCCACTTGCCGCCCTCGGCCTTGACATAAATGCCGTAGCCGGAAGCATTAACGGTTGAAGTCCAGTTAAGAGCAATCTTGCCGGTCTGAGCGTCCGCCTTTGTGATGATAGGCTTAGCACTGCAAGGAGATGCAACCTTTGTCTTAGCCGCATCATAGTCAGTCCATTCGCCGTTTACATATGCCTTAACAATGAAGCAGTACTTCTTAGTAGGATCAAGACCTCTGAGCCACTTACCTGTAGCATCCTCGCCTGAAGTGCTTGCAAGACGAGTCCAGCCTGTGCCTGTAGTCTTAGCATATACACGATAACCTACTGCGCCGTCAACCTTTTCCCAGTTAAGACCGATAGTATTTGCTTCTCTGTCGGTGATAACCTTCGTGATCTCAGGCGATTCAGCCTTTTCGGACTGCTCGGTCTCTACCTCTACCTCTACCTTATCGAGGGTTATGGTAGTATCCTTGCCGATCCACCAGAGCTGGAGCTGTGCGCTGTCTGCGGTGACACCGCCGTCAACATCGAGGGAAACGGTCATCTTGCCGTCGGTCATATCCTCGTTGGACCAGTCGGAGGTGATCCACTTTTCGGGGAGCTGGGTTGCGCCCAGAGTACCGCCCGCATATGCGCCCTCGCCTGTCATGGAAATGGTAGCGGAGATGTTCGTTACCTTCTCAAGGTCAACGTCCTCGCCGAGGTCAAGAATAAGGTTGGGTTCGGTGATGGGATCCGCTTCGCTGGAGGCTTTGGAAGCGGTGTAGCTCCATGTGCCGTCCTCGCTCTGTACCCACTTGTCGGTTTCAACATCGGGCTTTTCAACTTCCTTGTAGGTTACGGTAACGTTTGCCGATGTCACAGGGGTTTTTGTAACGGAATTATCTCCGTCGTTGTACGTTACACTTCCTTCCGTTATGCTATAATCACTATCGTTCACAAGTTCGAACGCAACTGTGATCACGGGCATAGCGTCATTCTCATCGTAATTTTCTTCTGTATTGCTGTTGTAAGCTCCCCATGTATTTATCGCATAGTCCTTGTCCCAGCCCCTTGTGAGCGTATCGGTAATGTCTCCGTTTCCACTGTAAATAACAACCTTTGCGCTCTCTGCAGCGGCATTCTTTGCCTTTTCAAAGCGTGTTGCAAGATCGTCGTCCGCATAAACCTCAACGGTGAGAGACTTGGGAGCAGTTACAACGGGAGCGATAGCAATAGCATCCGCCTCCTCAATCATAACAACAACATTGATCCAGTTTACGTCAACATAACCATTGTCGTTGGTATCGTTTGATTTGTTCTCGAGAACAGAACCGCTGAATACATACTTCTCGTCGTCAAGAAGTTTCATGGTGATCTTTGTTGATTTGTAAGAGGAATCGGATTCACCAAACTGACTAGAAGCGTCTTTCCAGAAACCTGCGTCAGTAGGATCGCCAAGGTCTGCAAATTCAAGAGTGTAATCCGTACCCTCGACCATTCCGTCGGGAAGTTGATCGATAAGAGCCGCCGTAACGTCCTTAACTACCTTTGCCTTGAGCTTTTCAGCATCTTTTTTAACGGAAGGAGAGGTCTTGATAACTACGGGGTCAGCAACATTCGCACCATTTCCGCTGTTTGCTGCGCTGTCCCAATGGCAGAACGCAGGAGCAACCACCGTCTGAATCTTATATTCAACAGGGATAGAAATCTCTGTAACGGCTGCGTCTGTAACTGTGTAAGTATCGGTGGACTTGAGTGTGAACTTAACATTGATCACAGGCTTGTTAGCAGTACCCTTGTTCTCAACGCTGATATCGTAATCGGTACCCTTTACAAGAGCGTCTGCTCCGGTGAGGGTGTAATATGCGCTGTCAGCGTTTGCGACAACATCTTTGATAAGAGCGTCTGTAACGGTAGTATAGGATTCGTTTCCATTGATATACTTAACAATAGTATCCTTAGCCGCCGCAAGAACAGGTGTGATCTCGTCCTTTACAAGCTTGTAGGAAACCTTGATAGTCGCGGAAACGGTGTCGTTTACAGAAGAACCTTCGGACGCGGTAGGATTGCACGCAGAGTCGATCTTGTACTTAGCTGTGGTAAGGAGAGTGAACGTTGCGGTAAACTCGGTACCCGCCGCGTTGGAAGCTATCTCAAACTTGTAGTCAACACCCTCTGTAAGAGAATCAACGCCCGTGAGCTTAACGCTCTCCGCAAGCTCTGCCTTAGCAAGCTTCTTCTTTGCGGAAACCGTAGCCGAGGCGGGAACCTCGATCTCATAGCCGTCTTCGTCATAGCTGATAACGGGAGAAATAGTCGTTCTCGTCTGCGTAGCGGTGTTGACGTATTCAACGGTAACAGTATCGGTTGTTTCAGCATCTTCAGCAAGTACGTAGGAATCCGTATTCACAAGGGTAAAAGTAACCTTGAAGCTCTCTCTCGCCGATGTTCCCGCATCGCCCACGGCTTCAACCTTAACGGTATAGTCGTCGTCCTTTACTGCGCTGCCTGCAAGAGCATCGTAGTCAAGAGCCGCAAGGATCGTGTTGATAGCAGCCTGTTCCTTATCGGCAACGGTGGAAGCAGCAGTGTCCACACTGATTTTCTTACCAACATCTTCGTCGCCCTGCTTGTAGGTGAAGGTAGGGTTAATTTCGTCCCTTACATAATTAAAGGTAACAACTACGGTGTAGGTCTGGGAATCAACTATCTCGTAGTTCGCTGTTTCAGACGAAAGAACAATGGGCGTTACGGTGAATGTAGCGGAATCTTCATCGTACTTCACTGTTGTAACCTGAACGCCGGTCTTGTCCTTTACCACTTCCGATATGTCACTATTATCACTTTTATTTTTATAATCGAAACTATACAGTTCCTTAATTTCTTCGGCGGCAGCTTTCATGTTGCCCTCGGGGGTATTAGACTGACTTGCGGTATATTCATAGGTATCATTTCCGGTTGTCTCGTCAGTGCCGAGACGTGCATCCCTTGTGTATTGAGGAACGATCTTCACGGTGTCGTTGGAGTAAACAACGGTAGCAGTGGTCTTGCCGTCGCCCTCAACATTGAAGTTCTTCAAGTCGGTTATTGCAACGGTAACATCAAAGGTCGTGTCGGCAGTATCGTCGTCGGCTTCCTTCTCCGTAACGGTAACAGTATATCCATCTTCAATGCCATACTTTTCCTTGATCTGCTTTTTAACAGCCGTTTCGATAGCTGTCTTAGCTGCAGTTTCCTTATTGGTAACCGTCTCAACATTATTAACAGTAACCGGAACATTGGTAAGAGTGAAATCAGCCTTGGAAATAGTCGTGTCTGCCTTCTTTACATTAACGGCACAAGCGGTTACACTATCTTCATCAATAAAAAACTTCTTCTCGCCTGCATCGGTAAGAGCGATCGTAACGTTGTAACATTCATAGTCATCGCCATCGTTATCTGAGTCATGTGTTGCAACGTAGTTATAATCCTCTGAGGTAAGGCTGTAAACGGAGGAGTTAGCTGAAAGCGTTACCTTGAGCAGACCGTCGAGCTTGTCGATAATGTTTGGGGCGGTAATGTTTTCATCTGCGCCGAACTCTACTACAAGAGCCTCATCCTTTCCGTCTGCTCTTGAAACGGTGTAGCCTACTTTGTCAAGAACTACTATGTCAATGGTCGCACTGTCCTCGCCAACGATAGCGGTTATGGTAGTTGTACCGGGAGCAACGATAGTAACTTCACCGTTTTCATCAACAGTTGCTACGGATGTATTGGAGGAAGTCCAAGCAGCACCGGCGCAGGAAAGGGAGAATCCCTCATTTTCATCGTCAACGGTAATAACTCCGTCTGTGATAGTAGCACCAGACGCAGTTATTTCGGGTGTCGACGCATCTGCATCTTCATACTCTGTATAAATATCATCAATAGCCGTAAACTCTGTCGGCACAACCATGCTGTCATCTGCGGGCAGGAACGACAGGCTGTCGTCTGCGGAAACTACGGGAACAGAAGAGAAAGTCAGCGCCAAAGCCATAACTGCCGCGAGCTGTCTCTTCAAATCATTTGTCTTCATTGTAAATCTTAACTCCTTTCAAATCTCTCATAACCGCTATGAGGATAAATGAAGCGAACCGCTTCACCAGATTTCGATTAAAAAGCCGCGCAGCCGAACTGCCGTCCGAAGCGGAACAACTGCAAAAAGCGCATGCTTTTTAAACTTAGATTTATTATAATACTCGTTTTGCGAATTGTCAAGTAAAAAATACTCATTTTGCATATTTGCACAAATTATAGAATGTGGTATTGTATAATTATTATATCTTTTGACAAAAACTGCCGGTATGCAAAGGGCTTTGAAATGAACTTCCGAATAAAAATGCGCAAACTGAGGAATAATTACCATTGAAAGGACGGTCAGATATGCTCTTCGGCGATAAGCTTTCATTGATCCTTGACGAAAAGGAGCTGAGTCAAAAAGAATTCGCAGCAATGCTGAACATTGCCCCTACCACCATAAACGGCTATATAAAAAACAAAAGGCAGCCCGATCTTGAGCTGCTCAGACAAATGGCATTCATTCTCGGCTGCACCACCGACTGCCTTCTCGACGTAAAAGCCGAAAAAAGCCTGTCGCCGAGAGAAAACGCGCTGATCGGCTTTTTCCGGAAGCTTTCTCCCAACGAACAGGATATTATTTTCGAGGTAGCAAAAGTCTCCGCAAATAAAAAGGCTCGGCAGGGCGTACAGACGGAAAATATTTTGTAAATTTTTTTTGCGCCTCGAATTCACGATTTGTTCATCACTTAGCTTCTGCTTGGGTATATTAACCGCCTGATTGGGCAGACTCGATAAATAAGAAATAAACCGGTAATATTTTGTCAAAATCTTCAGCAACTCTTTCCGCAAGTCCCTCTCCGAAGATAATATCGCTCTCGTCACACCTTGCCGTAAGTCCGATATTTTTTCTTCCGAGCCATTTAAGCTTCTCGCCGCTTTCTCCCGGAAAGCGGTTTTTCTTATACATATCCCCGTAAAGCTCAAAGCGGTTCTGTGCGGAAAATGCGCTCTCCGCGGCGGTGTAAAGAGGACTGTTCCCGAGAACGAGCCGCCTGAGCCTGTCCATGCTGTCCCTGCCTGCCTGATAAAAGCCGCAGCCGTATTCGCAGCCCCACGGGGAAATGTCGAAGTAAAAGCAGGGCGCGGCAAGATAAAGCTCCCGTTCCCTGCCGAAGGTACACCACATATTTTCCCTGAAAATCGAATCCCTTGCAAATCTTGCGTCCCGGTAAATACGCGAAATGCGAACCTGACAAATAAACCCGTCCCTTTCCCGCAGCATGGGATAAAGCCGCTCCGTAAATTCCTTCATAGGCTCCGCAACATATTTTTTATAGTCGTCCTTGCGGGAATTGAACCATTCCCTGCTGTCGTGCATACGGTTCTCGGCGAGAAATCTCACGGTTTTTTCCGAAAAAGGCATAGTAAAGCTCCCCTTGATATTTGATATGTATAATTATAACACCTCCGCCGCAAAAACGCAAGGCTTTGCCGTGAAGGAGGTTTATAGAGGTTCCCAATACCGAGCAAAGAACGACTTGCGCCTTTGTTCGGTATTGCCTTAAAGAAAATTAAAAAAAATCAAAATTCCCTCTTGAAAAAAATTTTCCGATGTGCTATAATTATTTTGAATAATAAGTTACGAAACGAGGATGATCCCCCCTTATGGCTGAGCTTGTATATAATGAACAGGGCAGACTCCTTTTCACCGAGGAAATGCGTAGGGAATATACTATTCTTATTCCCAATATGCTGCCTATTCATTTTAAGCTGCTTGAAAGAATTTTCAATAACCACGGATATAAAATGAAGCTCCTTACAACCACAGGCAGACGTATAGTTGACGAGGGACTGAGGTATGTCCATAACGATACCTGCTACCCTGCCCTGCTGTGCATAGGTCAGTTCATAGACGCCCTCAAATCGGGCGAATACGACGTGAACAAGACCGCTCTTATGATGATACAGTCGGGCGGAGGCTGCAGAGCCTCAAATTATATCCATCTTATAAGAAAGGCTCTTAAAA
>CAZDJG010000061.1:0-10889 GCA_964505695.1 uncultured Ruminococcus sp.
TGACGGAAAATCTGCAAGCAGATTCGGTGCAAAGACGCAAGTCGTTCTTTGTTCGTTATTGCCAATATTTCATTCTGAATTTCACATACAATTTCAATATAGAAACTGACTGATTTTTGACGAAAAATGTTATAATGCTTCCGAAAAAAATTTTATCAGGTATTGACATATATGCAAAAAAATGATATAATAAAACGATAATTGCGGTCGTTTGCTTATGCGCCTGCATTCATTATTATCAGACACTGGAAAGGAATGGTCAAAAAGGTGAAAAGGGTCAAAAAGCCTGTATTCTTTGTCGTATTCTTGCTGATAGCCGCTTTTGCGGTTTCCGTTATTTTCGGTTTCAGCAGCTTTTACGGCGACATTGAAACAGTTTATATCAAGGGCGTTGATGATATTCGATTCGGAATCGATATCAAGGGCGGAGTAGACGTAACATTTACACCTCCCGATGGCTTTGATGCCACGGATGAACAGCTTGATTCGGCAAAAGAGGTCATAGTTCAGCGAATGATCAACCTCAGCATCACGGATTACGAAGCATATGTTGATTACAGCAATGACAGAATAATCGTAAGATTTCCATGGAAGGAAGGCGAAGTGGATTTTGACCCGGAGGCTGCCGTTAAGGAGCTTGGAGAGACTGCACAGCTTACTTTCAGAGAGGGTCTTGAGCTTGACGAGCTTAATCATCCTACTGGTGTAACCGCCGAAAATATCATACTTGAAGGCAAGGATGTTTCCGAGGCATACGCCGCATACGATCAAACGGCAGCTTCCGACAGCAGATGGATGGTCGCTCTGAAGCTTACCGACGAGGGTGCAAAAAAGTTTGCTGAGGCAACAGAAAGACTTTATGCCGAAAGCGGCAGGATATCTATCTGGATGGACGATACTTACATTACCGCACCTAATGTAAATGCAGTCATCAGTGACGGAAATGCAACTATCAGCGGAAATTTTGACGCTGATAGCGCAAAGAAGCTTGCCGATCAGATAAATTCCGGCGCACTCCCCTTTAAGCTTGTTACCGCAAGCTTCTCCACAATTTCCCCAAGTCTCGGAATGGGTGCGCTTGAGGCTATGATAGTTGCCGGAGTGATCGCATTTGCTGCAATAGCAATTTTTATGATAGTTGTTTATAAGCTTCCCGGAGTCATTGCTGCAATTGCCCTTTTGGGACAGGTTGCAGGCACTCTTGCATTTGTTTCGGGATATTTCGGATTCAGGGACAGCAGTATTCTCACGATCCCCGGTATTGCGGGTATCATCCTTGCGGTAGGTATGGGCGTTGACGCGAACGTTATTACTGCAGAAAGGATAAAAGAGGAGCTTGAAAACGGCAAAACACTTGACGGCTCTCTTGTAAGCGGATATAAGCGCGCACTTTCGGCAATTCTCGACGGAAATATCACAATGATACTCATTGCGATAATCCTTATGGGCGCATTCGGAACGCCCGACAGTATCTGTTCAAAGATCCTGCACTTTGTATTCTTCATGTTCGGTCCCTCAACAGCGGGTACAATTTATTCATTCGGCTTCACACTCCTTACAGGAACAATACTCAACCTGTTCTTCGGCGTACTTTGCTCAAGACTGATGATGATGTCGCTTTCGGGATTCAAGGCGTTCAGAAATCCCCGGCTTTACGGAGGTGCTAAGAAATGAGCAAGCTAAAATACAATTTTGATTATATCAAAAACAGTAAAAAATACTTTATTATTTCAGGCGCACTGATTCTGATATGTCTGCTTTCGACTTTTATTTTCGGCGCAAAGCTGGACATACAGTTCAAGGGCGGTACGCTTATCACCTACCTTTACGAAGGAGAAATTGATACTGCAGCATTTGAAAGCGATGCAGAGGAAGCTCTCGGAGGAATAGGCGTCAAAGTCACAACAGGAACAGATTTCAATACCGGAAAAAACAATATCCAGCTTTCTCTCCTGTCAAATTCGGGACTTACAGCGGACAACCAGATAATTCTTAATGACACTCTTGAGGAAAAATATGCCGCAAATAATCTTGAAATGGCGGAATCCACCGATGTTTCTCCCTCGGCGGGCAAGGAATTTTTCAGCAAATGTATTGTTGCTGCGATTTTTGCGTCAATTGTTCTGATCGTATATATAGCCGTAAGATTTAAAAATATCGGCGGCTGGCTCGCAGGTCTTTGTGCAGTGATTGCTCTTTTCCACGATATCATTATCGTTTACGGCACATTCATTATTTTCAGAATGGAAATTGACGCTAACTTTATGGCTGTTATCCTTACAATACTCGGCTACTCCGTAAATGATACCATTGTTATTTACGACCGTATCAGAGAAAACAAAACTCTCTATAAAAACAAGCTTAGTCTTGCTGAGCTTACAAATCTCAGCATAAATCAGTCGCTTACCCGTTCATTCAATACCTCCATTACAACCGTCAGTGCAATGCTGATCGTTACAATAGTTTCAATGGTTTACGGTGTTGAATCTATAATTTCATTCTCTTTTCCTATGATGATAGGTCTTATTTCGGGAACATATTCCAGTATCTGCATTGCAGGTCCACTTTGGGTGAGGCTTGAAGAGAAGAAGGGCAATGGAAAGAAACAAAAAAAACCTGCCAAAAAAGCAATTGATGAAGCATAACCTAAAAGAAAAGCCATACCAAGCAAAATTGTTTGGTATGGCTTTTCTATTATTCACCTACGCATTTTCCGTTGCTTCCGAGAGGAATCTTATGGTCAAGACCCACAAATTTTCCGTTATCCTGCCATAATACCTCTTTTACAAATTCATATTTTTCCTCGTCCCATGTCGTAAAATCATCCTTGACAAGTCCTCCCGTATCACCCGAATTGGAATTGAAGCACCAGAAGGTATGATTTATACGTTTTTCCTTTATAAGCCTGCGCAGATATGTCATCCATTTAAGATTGGGCTCGCTCATAAATCCGCCCCATTCTCCGATAAGCAGAGGAGCAGTATTTGTGTCGTGTATATACAGCCAGTTATCTTGCCATGCGTCCTTTATCAGTGATTCATATGTATAGTCCCCTTTGAACCATTCCTGCTCATACACCGTAGGACCATAATCATGCGGAGAATATACAAGCTGACTGTTATATTTTCCAAGATCAACGGGATTATCCTTTACCCCTCTCAGATTGCCGCCCCACCATGTACTGTAGTAATCTTCGGGATTTGTTGATGAAAAATCCCCGTTCTTTTTGATATCCTTGGGATAAATCTCAATTCCCTCAACCATTATAAGTGCGTGAGGGTTTTTATTCAGAACTGCCATTGCGGCTTTCTCGGCAATATATTTCCAGTTATCGCTGTCCTTGCTTGAATCCCATTTGGCTCTGGGATTTTCATTAGCCTTGCCGTGAGGTTCATTTTTCAGATCATATGCAATAATGGTATCGTCATTCTTGTATCTTTCAGCCATCCACGAAAGAGCGTCAAGATAATCCTGCTCGCCAATGTTTCCCTCATACCACATATTTTTCATATGACCCATTGAATCTGTTTCCGCGCTGTGGATATCTATCATAATTTTAAGACCGTTAGCTCGGCACTGACCTATGACGTAATCGAATATTTCAAGGCTGTTCATATCGACCAGATAGGAATTTGTCGCATGATTGAAGTTTGCCGTGGGATAATTTCCATCCGCCCAATTATTGATAAGCTCTGCCGAAATCGGAATCCTGAGCAGATTAAAACCTCTGTCTGCGATCTCTGAAAGAGATGAGTTAAGGTCGCAGGTCCACAAACCGTCAAAGGTATTTGTTCCCGTGTTATAACCGAACCAGTTTATACCCGTAAGCCAGACCTCGTTTCCTTCCGAATCAATAATTTTGTTTCCCTTTACCGAAAGCCAGTCGTCCGTTGTAGGTTCGGGAACTTTTTTTGCACCGGTATTACCGCCTGATGTCTGCGTCTGAGAAGCTGACTGTACGTTTGAGCCTGAATCTCCTCCGGTTCCCTTATATTCGCTTGAACCAAAGGACAACACTGCTTTTTCCGCATCTATCGTTCCGGGATTTTTGAGAATAAACCCAAATGTCCCCTCTCCGCCCGGAGCAATTGTTTTATTATGCTCAACGGGAGTAACGGTAAGCTTGCCCTCCTTAACGGAAATCCCACAGTTCCATGACTGCTCCACCGAAACGTTTTTATCCGCATAAATAACAGCCGTCCAGCCGTCAACATTTGATTTTCCGCTGTTTTTTACAGTTCCGTCAAGCTGTGAATAGTCAGCAGTCCCGTCGCTCCATCCGTTGGGTACGGAAAGGATAAGCTCTGCTCCGCTGTCGCCGTTACTGTCCTGCTGTGCATTATCATTATTATCCGATTTGGTTTCTGTGCCTTTTTGAGCAGCAGCCGTACTCTCTGTATTTGCCTGCGTTTTTTCCGAATACGACTTTTTCGTAATAGTTTCAGGATTGACGCTTACGGAAGAAGTCTCTGTATTTTCCGGTGCAGACTCAATGTCGGTTTTAATGCTGTATGATGCTCCTGTAACCGTTGCTGCTCCCCCACCGCCGTATGGATCATAATCATCGGAAAGAGGGTCATACCCCTCGTTTGCAAAGAAATCCTCCGCGCTCGTTTCCGTTTCTGATGAATCCGCAGTAACAACAGATGTTCCGGTCATACTGTCCGCAGGAACACTCTCCGTTTCATTTCCGCAGGACGCAAAGGAAATGCTCATTAAAATTGCTAAAGCGGCAGAAAATATACGCTTAATTGCCAATCTTTTCATTATTAATCCCTCCTGATCAATCATGTCTTTCGTCGGAATCGAAGGTTTCGCAAAATCTTGCCGCAAAGGCAGGCACTTCACCGTCTGCATAAAGATGTCCCGTATCTCCGAACGTATTCATACGAAAATAAGCAATCCCTTCTCTGCGCTCCTCGGTTGTAAGCACTGTCACGGAAGACGGAGCTGCACAAAATCCGTGCCACAAAACCACAGGAGATATTCCAAGCAGATGTCCCAGCATCAAACATTCAACACCGAAATGGCAGAAAAACACCGCCGTTTTTCTGTTTGGCTTAACAGCCCTGTAGATATTGTCCTCACGTACATATCCATGACCTGCAAGAATTTCATCAAGACCGTTATAAACAAGCTGTGCCTCATTCATGACCTTTCCCTGAGCCATTACAGGAACATCGCCCCACTTGTTTCTGTCGTAAAAATCGGAAACATGAGTCCAGTCGTTCGGAAGAAGATCCCAGGCAATACATTCCTCACCCGTATGTATATCCTTTATATGCACATCAAATTCACGCAGCCACGGCAGTGTTACGGCTGTACGCCCTACAGCCGAAAGAGTGTATTCCGCAGTTGCGGCAGCACGTCCGAGAGGGGAAACATAAAAATAATCTATTTTTTCATTTTTCAGGCGTTTTGCAAGCAATTGTGCCTCTTTTCTGCCCTTTTCGGTAAGCGAATCAACTGAATAATCCGGATCGCCGTGTCTTATTATCAGCAGTCTCATAAAAGCTCCTTTTAATTAAATGAATAAGGATATCTGTACAAGCTCACTCTCCAGCTTCCGTCATCCTGCTTTGAAATCACAAAATCTCCTCCATCGGTATAGCCTGTATATTTACCCTCATCATTATATTTTTCCTGTCTTGATCTGAAAATCATTCTGTCCTCGGATATTTCCATATCGGAAAAGGTAAGAATCCCAAGACTTGTATTGAACCCTCCATCGCCTGCAATTCCGTATAGCTCCCCATTGATGTCGCAATACTTCTGGGGAGCGTCGGAAAGAATACTCAAAGCCGTAGCCGGAGTGAAAATGGTTTCAAGGTAGACCCTGAGATCACTGACGCGTGAAAAACGGCTGTCATCTATTTTAAAATAATATTCGCTGCTTCCGTCAAATGGATTCTTCTTTTCGATATAATTCTCCCAATCGCTGATATTGAATGTGGTCATTGTAAAGTTTTCCGCAGCGGAATTTGCCGCCGCCCAGTATGCATAACCGAAGTACAGCGGATTTTCCTCGTTTATGACTTCCGTTCCCTCAATAAGTCTCAGTACGGAATAGTCAAATGTAAGCGTCCTGATACGCACTCTTTCACCAATCGGCTTCAGATCCCCGTAATCATCGTAAATATTAACATCATCGACTGCCATTTCATAAATGAATTTATCAGGCTCGCTGTGATAAAGAATTGCCTTATTCAGATAATCGGGAGTCGCATCCTCGGAAATCTCTCCGGTCTCTGCGGCATCGTCCGTAACGATGCTTATTTCTCTGAGTTCACCGTTATCGTCAACAGTGTACATCTTGCTGACGGTATGATCGGTGTTCTGAGGATCGTTGTAAAGTTCATCCTCGGTAATATGAAAAACAAACTGCATTATATCCGGAATATATTCATCGCTGATATCATTGGTGATAACGTTCACCACCGAAGAAGCCTGATCGTCGGAATATGGGAAAACAAATTCATATCCGGAAGGAGCGGTTATAATAAAGCTGCTGCTCTCATATTTATTGTTTTCCACGGTTACTGCGATCTGATCGTCAAATTCTCCTTTGCCGATAATGATCATATAATTTTCCTTAGTACCTCTGAATTCAAAAGTATATTCGGAAAACGGCTTTGTATCGGATGTAACGTCATAACCGGCAGTACCCGAGATATCGCCTGACAAAGCAGCGGAAGAATCCTCGGAATCGTTTTTCAGTTTTGCTGACGAACAGCCGCAGAGCATTATCTCTGCCAGAATTACCGCAATGATTTTTATTTTCATCTCACTGCCCTCAGATATCATCGGGAAATCTTCCCTCAGCGGCAATAGCTGCATTTGAATATCTCTTGTCACCCGTTACCTCTTTAATCACCTTAACAAACGGGGGAAAGACGATACTCTGCTCTGCATTTTCAAGCTCCAGCTCCATTGTTGCAAGCTTATCGGAAAAAGGATAGCAGTCAATCTCAAATCCCTGATTCTCATAATTCAGAACTTTCCTTGTTTTTATTACGGGTACAAGCGAATCGTCCGCCTCAGTCAATGCTGCCCGATATTCTTCAAGAGTTATCATACATTCGTTTTCCTCACGCTCAACAGGGCTTACAAACCGCTTTTCAGTATAAAAGAAGCTGTTTTTTCCATTGGTGGTCATCATGCGGACTCTGCGCTGTATGTCGGGCTCCTTTCTTAAAAGATAGGTCTGCACAATATCCGTTTTTAGGGAAATATGCTTATCAAGCTCCTCTGACAGGCAAATAAGAAATTTTCTTTCTATCTCTGGCTTTATCATCGCTTATGATATCCTTTCCGCTGCAAAAGTCGGCATATTATTCCTTTACTCCAATTTCAAATGAAAAGCTGTATTTTTCACCGGCAGCAATGCGCTGTGCATGGGGCATTTCCGTAAGCTCCTCGGTATCGCAGCAGTAAACGGGCGCCTGCGCCCAAGGCTCAAGACAAACAAAGCCTGCTCTGTCGTCATAGGGTGACCACACTGCAATACAACCCGATCTGTCATATTTTACGGTAACGGCTCTTTCGCTTTTTCTGCTCACAAGCGAAACAAATGATGATTCGGGCTTATCCTTCATAAAAACATCATTTTCAAAAAGCTTTCTTGATACATGAACTGAATTTCCGTTTTCAAGTACAGTAACTTTTTTTTCGGGAAGAGACTGAACAATGGTTTCATTTTTTTCGTAAACCACATCATAATCCTCAAAGCAGCCGTCCGGTTCACCGTCAAAGGGGCATAAAAATCCCGGATGACCTCCAATAAAAAACGGCATATCGTCCTTTCCGGTATTTGTAACGGTAAGAGTCACCTTTAATACATTTTCCGAAAGAGCATATTCGGCAGAAAACTCAAAGGGATACGGATAATGCGCAAGCGTACTTTCATCAGATCTATATGAAAGCATCACCTTATCGTCCCCGCATTCTGCCAAGGGAAAATCCGTATCTCTGGTAAAGCCGTGATTTGAAATGGAATACTCATTTCCGTTTACCGTATATTTTTTTGATGATGTATTGCAGACAAACGGGAAAAGCAGCGGAGCATGGCGTTTCCATACGTCCTCAGCCGTCCATATATATTCCCTGCCGTTCATATCCTTTAAGGAACAAAGCTCTGCGCCAAAGCTGTCGATAACTGCCGTAAGCTTACCCGATCTGATGGTATACTGCATTAAAAATCAATCCTTTCATTGTTTTACACGGACATACATGACCTTCACATTGCCCTTTTCCGACGGAATCGAATATATTTCAAATATTCCCAGCGACTTGATAAAGGGAGTAAGCTTCTGAAATCCGAAATTTCTCACATCGAAGCTGGGATATCGTTTAAGCAGGATATTTCCGACTTCGCTGAGCGACGCCCAGCCGTCGTCATCTGAAACCTCTCCGATTATTGACGAGATAGCGTTTTTGATGGTTTTCAGCTTTACCACCTCATGAACCTCGTCGTCAGATTTATCCTTATCCTGCTCCGAAGCGTCCCCCTTGGCAAGGATCTCAAGGTATACAAACCTGTTGCATGCGGCAATAAAGGGATTGGGAGTTTTCTTTTCACCCATACCCACCACGTGCATTCCCGATTCTCTCAGCCTTGCCGCAAGGCGGGTAAAATCGCTGTCGCTTGATACTATACAAAAGCCGTCAACGTTACCCGAATACAAAATGTCCATAGCGTCAATTATCATTGCGGAATCAGTGGAATTTTTTCCTGTAGTATAGCCGTACTGCTGGATAGGTGTAATGCTGTGATTTAAAAGCGCCTGCTTCCACGAGGAAAGTGCGGGACGGGTCCAGTCCCCGTATATTCTTTTGTAGGTAATAACTCCGTCATTTGAAATTTCGTCAAGAATGGGTTTGATATACTTTTCAGAAACATTGTCAGCGTCTATCAGAACCGCAAAGCGTTTATCCATATATAATCTCCCTTCCGCCGCTATACAGCGGCTGATTTATCTTCCGTTTGCAAGCGGCATTTCGTAAAAGCTCATTATATATTTATCAGCAGCCCCCTTTATTGCTACAGCGTCCTCCGCCGAATATTTGTCATAAACCGCGACTGTGTACATTCCCGTACTGCCTGCGCTGACAATGCCTTTGAGTACATCCTCAAAAACGGCGCATTTGTCAGGGAATACTCCTATTTTACGTGCGGCAAGCAGATAAACATCGGGAAATTCCTTTTCAGCGCCTGCCTCTTTGGTAGAAGCAAACGCATCAAAAAATCCGTAAACGGAATTGTTTCTCAGCACAGGCTCATACAGCCTCTGTGGAGAGGCTGTTGCAAGAGCTATCCTTTTTCCTTCTCTTCTGATCGCCTCAAGATATTCCCTTACTCCGTTTTTAAGAAATATATTATAGCGATACTCCTTTACAGCTATTTTATCAAGCTCGTCCTTCAGTTCATCTATGGAATAATTCATTCCCTTTGATATAAACAGCTCCAGCAGCTCGTCGTAGTTCATTGCAGCCGCTTTGCGCAGCTCTCTGTCTGAAAGATACACATGATTCTTTTCGGCGATCTGCCTGTCGATTTTTTCCCATACTCCGTTTGAATCAATAATTGTACCGTCAAGGTCGAAAATGAACCCGTCAAAATCCTTAAAAAGCGCCATACTGCAAATCCTTTCAGAATCTCAAAAAAGCTCCGCCGCCTCTAAAAGCGACGATTTAAGCGAATAAAGCATTGGTATTATATCATCGGAAGGTCTGATCATATCGGGTATCATAACAGGCTTCATGCCTGCCGCATATGCCGCTCTTACGCCGTTTACGGAATCCTCAAGCACAAAACAGCTTTCAGGAGCAAGCTGCATTTTTTCGGCGCAGGCAAGAAAAATATCGGGAGCGGGCTTGCTTTTGAGTCCCATATCACCGCATACATAGATCCGAAAATACCCTGAAACGCCGATCTTGCCGAGAAATTCCCTTACAGCCCATTCTTTCGTAGAAGAACCGACTGCGGTAATATAGCCTTTTTGTGTAACCTTTTCCAATATTTCCTTAATTCCCGGCTTAGGAGGAAATCCCTTATCCCCTATCATTTCATTTATATACCTGTGCTTTAAGTCCATAAGGCGTTCAAAATCAAAATCGCCGTACACCTCGGAATATATCTGCCTTGTTTTGTCATGGCTTGTTCCTATGGTTCTGAGACTCACCTGTTCTATGCCTGTAAGCCCCATCTCATGCCCCGCTCTGACAACAGCTTTATTTATGATACGCTCCGAATCTATCATAAGACCGTCCATATCAAAAATAATACCCTTACGTTCAGCGGTCATTTTTCCGTTCCCCTGTAATTGTAAGAATACTTGGCTCTGCCTATCCAGTCGTTAAGGATATTAAGACCGTGAATAATAAAAAATATACCCACCGATAAAACGATCATGCTTTTGAATATTTTCGCAGCGTTACAGATGACAAAAATTCCAAATGCAGTAATTATTACCGAAAACACAAGTCTCGGAACATACCACTGACCCTCGCTGCGGTTTCCGAATGCGCTGAAAAAAGCCCTTATCCCCTCGAATACAATAACTGCTCCGAGAATAACAAAAGCAACGCTTCCGATGCTGTTAAGGATATTTGTATTAAACAGCAATACCGAAAGCGCTATCCATATGATCCAGTCAAGAGTAAAAACGCTTCCTCCCATCAGCTTGTGCTGAGCAATACGAATGACCGCCGTCACAATGCCTGTTATGAGTGCACACATTCCCAGCACTCCCGAAACAGCGCTTATTGTTTCGTTTTGTCTGATAAGCGAAACAATTCCTATTATGATCATTCCCAATCCTGCAATAAGCCATAACGCAAGGAAGATTAGATCCTTTTTATCAGAATTTGTAAGACTGTTTTTTCTGAGC
>CAZDJG010000062.1:0-10877 GCA_964505695.1 uncultured Ruminococcus sp.
GAACCAATGGACGAGGCTTTGCTCGTGTCCCGGTTTATAGAGAACCCCATAAAATTATTCCTTCGGAAAAGATCGTACCGTAAAGCTGACATTTGTATCAAAATGTGAGAATTTGGAGAAAATTCCGATAATACTATTGTATTTTCCGAAAATCCGTGTTATAATAACAAATGAAGTAAAAACTTCGGCTTAAAATTTAAGGAGTTGATAACATTATGAAGGGTGCATTCGGTGTTGCATTGCTTACTATGATCGCCGCAGCCGCAGGAGCTGCCGCAGCGGTCTATGCGGTAAAAAAACGCGAGGAGCTTGAACAGTTCGATTACGGCTTTGACGATGACGACGAGATCTATTTCGGAGACGATGATTGCTGCGACTGCTGCGGCTGCTCTGATGACAGCGACGATGTAAGCAGCGATGTTGAGGAGCTTGAGGCTCTCGATGGCGCTGACGACGAGGACGTTAAGGCGGCTTCTTCGGAGAAAAAGGACGAGGTCGATTTCTGATTTTTCCGATAACGGATCAAAACCGGACAGGCGTGCAGGAACAGCATACCTGTCCGGTCTTTTGGTTTTGCCGCACATATATAAACGGAGGACGCGGATTTGAAAGAATATATTTTTACCTTTGAGCAGCTTTCACAGCGGCTCTTCGCGGCGCAGACCGATTCTGTAACCGATGATTTCGGCTCTGCCCGTATGTATATATATCTGTCATGGCTGGGTCTGACTCCCAATGAGATAAAAACCGCTTACAGTGATGATTACTGCCCCGAAAAGGGAGTGATATCCGCAGGCGGCAGGGATATTCCCGTCTGCGAGGAGGAGATACGCCGCAGCATTTGCGTAAGGGAAAGCGGCAGAACGCTTATCCACGGAGGGCTCAGATTCTGCGGACTTGCCGCACAGCTTGCTTTATCCCTGGGACTTGACCCGCAGGCGGTGCTGATATCCGGGGCAATGTGCAGGTATTTTGAAAAGGGTACTGCGCCCGCAGGTTCTCAGCTTAAAGCAATGGGAACGGATATGGCGGGCTTTGAAAAGGATTTTGCTGAATATTCGGAGAAAAGGAAACTTTACGAAAATGGACAATAAAAATATTCCCGCAAAAACGCCGAGAGCTACGGGCTGTATCGTTACCTACAATAATGCCGACAATATCGTACGGGCGGTATCGTCAATACTGGAGCATACCGCAGGAACGGATTTCAGGCTTATCATATCCGACAATATGTCCTCAGACGGCACTTTGGATATTATCCGCAGCCGTTTTCCCGATGTGACTGTTCTGGAAAACAGCGAAAACGGCGGCTTCGGAAAGGGGCATAACGCAGTTATTGATATGCTCGATTCGGATTATCATTTTATTATAAATCCCGATATTATTCTTACCGATAATGCAGTGGAAAGCTTTACAGATTATTTTGAGGCTCATAAGGACGTTGTGATGGCAGTTCCCAAGCTCCTTTACGAGGACGGCAGCGAGCAGTTCACGCCCAAGCGCATTCCGACCGTAAGATATATGCTGGGCGGCAGACTGGAACGCTTCGGCGGTATTTTCAGGCGCTGGAGGGACGAGTACACTCTCAGAGGGGAAAATGTTTCCGAGCCTGTTGAATGCGGATTTTGCTCGGGTTGCTTTATCTGCATACGGACGGAAATTTTTAAGAAAATCGGCGGCTTTGACGAAAGATATTTCCTTTACAGCGAGGACGCAGACCTTACCAGAGAAGCGCAGAAATACGGCAGAACAATGTATCTGCCGCATATAGCCGTTACCCATCTCTGGGAAAGGGCATATATGAAAAGCGGAAAATATTTCCTTATTCAGCTTGGTTCTATGTTCAAATACTTTGCAAAATGGGGATTTACAGAAAAAAGACGGGACTGAAATTTCAGTCCCGTTTTTTCACGTTTCCATTTTCTTTCCGTTAAGATAAACAGTTCCGTATCCGCCGTTCCTTACGGAGGAAATGTCGATATACCAATTGTCGTCAATAGCTGCGGAGCTGCCGTTTTCATCCGTATATGTACCGCTGTAGCTTACGCAGATAAAATCCCGTCCGCTGTTAAGTATGCTGCATTTAAGCCATGTGCCGTCATAATCGGGAAACATTTCAAGATAATGATTTGTGATCTTCGGCAGACCCATATGTTCCACAACATTAAGCTCGGGGTGTTCGCGGTATAAGGAATATGTGCCGTAAAAGTCCATATCCTTTATGTTGACCTGCCGGAGCTGATTTTCCGAAAAAGCAGTGATCGTATAATTGTATTGCTCATCGGTGGTCAGGGTATAACCTTTTCCGAAAAAGCGGCAGCATATTACGGAAATAAGTATTATCGCACACAGACAAATAAGCGCTATAACCGTTATTTTGATTATTTTAAGTTTTTGTACCTTCACCCCGATTACCTCCTTATGCGATCTTTACATTATGAACGAACCCGACTGCATTAAAGCCAATAATTTGTTTGTAAATATTCTACATAAAGTATACTATATAATACCCGATTTGTCAACAGCAAAAGTTTCTAAAAAATATATTATTGTTTTGGTATAAGTATACAACTCAGGGGTGAAGGTACAACAGCTTTAAATAAATCGAATATTCAAATTCTGCCGAAGGAATTTATTTATTGTTTGATTTATAAATGTGTTGTTTATGCAGTCAAATTGTGTATTAAGTGTTTCGAGAAAAATGCATCGGAAAAGATCATTCCTTTACCAGTACCTTTACGATCTCGCCGATAAAAGCCTTGTGAACTCCTTCCTTGTCATACCAGTGACGGTGCTCCTCCGCAAGCCTTGAAACGTCCATATCCTGTTCATATATCTTTTTGCATACAAAGATAAGGGACGCCTCCTCAAAGGCTGCCGTGCCGTCTGTGTAAAACGGAGTAAGCCCCGTTTCCTTTGCCTTGTCGCAGTTCCTTCCCGAATGAGAGCCGCAGAACTGAAGAGCCTTGCGGTATTCCTCGCCGAAAAAGCTTACGGTAAAAAGCTTGTTTTTTTCCACGAACCCGATAGTATAGCGTGAGGGACGTATAACCGTTTCAATAACGTTTTTCCCCCACATTACCCCCATAAAGCCCCATGAGGCTGTCATGGTATTCATGCCGCTTTCATCTCCGGCAGTGATGAGCATCCATTCCTTTCCGATTTTTGAAAAGGGGTTAAAGCTAAGCTCGCTTACGGGTATTTCCCTGAATGACATAATGATTACCTCCGTTTTTTAAAAGGTCACCTCGTTCAAACCTTGTTTGAGATAAAATCGCCATAGCACACCGTCTGCTGCGTCAAACCTCCTCGCAAGGCATCAAGCCTTGCTTCGTCGGCTTTCCTTGCATACGGCGCACTCTGTCAATTTTCTCTTTTCAAACCGGTTTATAGAGGTTCCCAAAATTATATTTTTTAATCGGTGCTTTTATTCTCAGTACCGCAGATTATCCCGCCGCCCACCGTTATATCGCCGTCGTACAGCACACACGCCTGACCTCTTGCGGGCGCCCGGACAGGCTCATCGAAAACGATCCTTACAAGTCCGTTTTCTTCGGGATAAACCGCTGCCGGCTGTTCCTTTGCGGAATATCTCGGTTTTGCGGTAACACGCACAGGCTCGGATATTTTTTCGGCGGATATCAGATTGAAATCCCTGAGATACAGGACGTTTTTGAAAAGCTCCTCCTCGGTGCCGAGAAAAACGGTATTTGAAGAGGAGTCCTTTTCCGTCACAAAAACAGGTTCTCCGAAGGTTACTCCAAGACCCCTTCGCTGCCCTACGGTATAGCGGATTATTCCCTCATGCTTTCCCGCGCGCTCTCCGTTTCTGATAAAATCGCCCGCTTCGGGCTTGCTGCCCGTGTATCTTTCTATAAATGCGGCATAATCTCCATCGGGAACAAAGCAGATATCCTGACTGTCGGGCTTTTGGGAATTTATCAGACCGTTTTCCTCCGCAAGCCGCCTGACATCGGCTTTTTCCATGCCGTATAAGGGGAAAAGGGTATGTGCAAGCTGATGCTGGGTCATGGAATACAGCACATAGGTCTGATCCTTTTTCGGGTCGGAGGAGCGTTTTAACAGCCATCTGCATCTGTCACTGTCATAGCAAACATATGCATAATGCCCTGTTGCAATAAAGTCAAAGCCCAGCAGCTCCGCACGTCTGAGCATTTCGCCGAATTTCATATACCTGTTGCATTCTATGCAGGGGTTGGGGGTTTCGCCCTTCAGATAGCTTTCTGCAAACGGGGACATAACGCCGCGTGCAAAATTTTCCGTAAAATTCAGTGTGATATGGTCTATCCCTATTTTGCGGCATACGCTTTTTGCGTCCTCGGTGTCCTCAAGGGAACAGCAGCCGCCCTCTCTTTGTTCTCCGAGAACGGAATTATCGTACAGTCTGAGCGTACAGCCGCATACCTCGTATCCCTTGCTTTTTAAAATAAGCGCAGCGGCGGAGCTGTCTACCCCTCCGCTCATTCCCACAAGAACCTTTTTTCTTTCAGACATTTATTCCCTCCAAAAAAACTTTACCGTAACAGCCGTGACCGCTGCCGAAACGAAGATCACCGGCAGGGGAGTGTACAGCATTTTAATGAGCATATTTGTAAGGGTATAATGAGCGAATATCCTTGTAAATATCCATAAAAATACGCCCAGGCTTATGATCCCTCCGCACTGGATAAAATGCGTCCTTGCCTTTGAACGGATTGACGCCAGCCTGCTCCATGAAATAAGGTCTGCCGCCGTCATTATTATTGTGAATATCACGAGCAGGAATATAAAATCCGTGATATTGTTCCGGATCTCGTAAATATAAGGAATAAGTACCGGAGCCATTATTCCCCAGTACACAGCCGCAAATATCAGCGTCGGGATAATGTCGTGCATAAGCAGGGAATAGCGTCCGTGCTTTATAAAATCAAGCTCTGTATCGGAAAAGACAACTATGCTGCTTTCGGTCACGTTCTTTGAAAGCGTGACCTTGGTTTGCGTTCCATCCGCATTTGTTCTGATATAGTCCTGATTTACCGAGCCGTCAGGCTCAAAGGCATAGCCCTTTTTTTCAAAGCCCACAAGCTTTTTGTCAAGCAGGGCTTCTATTTCCGCATATTTTTTTGCCCGTGTGAGGTTTGATATTTTATATCCGTAGGTTGCCATATTCATACAGTCCCTTCAAGAAGCTCCTTAAAGCTGTTTATCCGCATATGAGTGCAGCTTTCGAGAGCGTCAAAATCGCCGAAATATCCGCTGTTTGTGCCTATGGTGTAAAATCCGTTTTCATATGCGGTCTTCGCGGCATGGGGCGAATCCTCAAAAACGGCTGTTTCCTTTGGGAGGACGCCCATTTTTTCGGCGCACATGAAAAAAATTTTCGGATCGTCCTTTGCGGAGCCTGCCTCGTCGGAGGTGATAATAAAATCCAGGCTGCTTATTATCCCTGTTCTTTTCAGTATTCCCTCCGCAAGCTCTCTGCTGTTCGAGGTAGCGGCGCACATTTTTATTCCCAGACGCTTAAAATGCTCTGCCGTTTCCGCTGCATACGGCATAAGAGGTATCTCGTAAAGATATTTCTCTCTTACAATGGCGGTTATTTCCTCCCCGATGCTTTCCTCGCTGTCGGGGAGGGAGAACCGCTCCTTTATGTATTTTACCGCTGAAAAAAAGTGCATGGATCTGAGCGCAAGGGACACGTCCTCTGTATAAGGAATGCCCCGTCTGCCCAGCAGTATCCTGTCAGACTCCGACCACACGCCCATGCTGTCGGCAAGGGTGCCGTCAATGTCAAATATCGCCGCCCTGATGTTTTCAAGCATAAAATATCCGTTCCTCCGTTGTATTTCGCCCTGCGGGGTCATATCCCCTCTTCCTCGCAAAGCTCCAGCCATTCATCGGAATAATCCGAGGACTGCTGCTTCAGGCTTTCAAACTCGGCGCATTTTTCATTCATCAGCACATAGTCACCCGTGACCTCCGGGGATATCATTTCCTGCTGTACCTGCGCCATTTTTGCCTCAAGATCTTCGATAAGCCTTTCAAGCTCCTTTATCCGTGCGCGGCGTTTTGCGTCCCTTGCGCGCTGCTCCTTTGAACGGTAAGCGGACGCCTTTTTTTCCTCCGCCGCACGTATCTGATTTTCCTGCTTTTGCGCGGCAAGCTGTGCCTGCTGCTCCTCAAGCCTTGCACGCTTGCCTGCAAGATACCCCTCGAGTCCGCCGTCAAATTCCTCCATTTTTCCGGGAGTTATTTCAAAGATGCGTCCGCATATCCTGCTGAGAAGATAGCGGTCATGGGAAACGAGTATAACAGTCCCCTCAAAATCCGCAAGAGCGTCCTCAAGCACCTCCTTGGCGTCAAGGTCAAGGTGGTTCGTAGGCTCGTCGAGGATAAGCACATTTCCTCTTTCAAGCATCATCACCGCAAAGCAGAGTTTTGCACGCTCTCCGCCGCTTATTACTCCCACCTGCTTGAACACGTTTTCTCCCGTAAGCTTTACAAGTCCCAGCAGACTTCTCACCTGCTGCTCGGTCATTCCTCTGCGGCGGTCGTGTATCTCGTCGATAACGGTCTTATTGAAATCAAGCTGTGAATTTTCCTGATCGAAGTATGAGATTTTAACGTTTTTGTTCCATTCGACGCTCCCGTGGGAAACGGGCATTTTTTTCAGGAGTATCTTTAAAAGCGTGGATTTTCCTATGCCGTTTGCGCCTACAATGCCGATCTTTTCGCCCCTGCGGACATCAAAGGAGATATTGTCCGCAAGAGCCTTGCCCCCCGCGCATATGTCGATATTTTTCACGGAAAGCACTTCTTCGGGCGGCTCATAGTCATATTCAAATCTGATTTTTGCTTTTTTTTCATAGGTTATCGGCTTTTCAATTATCTCCATAGCTTCAAGCTTTTTGACCCTGCTTTTTGCCATAGCGGAGGTCGTGGCACGGACGATATTCCTGTCAACAAAATCCTGAAGCTTAGCGATCTCCTGCTGCTGAGCCTCGTATTCTTTGAGCCTGCGTTCGGTATCGGCAGCCTTAAGCTCGGTGAATTTTGTATAATTGCCCTTCCAGCGGTGCAGATGGGTGCGTTCTATCTCGCATACTGAGGTGCAGAGCCTGTCGAGAAAGTATCTGTCATGGGAAACGATCAGGAGCGCGCCCTTATAGTCCATTAAATAATCCTCCAGCCACATTATTGTGTCAAAATCAAGGTGGTTGGTAGGCTCGTCAAGGATAAGCAGACGGGGACTTTCCAGCAGAAGCTTTGCCATTGCAAGACGGGTCTTTTCTCCTCCGCTGAGGGTGGAAATGATCCTGTCGTAGGTTTCGGGCGGAAATCCCATTCCGTTCAAGACGGTTTTTATCTTAACGCTTATAAGATAGCCCCCGTTTGATTCAAAATATGCGGTCTTGCGGTCATATTCCGCGCTTATCTGCTGAAAATGGGTTTCGTTTTTATGTATTTCGGGTCTTGCCATTTCCTCCGCAAGACCCTTCAGATCGTCCTGCACCCGAAGAAGCTCCGAAAATACCGAAAGCATCTCGTCCATAACGGTAGAGGAGCGGTCAAGTCCGCTGTTCTGTTCAAGATATCCTATAGTGGACGATTTTGTTATTGCAAGCCGGGGAACATTCGGTTCGGGCTGGGATTCGTATTCCTCTTTGCCTGTGATTATGCGCAGCAGGGTGGATTTTCCGCAGCCGTTTATTCCCACAAGACCTATTCTGTCATTATCCTCTACAGTCAGGGAAACGTTGTCGAGAACGGTTTTTCCGTTATATATTTTTGAAATGTTTTCCATTGACAGTATCATTTTGTTTTCTCCCGAAAATAGTGTTGTACCGGATAACACCATTATAGCATAAGGCTGAAAAAATTTCAAGCATACAAATACATCAATATGTCTTTGTATGATATTGCCTATAGCTTTTTTTTTACAGATATGGTATAATATTGATACTTTCCCAAGGGAACCTCTATAAACCTCCTTCACGGCAAATCCTCTATTGGTTCGGTCATCTGCTTCGTTATCAGACCTTGTAAGACAGCAAGTATTACTGCGGTCTGATGCCTTGCATCTGACCGAACCAATGGACGAGGCTTTGCTCGTGTCCCGGTTTATAGAGAACCCCCCAATAAATAATTTTCACAAAAAAGGATAACATACTATGGATTATAAAATAAACTGGGACAGCGGAGGAGTTTTCGCCGTTCCCGACGCTGCTGCGGATTCTCTTCGTCTTGCCTCGGGCAAATGGGTAAAGGTGCTGCTTTATATGCTCAGATACAGGGAGCTTCCCGCCGACCCCGCCGATATCGGCGTTTCCTCAGAGGATATCGAGGAAGCGCTTTCCTACTGGACATCGGTGGGAGTGATCGCAAAAAAGGAAGATATTCCCGTAAAAGCAGAGCTGTATCCGGAAAAAGCAACGCAGGCTCCTTCCTCGGAAAATGTAAGAGTGCTTGCTCCGAAACCCGATGAGCCTTTGCAGCTTAGTCAGACGCAAAAGCCTGTCAGCGCAGCAAGAACGGTAAAATCCATGCTCCCCTCCGAAATAGCCGAAAGGATAGAGGAATCCGAGGAGATAGCCTTTCTGTTCAAAAGCGCGGAGGGATTGCTCAAAAGGGTGCTGACCTTTGACGACCAGCGCACTATTTTATGGTTTTACGACCATCTGGGAATGCCTGCGGATATCATCATTATGCTCATTGCATACTGCTGCTCCATAGGCAAAAGCAATATGGGGTATATCGAAAAGGCGGCTCTTGACTGGCACGGCAAAAGCATTGTCACCCATGAACAGGCTGAAAGCGAGGTACTCCTTATGCAGAAGGAATATTCCTATGAGGGGCGCATAAGAACGCTGTTCAGGCTTCAGAATATATCCTCGTCGCAGAGAAAGTACATCTGCGAATGGGCGAGAGCGGATATTCCATTAGACCTTGCGGAGCTTGCCTACGACAAGACGCTTGACAAGAAAAACAAGGCGGATTTCCCTTACATAAACGGTATACTTATGAAATGGCGCAAAAACGGTATCTCAGACGTAAGCTCCGCCCTTGAATTTGACGACCGTCCCGCACAGAAAAAGGCGCAGGGACACGGCAGTCAGCCGACAAAACAGCAGAAGCTGCCGCAGCAGTCTCCGTCCTTTGATCTTTCACTGATCATGGAGCACGCAAAGAACAGCAAGCCAACTGTATAAAGGAGAATTTACATATGACAGGAAAGGAAATCCGCCGAAAAGCCAACAGCGAAATGGAAAAACGCCGCCTGAGAGCCGAATCCGAAGCTGAAGCAAGGACGGAGGAAATTTACAAAAAGCTGCCGCAGATCGCCGAAATACGCCGTATGCTTGCATCGACCGCTTCAGAGCTTTCAAGACTTATCATAAAAAGGAGCGGCGACTACAAGTCGGGCTTTGAAAAAATAAAAAAGACCAATCTTGAGGGCGCTGCAATGATAAGATCACTGCTTAAAGCAAACGGATATCCCGAGGATTATCTTGATGTGCATTACAGGTGCGATATCTGCTCGGATACGGGATTTACAGCTTCCGGAGAGCTGTGTGACTGTATGAAACGGCTTATAAGCCGTATTGCCGCCGAAGAGCTTAACCGCAGTGCCAATATGCCCGACGCGGATTTTGCGCATTTCAGCCTTGAATATTACAGGGGCGTCACCGAGGACGGTATTGACTGCTATGAAAAAATGTCGGATAATCTGGATTTTTGTATAAAATATGCAGACAGCTTTTCCCACAGCTCAAAAAGTATTCTTATGATCGGAAAAACGGGAGTGGGAAAGACGCATCTTTCCATGGCTGTGGCAAAGGAGGTCATAAGGGGCGGCAGCAGCGTTATTTACGGCTCGTGCATAAATCTTCTCAGGGAGATAGAAAAGGAGCATTTCGGAAGAGCGGAGGGGGACTTTGATACTCTTTCCTCCCTGTGCGGCTGCGATCTGCTTATAATAGACGACCTTGGTTCCGAGCCGAAAACGTCTTTCTATGAATCGACAATTTACAACATTATCAACAGCAGGATGAATATGGGACTTCCGACCATTGTAAGTTCAAATTACTCGGTGGACGAGCTTTATTCTTATTACAATGAAAGAATAATATCAAGGCTTTTCGGATTTTACGAGGTTCTGCTGTTCTGCGGCAGGGATATAAGACAGCTTAAACGGCTGGGATAAATGCCGTACAATTCGCGTATACACGGAAATAGCTTCGGTATTGTTATAAAATGTGTTTTTATAACAAACGGTGTCGGAAACGTCGCATCGAATTAAGCTATTACGGCTTTTAACAGGTTGAATTTGGGGAATGGCTGTAAAATAACAAAAAATCAATTCATATTTTAAGGAAATATGCGTTATTTGTTACGCTAAAATGTACGAAAACTATTGATTTTCCCAAAAATAAGTGATAATATAATAGACAAGGAAATATTTCCGAATATACCGCCCGCTACAGCAAACAATACAATTGTTTGCTGTGCCGCCTACGGCGGCTGCAAAATCAAAGATTTTGCCGGGCGGTATGAACGGCGACTCTGCGGCGCAGCCGCACCCCTGAGCAAAGCTCAGGGGTATTGCAAAGCATTGCACGCTTTGCAATAGAGCCTGGTATAAGAACATAAATTTCCGTACAAGCTGCGGAAAAAGGAAAAAAAGGAAGGATACTTATTATGAGCGAGAAAATCAAGGTTATCATCGGAGACGAGAGCAAGGAATTTGGCTGTATGCTGGCAAATTCCCTGAGAGGAAGAGGCTTTTTTGCCGTTACAAGAGATAATGACGGTCTGCTGCTGCGTGAGGCTATAAGGAGCGAGGAGCCTGATGTGGTGATCGTTGACAGCATTATCCC
>CAZDJG010000063.1:0-10825 GCA_964505695.1 uncultured Ruminococcus sp.
ATGACCGAACCAATAGAGGATTTGCCGTGAAGGAGGTTTATAGAGGTTCCCTAAACTTATTTTCTCATACACAAAATTCAAATGTAATTTGGTCGTCATATTTGTCATCGTGTCCTTCATTTCGCTTGATTATAGTACCGCCCATAGAACAGTAAAAATTCTGTGCTGAATAATTGTGCGAATTACAATTGCAGGTGAATTTGTCAAACCCATGCGTCCTGCAATACTCTCTGATCAACGTAAATGCTTGTTTTCCAATCCCTTGACGCTGAAATTTCTGCCGTATGTAAAGTGATTGGATATAAACAGTCTCTGTGGACAAAAAAGTGAAATAACCTATCGGGTCATCAACATTAGTTATTAAATATACATGATAAGAAATATCTTGAATACGCTGCAAATCACGCTGTCTGTGTTCTTCATAATCGTAATTATCAATTCTTTCATCGGAATATATGCCTCGATAGGTTGTACCCCATATCTCGTGACGAAGTTCAGCTATAATTTTTGCCGTATTCTCATTTGCCAAAATAAACTCAATCGCCATTTGATTATCTTCCTTTCATAAAACTGTAATTTACCGAATCCCGTTCCATTCATCTAAAAATTCCGCAATGTAAGTTCTCATATAATCTTCTCTTTGTTTGGCAATCCTTTTTGCTGTGTCTGTATTCATCAAATCTTTAAGTTGGAACAGCTTTTCATAAAAATGGTTGATCGAAGTAGAAATATGATTTTGATATTCGTCGGAATTCATATTTACAGTTGGCTTGATCTCGGGGTCATAAATTATCCGGTTATGGCTTCCGCCGTATGCAAAAACTCTTGCAATACCGATAGCTCCCATAGCATCTAATCTGTCGGCATCCTGCACGCACTTACCCTCTATCGTTTCGGGAGTAACGGAATCTGTTCCTTTGAAAGACACATTACCGATAATATTGCATATAGTTTTTATCATTGCTTCCGATATGCCATGCTTCCTCAAAAAGTCAACCGCTTTGTCTTTATTTACATATGTTTCAGGTGATAACTTGATGTCATCAACATCATGCAGCAGAGCGGCTAATTGAACAATTATTAAATTTGCATTCTCTTGTTCAGCAATTCTCGTTGCCATTTTATATACTCTCAAAGTATGGAAATAATCATGACCGCTATAATCATCGTTAAAAGTATTTTTGACAAATTCGAGAGCATCGTTAATTATCGTTTTATCCATAAGTCACTCCTATAAATTCTGATTTGTAAAACTTCTTTATATGATGATGCCTTTAAATCGGAGCGCTTTTTGTTTGGTTAAACGACGGACGTTACCATCATGCAGGCGCTTAAAATGCAATATGCTGCGGCAACCCAAAAAGCAGGGGATTTCAACAGCAGCTTCCACGTGAGCTTTTTTTCTTCTGCTTCTTCAAATTCATAGGTATAAGATGAAATGATAATATCGGTGGGCTTGATCCTGCCGTATTTTTTAAGAAGGATCACCGCCGCTGCTCCGCCAATGACAAGCTCGGCTGCGAATACTATCATTTCATAGGTATATGCTGTGTCACCCAGTGTTTCGACAAGCTTATATTCAAAAATGTAAGACATTGCCATTGCATTGGCATTTGCTGCAATGTGGCAGATGATTGACGGAACTATTGAACCGCATTTGAGAGCAATATATCCCAAAAGAAGTCCAAGCAGAAAACCGTTGAATATCTGGTTGAAGTTGCAGTGCATAAGTCCGAAAAGAAGCGAGGAAGCAACCAGTGCAAAGGTTCTGTTTACGGGAGCAAGACAGTTCAAAGCAAGACCTCTGAACATTATTTCTTCAAGAACAGGTGCAAGTATTACGGCATAAAGAATAAGAATTGCATTAGCTGCTGAGTTGCCGGTAAAGGACAGTGCCGAGGCTGCTTGCTCGTTCATTCCCGTGAGTCCTGTCAGAGCGGTAATAATATTCTGAAAAAATATGGAAAAGCCTTGTAATCCAAGAATCCCAAGAGCAGCGAGAATTATTCCCGATACGGGAAATTCGGGTTTTGCAAAAAGTCCGCTAAACTTAAATCTCTTTGTACTGAAATATACAATAATGATTGCCAAAATATTAGCCAGAATCATTGAACCTGCGTTGGATATAATTACAAACATTCCCTCAGAAGCAAGCTGCTGCACGGCAGAAATGACTTGCATGATCGTAAAATCGGGATTTTCCGCCATTATTCTTGGTGTCATTACTGCTGAGAAAATTGATGAAAAAATAAGAATAAAAATTGCGGCAAAAAGCTGCTGCCATAAGATAACGGAGCTTGCCCAACTGTATCCGTTTTTGATTTTTCGGCGCAGCATAACCGGATTTTCTTCGTTATTTGTTTCAGAAGGGGCTTTTTCCAAAAAATGATACTGCACAGAGGAGATATTGGTTTCGGGTGTATCAAATTCGCTGTTATTTTTTTCGTTCATATGATCTGCTCCTTTTTTGTCATATTATGTTAAAACTATATCATACTTTTTATAAAATGTCAAGATACATATCAAATACAATATTTGCTGAATATATGCATTGTAACCGTATGCATTTCGGTTTATTTATAATTTTTCTCTTGCTTTTATGTTTATGGTGTGATATAATAAAAAAGCTGTTCGATTGTGCCATCCGGCTTCGGATATTATTTCAGAGATATCAGTAAAAACAGGACATTTGTTTGCTTTTGCAGGGGACAGGTGTTTTGCGCCTGTCCGTTTTTTGAAAGGAGCTTGTCATGTATATTCTAAAAACAGAGGCTGAATTTGACTCGGCCCATTTTCTTTACGGATACAGCGGAAAATGCAGCAATATTCATGGTCACAGATGGAAGATATGTGCTGAAATTTGCGCAAAAAGGCTTATTCCGGAAGGACAGACAAGGGGAATGATAGTCGATTTCGGTGATTTGAAAAAGGAGCTGAAAGAAATTGCCGACAGTCTTGACCATTGCCTTATTTATGAAAAGGGAACTCTCAAATCGGCTACCGAGGCTGCGCTTGCCGATGAGGGATTTGCGGTGAAGGCTGTGGATTTCCGTCCGACTGCGGAAAATCTTTCAAAATACATATATGATATCATGCGTGAAAAGGGTTATGACGTAAAGCGTATAACGGTTTATGAAACACCTAATAACTGCGCAGCTTATGAATCGGGTGAATGATATGCTTTTCAGGGTTGCGGAAAAATTTATCAGCATTAACGGCGAGGGAACAAAGGCAGGTCAGCCTGCGGTGTTTATTCGGCTTGCAGGCTGCAATCTGCACTGCACCTACTGCGATACCATGTGGGCAAACAGCCCCGACGCTCCGCATATTCTTATGAACGAGGACGAAATTGCCTGCTATATAGTGTCAAGCGGAATAAAAAACGTTACTCTTACCGGCGGTGAACCGCTTATTGCGGACAATATACACATTCTGCTTGAAAGACTTTCAAGTGAAAATATTTCCGTGGAAATAGAAACAAACGGCAGCGCAGATATTTCGGTATGCAATACAGTTTTCCCCCGACCCGCAGTTACGCTTGATTATAAGCTGCCCGGCAGCGGAATGGAGAGCAGAATGCTACTTTCAAATTATGAGCTGCTTACGGAAAACGATACGGTCAAATTTGTTGCGGGAAGCCAAAGCGATCTTGAAAGAGCTGTTGAAATTATAAATAAGTTCCGTCTTACGGAAAAATGTCATGTTTATTTCAGCCCTGTTTTCGGTAAAATCAAACCTGCTGAAATAGTTGAGTTTATGCTTTCGCATAAGCTTAACGGTGTTAATCTTCAGCTCCAGCTCCACAAATTTATATGGGATCCCGAAAAAAGAGGCGTATAAGCGTGTGAGGATTTTTTCATACAGACACATACAGCAAAACTCTCATGAAAGGTTGATCATAAAATGATAGATACAAAGGCTGTCGAGGAGCATATCAGAGGCATTATCATTGCTCTCGGTGACGATCCTGACAGGGAAGGGCTGAGGGAAACTCCTGCCCGTGTTGCCAGAATGTATAAAGAGGTATTTGAGGGAATGAACTACTCTAACGCCGAAATTGCTGAAATGTTCAGCAAGTCCTTTGAGCAGACCGGGGGCAGCGATGACTTTGTTCTTGTAAAGGATATAGAAACGTTTTCTTACTGCGAGCATCACATGGCTCTTATGTACGATATGAAAATTTCCGTGGCATACATTCCGAAAGGACGTGTTCTGGGACTTTCAAAAATAGCTCGCATTGCGGATATGGCTTGCAGAAGACTTCAGCTTCAGGAACGTATAGGCTCGGATATTGCCGAGATAATGCAGCTTGCAAGCGGAAGTGAGGATATTGCCGTATATATTGAAGCAAATCATAGCTGTATGACTGCAAGAGGAATAAAAAAGCCGTCCGCTAAAACCTCTACTGTAACGCTCAGAGGAAGATTCGGCAGTGACCGGGTATTGCAGAATCGTTTGATGATGCAGCTCAGTATGGGAAAATAGGAAGGAGAATCATAAAAGTGGATCAGATATCATGCTGCGGAATTATGTGTAATGAATGTCCCGTCTATATTGCAACTCAAAGGGACGATGATACTATGAGAAAATATCTTGCTCATGAATATTCATTTGAAGGCACTGTATTTTATCCGAAGGATATTGTTTGCCACGGCTGTCATACGGTTTCCGCCGACCACAACAAATTTGGCAAGAACTGCAAAATAAGAAGGTGCTGCAAGGAAACGCATGTAAAAATATGTGCAGAATGCAAGAAATTTCCCTGTAACAAAACCGATGAATATATTCCTGCGGAAAGTGAGCAGATGTATCGTCTTTTTGAGATGCATAAGGCGTGTGAAAATTTGATAAACCGATAACGGTAAATTACTTTGATTTATTTGGAGAAGGATTTTCGTAAGAAGGGTTACGGCAGCGAACTGCTCGGATTTTGGGAGGATGACATGAGGGCAATGGGGTTAGGTATGGTAATGACCTCTACCCAGTCAGATGAGGACGGGCAGCATTTTTACAAAAAATGGGTTATAAGGACAGCGGCGAACTTCTTATCAACATCAGGGGCTATGAGCAGCCTATGGAAATATTTTTTACAAAAGCGTTATAAAAAAACCTGAGAAATGTTTTGTGTTTCTCAGGTTTTTGTTTTAGATTTGTTTAAGTTGCAAAGGCAGAATTATTTGCCGAGAGTAACGGTGATGTCGTTTACTTCCTTGAGTTCGGAAGCGGGGATGTAGTTTCCGTCAAGCTTAACTCCGTTCATTATGATCTCCTTGACTCCGCTTTCTAAATGATCGGGATTTATAAATTTCATGTTCAGCTTTTTGCCGCGGAACACTTTATCGACCGTATAGCTGTCCCAGTCGGAGGGAATAGCGGGATCAATCTTCAGACCGTCTGCATCGGGACGCATACCGAGGATACCCTCTACGCAACCGACCATAACAGTTGAGCCTGTGCCTGTAAGCCAGTGAACGTGTGAGCGTCCTGCAAAGGGCGAACGTGTGGATTCGGTGAACTGACCGTGTACATACGGTTCAAGAACACGGATCTCTGCCTTGTCGTTAAGCGATGCGGGGGAGGATTCGGTGAAGTATTGGAACGCTCTGTTTCCGTGACCGAGAAGTGACTCAGCAAGGATAGCCCAACCCTGAGTCTGAGAGAAAATGCCGCCGTTTTCCTTGGTATCGGGATTAAAGATGTGCATAAGAGCGCCGTCAAAGAAATGATCGACATAAGGAGGTTCAAGAAGCTTTACGCCGTAAGGAGTATTGAGGATATCAAATACGCTCTGCATTGCTGTCTCAGACTGCTCTTTTGTAGCAAAGCCTGAAATGACAGCCCAGCTCTGCGGGTTGAGCCACATGCTTGCTTCCTTGTCTTTTTTAGCTCCGACAACAACGCCGTCCTCGCGGATTCCTCTGATAAACCTGTCATCGTCCCAGCACTTTGCAAGAGAATCGCCAAGCTCACCCTGTACCTTGTTGAGGTACTCGACATATTCGGTATCGTTTCTTTCCTCTGCATAGCCTCTGAGTACAGTCATTGCATAGTAAAGCTGGAATGCAACAAATGTGGATTCGCCCTTCTTGCCCATTCTGAGGCAGTCGTTCCAGTCGGCATGAAGACCTGCGGGCATATGGTGATCTCCGAGATGAGTCATTGAGAAGTTGATAGCACGCTTGAGGTGATCGTAAACTGTGCCCTCGCCGCCGTTTGAGTAAAGAATAACCTCGTCAAGGAATGCCTTGTTGCCGCTTTCACCGATGTACTTAACGATCGTGGGGAAAAGCCACAGAGCATCATCGGCACGGTAAGAGGGATGACCCGTTTCCTTAGCATATACGGAATTTTCGTCATTTTCATCGGGACAGGTTTCATGACCTGCATTGTGGTTGAACTTAACGAGAGGAAGACCCGCGCCGTTGTCAACCTGAGCGGAAAGCATGAAGCGAATCTTTTCCGCAGCAGTTTCGGGGGCAAGATGAATGATACCCTGAATATCCTGAACGGTATCACGGTAGCCGTAGCCGTTTCTCAGACCGCAGTAAACAAAAGATGCTGCTCTCGACCAGATAAATGTGATAAAGCACTGATATGCGTTCCAGACATTTACCATGTTGTTAAAGCTTTCTGAGGGAGTATTAATGCTGAAGCGGTTGAGTATTTCATGCCAGTGTGCGATAAGCTCCTTTACTTCGGCGTCGGCTCTTGCGGGATCGGCATACTGAGCGATGATCTCGTTTGCTTCTTTATTTGTCTTTTGACCGAGAATGTATGTAAGAGTTCTTGTTTCGCCGGGCTGAAGAACAATATCTGACTGGAGTGCGCCGCAGGCATTGCTGTTGTAGTTGAGGACGTTATCGCATTTGCCGCTTTCAACCGCAACAGGGTTTGCGTAGGTGCGGTAAGAACCGATAAAGCTGTCAAGAGCGCCGTTATATGCGGAGATCTCTGCGCCTGCAAGACCGAGGAAACGCTCCTTGTGGTTTGAACCCTCTGCGTCCTTGCCGCTGTTGATGTTTATGTGCTGGAGTATCTTGTTTTCTTCAAAGGTTGTCTGAGTTATGAACTGTGTGTACTGGAGGTTTATCTGATCCTGCTCATAGTTGCTTTCGGAGGTGAACTCGCAGAAGCCGTATACGGAAAGGTTTCTGGGCTTGTCCGAGGCATTGGTGATCTTAGCGTTCCATACTTCATAGGTCTTTCCGAGAGGAACGTAATATGTAACCTCCGATCTGATGCCGGAATATTCAGCGGAAATTACAGTATAAGCCGTACCGTGGCGGCATTCGCTCTTGTATTTGTCGAGGGGCTTGCATACGGGCGCCCATGAAGCGGACCAGTAATCCGCAGAATCGTTATCCCTGATATAAACATATCTTCCGGGGAGAGAAATGTTTGTGTTGAAACGGTAACGGATAATTCTTCCGTTTGCTCCGGATTTAACGAAGCTGTAGCCGCCTGCGTTGTTTGAAATGATTGCGCCGTATTCGGGATCGCCGAGATAGTTTGCCCAGGGTGCGGGGGTATCGGGGCGTGTGATTACGTATTCCTTGTTTTCAAGATCAAAATGTCCGTAATTCATTGGATAGAAACACTCCTTTTTTATTCTGCCGTACCCGTTTTTGAAAAAGGACGGCTGTTTGTGTATTGTGCATACACATTTCATTTGATATTATATCATTTTTATACAGTTTTGGCAAGGGGTTTGAGAAATTTTATTATGTTTTTTTACAAATCGTCATATTGATTATTCTTTTGATTTTTTCAAACGTTTTAGGTGTAAACGTTGCCGAAAGGAAAAATGATCTGTATCTGCGGATCGCAGGTATAATTCATATAAAATTTACAATTGTTTTGAAAAAGTTATTGCAAAAAAAATTGTAATATGATATAATTTATATTGTTGTGATTATTCCATAGCACTACTGTCCGAGATAATGTGATGGGCTGCTATGTACATCATATTATTTTCAGAAAGTGAGGTGCATTTGAAATGAAAGAGGGAATCCATCCCAATTATGTTGAGACTACTATTACCTGCGCCTGCGGCAATGTGATCAAGACAAGATCCACTAAGGAGAACATCAGAGTTGAAATCTGCTCCAAGTGCCATCCCTTCTACACCGGCAAGCAGAAGCTTGTTGATACGGGCGGACGTGTTGACCGTTTCAAGAAGCGTTTCGGTATGGACAAGTAATAATTTCGCCTGTGCATTTATGTTGCACAGGCGTTTTTTTATCCGAAAGGAAATAATCCAATGAATATTTCAGATTATGAGACTGTAAGAGGCTTTGCCGAAGCGTCCTTTACCGAGAAAAGATCCGAATTTATCGGTTATATAACTCATGCGGAAAACGATGAGGACGCTGTTAAATTTATAAATGAAATAAAGGCTCGTCACCGGAAAGCAACTCATAATGTTTATGCGTATATTCTCAGGAACGGAAGCATTACACGCTACAGCGATGACGGAGAACCTCAGGGAACTGCCGGAGTACCCGTTTTTGAAGTGCTCAGAAAAGAGGGGCTTACCGATGTCTGCTGCGTTGTTACCAGATATTTCGGAGGGATACTTCTCGGCGGCGGGGGACTGGTAAGAGCATATTCACACAGCGCAAAGCTTGCGGTCGATTCAGCCGGGAGAAAGATCATGCGTTCCTGTTATCCTATGGTAATTACTGCCGATTACAGTCTTTACGGCAAGCTCACGAACATTTTTCCTGAATTTGATGTAAAAATAACCGATACTCTTTTTGAAAAGGATGTTACTGTAAAGCTCTTTTGTACGGAGAGCCTGACTGTGCCGCTCACGGAAAAGCTTACAGATGCTGCCAACGGCAGGATAACTATACAAAGAGGTGAAAAATCCTTTGAGGATTTCGCCTAAAATTGTTTATTTTTACAAAAATCATTTTATAAAAAAGCTTTTTCGGCATTTTTTGAGTATATTTATATGTTGCTTAATTACGTGAGGGGATGTATGTTTATGACTATTCGCGAAGAATTGGAGATCATCGAGCTTGGAACTCTTTGTGAGGATGCCTGTACGTCAAAGCATACAGGCAGACGTGTCCGACCTGAGTCAAAATGTTCCATACGTACGGAATTTCAGCGTGACAGGGATCGCATACTTCATAGCAACGCCTTCCGCAGATTAAAGCACAAGACTCAGGTTTTTCTCGATCCTGTGGGAGATCACTACCGTACAAGGCTTACTCATTCCCTTGAGGTGTCTCAGATAGCAAGAACGATTTCTCGTGCGCTTCGTCTGAATGAGGATCTTACCGAGGCTATCGCTTTAGGTCACGATCTGGGTCATGCTCCGTTCGGTCATGCGGGCGAATCCATCCTCAACGAAATTTGCCCCTGCGGCTTCAAGCATTACCTGCAAAGCGTCCGTGTTGTGGATTATATTGAAAAAAACGGCATGGGTCTTAACCTTACCTATGAAGTTAAGAACGGAATTGCCTGCCATACAAATAAGGTCGCCGTTACAAAAGAGGGATATGTGGTTCGTCTGGCGGATAAAATAGCATACATAAATCACGATATAGATGATGCCATAAGAGGTGGGGTTCTTACGGAGGATATGCTTCCGTCAAGCGCAACGGATATTCTCGGTCACTCCAAAAGCGAAAGAATAACCACGCTGATAATGTCTATTGTGAAAAACGGCGTTTCCGATATACGTATGGATGATGAGATCCGCAAAGCCCATGACGAGCTGAGACGCTTTATGTTTGAACACGTATACAGCAACAGCATTGCAAAAAGCGAGGAATATAAAGCAAAAATGCTTGTGGAAAAGCTGTACAGATACTATATTAAATATCCGGATAAAATGCCGGAGGAATATATAAACATCATGAACCGTTTTTCAAAGGAACGGGCTGTGTGCGACTATGTTTCGGGCATGACCGACCTTTATGCGGTAAATCTTTATAATGAACTTTTTATTCCCAAAAGCTGGAAGCTTACTTGAGGTAATTATTATATGCCCTTACCCGAAGATTTTATTTTACAGTTAAAACAAAATAATCCTATTGAATCAGTGATGGCGTCATATGTGCGTCTTAACCGCAGCAGCAGGGATTATGTGTGTTTGTGTCCCTTTCATTCGGAAAAAACCCCGTCCTGTCATGTAAATGTGGGCAAACAGTTTTTTCACTGCTTCGGCTGCGGAGCGGGAGGGGACGTTATCACATTTATAATGAAGTCGGAAAATCTCGAATATATTGAGGCAGTGCGTTTTCTTGCTGAGCGTGCGGGAATGGCTATGCCTGATGAGGCTAAAAATAACGATATAAGCCGCTTAAAAGCACGTATACTTGAAATAAACCGCATGGCTGCGAGATATTTCAACCACATTCTGATGAAGGAAAAATGCGGAGAAAAGGGACGGCTTTATTTTAATTCCCGAAAGCTTTCCGTAAAAACCATTACCAAATACGGTCTTGGCTACGCTCCCGACGAGTGGCGAAGTCTTACGGATCATCTTAAATCACAAGGCTGCCGTGAGGATGAGCTTATTGCCGCAAACCTTGCAAGGCAAAGTCAGAAGGGCGGCGTTTACGACAGCTTCAGAGACAGGGTTATATTTCCCATCATTGACCTGAGGGGAAATGTTATTGCATTCGGCGGAAGGATCATTGATGGTGAGGGGCCTAAATATCTCAATTCCTCGGATACTCCTGTTTTTAAGAAAAGCAGGAATCTTTTTTCCCTGAATTTCGCAAAGCGTTCCGACGAGCGCAGACTGATACTTGCCGAGGGATATATGGACGTTATCGCCGTAAATCAGGCAGGCTTTGAAAATGTTGTG
>CAZDJG010000064.1:0-2990 GCA_964505695.1 uncultured Ruminococcus sp.
TCCGACGCACTCCACCCATTTTCTCTTTTCAAACCGGTTTCTAGAGGTTCCCTATTATTATTGCTTTTAATATTGTTCACTCAGATAAATACTTGCTCTCGATTGTATAAGTGAAGCGGTTTCGTCAACAGATTTTGTGCCGTTAAAGAATGAGGCTGCTTCCTCGTCGATGATATTGCTTATCTGACTGTCGGTTCTGGTGATCCTGTTGATACTTGAAAAATATTCTATAAGCTGATCTACTTCTTCCATAGTGATGCGGTTTACCTTAACTGTATTGCCGTCAATGCCGTCAATGTTATAGGAAACGTCCGATTCGACCTCATTGCCGTTTACGTCGATATATGTTTCGGGAAGCGTTGCCTGCTGACCCAGTGCCTTTATCTGGGACATAAGAACAGGCAGACCGTAATATTTTGAAACAAGGTGTGTTTTCGTGACGTCAGAGTTGTTTCCCGTTGAAGATGACGAATAGCCTCCGCCCGCATAGTATGTTATTTCGGAATATCCGTAGTATTCCTCCTCGTAAACAGCGCCGTCAAGGATCTTTTTGATAAATTCCCATGCGCCTTCCTTGTACTTTGATTTATCCGATACTGCGAACTGTGTTCCAAGATAGAGAGTGGCGCTTGTTTCGCCCTCAGGCGTGTTTCCGGGAAATCCCACAAGGCTTATTTCTTCGCCTATATATGCGTCCCTGATGGCTGTATATCCGTCGAAATCGTTGAAGTACACGTTGTAGAGCAGAGCCTTATTATTTCGGCAGGCGCTTTCCTGCTCGGTCCAGTAGTTGGGATTGTCGTTATAGAGAGCATCGTAATCAATTTCTGCGGGATATTTCTTTGCCGCCTCAAGGATAGCCTTGAATTCGGGGGTGTCAAAGCTGCAGGACGCATTTGAGTAATCCACGAAGTTTGAATAAGCAAGCGCCTGAGAGAGGAATGAGGACTGAGACATAGTCAGATCATCACTCGTCAGCGTAGCTCCTTCGGGCATGGTCGCAAGGATATCGTTTGCCTTTTCCATTGTGATGGAGGTCGCATCGCCTACGAGAGATTTCTTCGCGGCAAAGGTACTGATGTTAAAGCACGGAGATATCACATAAAGCTTTCCGTCCTTTTCAAGAGCCTTGAGAATATTCGGCATAAAGGATTCTCTGGTATAATCGAGGTCGTTGTCAATTAATTCATAAAGGTCGGTAAAAAGTCCCTTTGAGGCATAGCTGTCATAGGGCATTTCCGAATCTATGAGAAGAATGTCGGGAACATTTCCCGCAAGCAGCTCATTGTTGAATTTGGTAAGAGCGGCTGTATAGTCCGAGGTATCGTTTGTTTCGGAGTAGGAGGTCGCGTAGATCGTATATTCCTCGTTTGTTTTGTTAAATTCCGCAATATCCGAGCGGACATTCCAGTCAAGACTGAAGCAGCCCAGTGTAAGTATCTTCTTTTCCTTTACTTCCGAGCTGTCAACAGGAGTGATGACATTCAGGACGGTGGTTGAGCCTACCGTGGGGGTGTAGTTTCTGCCTACGGTAACAAACGAGCCGTCGCTGTTTATGCAGAAATCAGTGATGTTCCGGTTGTCCACACCGAGGTTGAGGAGATTGAGTACCTGCTCAGGCTGACAGGTATCTGCACGGACACCCATAATGCCCGTATCAGAGGAATAGTAGCACAAATAATCCCCGCTGCCGCTGTATGCGTTGTAAATAGAAGTGACCAGCTCATGTTCGGCGCCGAAGCCCTTGGCATTTATGTCAATTTCCTTGACAGAACAGGTGCTTTTATCCTGAGTATAGGTGTTTAAAAGAATGGCGGGGACACCGCTGTTAGTCAGGAACAATGTGTTGAACCATGAATCATCATTTTCAGGCTCGGGAGTATCAAAGAGGAACGTTCCGGCGCTGTCGCATACTCTTACAATTTGTCCGAGGCTTATGTATATATATCCATTGGAATCAATAAGAAAGGAACTGAAATATTTTCCATCCTCCTGATCCTTTTCTGTCACTATTTCCGAGATATCAATGCGGGATATTTCCTTTCCCGTGCTGTCAAATTTTATCAGATATCTGTGATCATCGCTTTCTCCCGTTTCTTCGTCCCAGGAGCCTGTGAATACCGAACAGGATATATTACCGCTGTCGTCAACAAATATAGATCCATCTATGCCGCCGTATTCATTATCACTTTTCTGTTCAAAAATCGGTATGGAAAGCTTAACTTCTCCCGATGCATCGAAAACGGCTATGTTGGTGCTGCTGTAGTAAGAATCGCCATTTTGTTCACTGGTGTATGTACTGGTATAGAAAAGACCATCCTTTGAGGTGAGTCCGCTGTTCATATCAAAATCGACCGAAACATCGGTGACCTTGAAGGCAAGGGACTTCATGGCCTCCTGCTGATCTATTATCGCAGTGTTGTTTCCTGACTGTCCGCTTTTCGAGCAGCCGGTGAAAAGACCTGCCGACACAGCCATTATTCCTGCCGTAAGAATGCATGCGGTGCGCTTTGCAACATTTTTTGAAAAAGCTTTTTTCATTTGTTTGCT
The DNA here is from genome assembly GCA_964505695.1 of uncultured Ruminococcus sp. Taxonomy (GTDB): domain Bacteria; phylum Bacillota; class Clostridia; order Oscillospirales; family Ruminococcaceae; genus Huintestinicola. The sequence goes on from CAZDJG010000064.1 coordinate 2,551, forward strand.
CATCCTTTCAATTGTCTGTTTGCTTCATATTGAAATTATAGCACATTACTTCCGATATTTCCATAGCCCGTCTTAATCTGTAATAATTTGTTATCAATGAGCAATATTTTTGTGGTAAGTGCGGCAGCAAACTGCATATGCGAATGGTTGTATGGTGACAAGGGGTAAATCAGTCACAGCCTGAAGGTCAGCCGTCTTTCAAAACAAAGGCAAACCCCCAAGGAAAAGCTGCTTCCTTGGGAGTTCGTTTTTGTATATTCCATGTGTTTATTTCGTTATACCATACCCCATTAAAAGTCAATGCCAAAATTTCAAAAAAAAGATTTGTTCATATAAAATTTATAATTAAAAAAGGTAAAAGCTCTTGACAAATACGGTCAAAAAGTATATAATAATAAAGCGTTTTGATAAAATATGTGCTGATTTAGCTCAGTTGGTAG
>CAZDJG010000064.1:3090-10754 GCA_964505695.1 uncultured Ruminococcus sp.
AGCACATCCTTGGTAAGGATGAGGTCACCGGTTCAAATCCGGTAATCAGCTCCAACGCTTATGCAGTCTGTCTGCGCAGGCTGTATATGCTTGGTTTTGCTATATATGCTGATTTAGCTCAGTTGGTAGAGCACATCCTTGGTAAGGATGAGGTCACCGGTTCAAATCCGGTAATCAGCTCCAAAGGACAGCCCCATGACCTTTTTTGGTCATGGGGCTTTTGGTATGAGAACAACTTCTTACTGTTCACTTTCAGCCAAAGCATTGAATATATCTACGATAGTGTTCCATGTGCTGATATCCGTTTTACCCGTGGGAGTTATGCCCGCTGCCGACTGAAGTTCGGATACGGCAAGAGCGGTGTTGCTGTCGTATATTCCGTTTAGCCTGTTTGCTGTAATATTATTGTGTATTCCTGCAATGGTGTTGAGCATTGCCTGCAGAATTATTACAGCCGTACCGCTGTCACCGTCCGAAAATACGGTGACAAGGGAAGGGAAAGGCATTATCCCATGCTGTGCATTAAGGTTCTGTTTTGTGTAATTATATGCGGAGTGAATTGCGTTCCAGGTTTCAAAATTTACTTCCCCCGTCTGGGGAATATTGTTTGCGCGCTGAAAGTCGGTTACAGCACCTCTTGTCTGCTGTCCGTATATACCATCGGGAATAACGGCACGGACGTCCGCTCCGCTCTGGTGTATCTCTCTGAGATACCGCTGTAGCTCGGCAACATTGCTGCTGTGATCCTCGGGAGAAACCGGAATGTTGTCTGCTGCCATAAAAATCACCGTCCTATCTGATAATATATCCGGGATACTGTCCCGCAGGCTTTACATAACCGAATTTAACGCTGCTGTATGTTTCTGCGATCTTGTTCCATACGTCTGCACCCACATAACCTGTAGGATTAAGACCGAAATACCGCTGAAATGCCGTGACGGCATTTCTGGTAACGGGACCGAAATATCCCGTGTCGCTTACCTGCGGTATCTGCGGGTAACGGCTGTGTATTTCCGTAAGATACTGCTGGAGAACCTTTATATATTCGTTCTGCATACCTTCCCTGAGGATCGTTCCCGGATATAAAACGATCTCCTCCTTTAAGTCACTTACGGGAACGCTGTCTGCAATTCCCTTGTATGCTCTGTAGATATCCTCCCATGTTCTGTCGTCTGTCTCGCCTGTGGCGGGCAGACCGTAAAGCCGCTGAAATGCCGCAACTGCTGCGCTTGTCTGATCGTCGTAGGTTCCCGTGATACTTATGGGAGGAACAGCGTCATAGTATGCGCCGATGATCGACATAAAATATTGCAGCACCCTTACATTCGGACCTGTGTCGCCCGATTTAAGCGATTTTGGGATATTAAGACCGAGATTCTCCAAAGTAAGACCTTCCGCATTAAGCTCTGCAAGGTTAGTAACTCCTGTAAAGATCCTGTTGATCTTGTACCATGTGGATTTATCCACCTCGCCCGTTACCGGGAGATTGAATACATTCTGAAATATCCTTACTGCTTCGACTGTGGGAGTGTCCATAAATCCCAGTACAGGATCTATTTTGGGTATTCCGGGATAATTCCGTGATATCCTGTTGAGCTGGGTCTGGATCCTCAGTACGTTTTCACCCGAGCTTCCCTCTCTCAGGGGTGTGCCGGGATAAGATGGAATATTTTCCGCAACGGGAGCGTTTCTTACTATGTCGATATCATTTCCGTAATAATAGGTCAGGATATCATAGGGTATATATCCTTTGTTTGCAAGCTCTACCGTACCCCACTGCTTCAGACCGTCGCAGTTTGTGCGCACTCCGTCGCAGTAGGCGGTAAACATCGGGGCGACAGAGCCTCTCTTTCTTACATAGTTGTTGAAGATCTCGTCTGCAATGTTGCTTATGGGCTCAAAGATATCCCTTCCGTGAACGTAATACTGATCGTATCTTGTGTCGTTTGTAATGTCGAAGTTGTATCCCCTTGACGGATACCATTCGGTATAAATGCGGTTCAGGGCAAAGGAGATGATAGCGTACATATTTGCTCTGAGCGCACTTTCGGGCCATGTGGGATAAAGCTCGCTGGAGCCTACATTTTTAATATAATCCACGAAACCAACAGTGACGTTCATTGCGGCAGTGTCATCGGGAGCGCCGAGATGAACGGTTATTTTTTCGGGAATAAAGGGTTCTCCTGTCATTTGCTCCTCCTTTTTCCGGGATTATCCCACAGACGGTGAATCGGTAATGCTGTTTGACTCTGTTCTCGGCTGAGGTCTGTCTCCGTATTCAGGGAGAGGGATAAGGTCAATGGGCTGAACTGTCTTTACTCCCGCAAAAATAGGAATGTTTATATCCTTGATGGTGTAATAGCCCTTTGCTTTGACGGTGATATTGTATTCGGAGAATGGACGCACGGTATTTTCGGGATCCTGAGAAAGACTTTTTGCCGGTGCGGGCAGTGCAATGGTGGAAGTACGTCCGTTTTTGTTTGTAAACAGCACCCGTACAAGTCCCACTCCCGAAGGCAGCTTTTTTGTAACGGTAACAAGTGCGCCCGGAACGGGATATGCGCCGCCTGCGGTGAAAACGTCGAACTGCAAAAAACCCCAGCTGTTGTCTCCCGTAAGGGATATCCAGCTCATAGACGGAAGAAAAGACGCAGTCATCGGAGCAGTTTCTCTCGAATCCGCAGGAATATCCGCCGGGAGAGGAAAATCAGGCATTATTTCCTTTTCGTCCTCGCTTTCGGACGGGATAGTATATGTTGCTTCGTCAGGAGATGAATTGAGCATAATGCTCCTTGCGGCGACATTTTCCGCATTATTCTTTACATTCTGCGCAGCGGGCATATCGGCAGATGAATCGTTTCTCGGCATTATCTGCGAATCGCATACAGGGTCGGGATAGTCATCGGGAGTGAGCGGCAGGGGAGCGGGAGTGCCTGCAATGCTGTTTATGATGCTTTCCGCAGAGGGAAAGCGGCAGTCGCAGGTTACGGGTATACCGCTGACCTGAGTCTGATTATTATTCATGTTCGTAGCTCCGCCGTAAAAGCTTGCGCCGGGTACACCCGGAACAAGCGTGCCTGCTGCGTCCCTTTGAGAGGCGGCGTGGTTCATATTCATACCCCGGCTGTCATTTACGGGTGTCTGCGGTGCTTCTGCGGCAGAGCCGGAGCTGCCGCTTTTTTTGTACAGCCGCATCATTTCGTCCTTGTATCTTTGTGCAAGATTGTTGATATCGTTTCCGTTCAAACTGCATTACCTCCGAAATTATACTAAAAACCATTTAAACTCAGGATATCTTTGACAAAAATCCGCACCGTTTTCTGCGTCAAAGAACCTTGCCAGGCGCCAAGCCTGCCTGCGGTTCTTTTCCTTGAAACCGGCACGGCTTTTCGCCAAATCTTATCCTTCGTTCAAACGGTTTTTAGTATTAGTATCGCACTGTTTTGTGCCTGCAAATATATATTCATTTTGCGGACAGATTATTCCCGTCAAAATCGGGAGTACCGATTGATTTTTCGGAAGGGATTCATCTGTCTATTGACATTCTGAGCGGTTAAGAGTATAATATTTATATTCCGTGCAGACGTAAGAAGTTGTTCTCATAGGCATATGCGCACGTCTTTTCGGCAAATTTTGCCGCTGACTGCGTTAAACCCCTTGCCATATACAAGTATGTCTGCGGAGTTTTGCCTTATCATCGCCAAAATTTGCTTGAAAATCCGCCCGCATTTCCTATGAGAACAATTTCTATTCATTCCGTCTGCCGATGAAAGATGGTTTTGTATTTATGGATATCGGAATTGATCTTGGCACTGCCAATATTATGATAAGCATCAGGGGCAGGGGAGTGGTTTTTTACGAGCCTGCGGTAGTGGCATACAATAAAAAGACCGAGGATATTATCGCAGTTGGTACTGAGGCTTACAAAATGATAGGCAAAGCACCGGATCATATCGCCGTGATACGTCCGCTGTGCGACGGAGTCATTTCCGACTATGATATGACGGAAAGCCTTGTAAAGGAATGTATCCGCCGTGTTACGGGCAGGCAGATGCTTATGCCGAGAATAGTAATGTGCGTTCCCTCGCTTATAACCGATGTCGAGAGCAGAGCGGTGATCGAGGCTGCAAGGCAGGCAGGAGCGCAGAAGGTATATCTTATCGAAGAGCCTGTGGCAGCCCTCATGGGTGCGGGAGCGGATATTTCCGAGGCAAAGGGAAGAATGGTGGTGGATATCGGCGGCGGTACAACGGATATCGCAGTTCTTTCCATGAACGGAATAGTTGCCAAAAATTCCGTAAAGCTTGCGGGAAACAAGATCGACGCAGCCATTATCAAATACGTACAGAGCAAATACCGTATACTTATAGGTGAGCGCACTGCCGAAAATGCAAAAATAACCCTTGCAAATGTTTTCTCTCCCGACGGCAGCCGCGAAATGCCGGTCAAAGGACGAAATCTTGTAACGGGGCTCCCCTCTGCGATTACGCTCAGTGATTATGATATTTACAAGGCGGTCATAGATATTGCAAACGAGCTTTCCAATGCGGTAAAAGGAGTTCTTGAGCAGACTCCTCCCGAGCTTGCGGGGGATATACATTCAAACGGAATAATCCTTACAGGCGGCGGAGCTATGATCGGCGGACTGGACAAGCTTATCGAAAGGGATACAAAGATACACACTTTTGCTGCGGAGGATCCTTTGCGCTGTGTTGCAAGGGGAACGAGCATTGCGTTTGATCACCTTGATACTCTTCTTGACGGTTTTGAAAAGATATCGCTTTACGGATACAGTGAGATATGATTTTTATTGGACTATTGGACAGGTTCTGAGTAAGAGCCTGTTCAGTATCTTTCAACGCACGTTTTTTCGGCAAATTTTGCCGCTGACTGCGTTAAAAATCCTTGCAATACAACAAGTATTGCTGCGGATTTTTGCCTTGTAATCGACAAAATTATGCTCGAAAATCCGCACGCTTCAAGATTCTGAACAGGCTCTAAAAACGAAAGGAATGCAGATAGATATGAATACAGCAATGCTTCTTAAACCCAAAAGCATGGTTGCTTACATTTACGGTGATCTTTCCGCAGGGGACGGACTGAAGGAATTTATTTCTCACGGATATACTGCTGTACCCGTTATCGACAGGGAGGGAATGTATCTGGGGGTTGTCAGCGAAAGGGATTTCCTTTACAGGCTGCTTGATTCGGGCAGCGTGGAGGCTGCTGCGGCAAGCGGATATACCGTTGCCGACCTTGTAAGCGACACCCGCTTTGAGGCTGTGACCATCGACGCAGACGTGCAGACCCTTTTCGGCAGGATAATAGAGCAGAACTTTGTGCCTGTTGTTGACAGCAGGGGAATGTTTTCGGGTATCGTTACAAGAAGGGACGTTCTTATGAGAATGGAATATAAGCTCAGCCACAATGAAACGGTTTCGGTGTAAAGGCAGTAATTATTCGGTATTGCCTGAAATTATAAATTTTTCGGGAGGGTATGCATATGAATTGCAGAGTATTGCTGTTTGATCTGGACGGTACCTTACTGAGAAGCGATAAAACTATTTCCGACAATACCTTGAGGGTTCTGAACAAATGCAGGGAAAAAGGATTATTGATAGGCGTTTCTACCTCAAGAAGCGAAAAAAACTCAATGAAATTCATTTCCGTGCTGCATCCCGATATTGTAATTTCAAGTGCGGGAGCTTTAGTGAAATATAACGATACATATCTTTTCAAAGCAGAGTTTACAGAAGATGAAATATTGGATATGATCCGTACTGCAAGGAATATATGCGGAACGGATTGTGAAATTACGGTTGACACCGTGGATAAGCATTACTGGAATTATAAAACAGATCCCAAGCAGCAGGATAAAAGCTGGGGCGACAGCATTTATACTGATTATTCTTCGTTTTCAGAGAGGGCACTGAAAATGTGCGTTGAAATACCTGATCCGGTACTGGCAGAAAAATTGATGAAAAAGTTGAATAATTGTGACCATGCCCGATTTTCCGACGGTGATTGGTATAAATTCACCAAGAAAGGTGCAACCAAAGAAAATGCGGTAATTAAAATGTGCGCCGCCTGCAATATTTCAACGGAACAAATTATTGCATTCGGCGACGATTATGCAGATATCGGAATGTTAAAGCTTTGCGGAAAAGGCATTGCTATGGGCAATGCAATAGATGAAGTAAAGGCAGCTTCCGATTATGTGACAGACGATAATGATAATGAGGGAATTGCGGAATATCTGGAAAAAAGTATTATAAACGGGTTTTAACAGGATTATGAAAGGAGCCGGCCCCGTGAATTGTATATTTCTCGATTTTGAATGGAATCAGCCGTGCGGAAGAGCAAATATGGTTTCTGATCCTGTTTTGCTGCACGGAGAGATAATACGTATCGGAGCGGTAAGGCTTACCGAAGACGGGAAATTGTCCGATCATTATCATATATGCGTTATTCCCGAATACTATAAGAAAATGAACAGCTCTGTGGAAAAGGTCACGGGTCTTGGAGATTCTTCCATTGCCTACGGCTTAAGATTTCCTGTTGCATACAGCAAGCTTGAGCAATGGTGGGGAGAGGATGCCGTTATTTTTACATGGGGCGGAGAGGACGAAAAAATTCTTGAGGCAAATCTTGCAGTTCATGGTATGGACGGGCGTTCTCACCCCAAATTTTACGATCTGCAAAGGATATACTCTTTCAGGATAATCGGAAACGGCAGGCAGCACAGCTTATGCTCTGCTCTTGAATATTACGGCATAGAAATGAAACTAAGATCGCATGACGCATTAAACGATGCGGTTTATACGGCAATGGTGGCGCAGAAAATGGATTTTCTGAAATATCTTGATGAGTATGACGAAATGCTGAGAACAGCAGAAAAGCGAAAAAAAGAAAAATATTACCGTACCTATCAGAATCTTCCATGTCAGGAAGCGGCACTGCGGAGAATGAGAGCAACTGCCTGCCGCTGCCCTATATGCAAAAGGCTTATGGAGAGAACAAAATGGGTATCAAGGACTGAAAACATAATCGTTTCCCTTGCAGAGTGCGCTGAGCATGGAGAATTTTTTGTAAGGATAAAGGTAAAGCACTGTCGGGACGGAACATTTGCAGTAACCGGACGATTTTCAAGAATGACTCCGGAGTACAGGGAATATTATGAAAAACTTTCTGCGCAGAATATTGAAACTGAGAAAACGTTCAAGTGAAAAAATATGCAATGATCGGGAATTACAGATATATCAAGAATTCTGCGTAAATGTTTTATAATAGGTTGGCTGATTGAATTGAGACAGAGATCTGTTCTTGGTTTTACAAACAGAACCGTGAAATATGTTTTGTTAATAAAATGTAAAAATCAAGCTGCCCTCTTGACAAATATTATCGGTTAATGTATAATATATTAGGTAATGCGGATATGGCGGAATCGGCAGACGCGCTAGATTCAGGTTCTAGTGGTAGCAATACCGTGTGTGTTCAAGTCACATTATCCGCACCAACCCTCAAACCGTTTGTTATTGCGGTTTGAGGTTTTTTGTGTTTTTATTGGGGTTGAAATACTCATTCAGCGAGGTGGAGACAGAGCCAGATATATTTAAGGCAATACCGAACAAAGAACGACTTGCGCCTTTGCACCGAATCTGCTT
>CAZDJG010000065.1:0-10530 GCA_964505695.1 uncultured Ruminococcus sp.
CTGCGAATTTTTCGTGCAACCTGACGAAAAATCTGACTGCGCATCTTCAGCGCAGTCTTTATTCGGTATTGCCTTAAATAATATTATTTCCGGTTTATAGTTCTTACAAAACTAACGTTACCGAGCCACAAATAAGATAATCCTCTCAAAAAGCTCCAACGAGGTCGCTGCGGGTCGCCACCCGCAAATTCTCGGTTAATCTGCTCCGATACTGCTTATGCTTTTTGTGACAGACCTTCTGCCCGAAAAAAACAGTACAAAGAAAACCGATGCAGTAAGTACAAAGACGATAAGGCTGATAAGCTCTCCCGAAAAATCCGCATGAGTTAGCCTTACGGCAATTTCACCCGCAAGGCAGCAGAATATCCCTTTCAAGATAGGTATTATGCAGTATCTTACGGGGTCAAAGGTCATATGCGCCTCCCTGCACACAACTATCATTCTTGCAATATTGCTTAAAACGTTGCTTGCATAATAGGAAATAAGCACTCCCGCAAAACCGCATCTGCCCACAAAAATAATTACGCAGGCTATCCTCACCGCATATTCGCAAAGGGAATTTACCGTTGAAAAATTCTGCCGTCCCATGCCCTTCAGCAGACCCTCTAGGACTATTTCAAGATAAATAAACGGAATGACAGGCGCAAGTATCACCAGCGAGCTGCCCACAAGCGGGTCGGAGGGGCAGAGTATATCCCCTGCCTGCCTGCCCCTGAAAAAGAAAAGGGCTGCGATAAAAGCGGCATAGGTAAAGGATTTTTCAAATACGCTGTCTGAAAGGCGGCACAGCCTGCACCGCCTTACCTCTTTATCGGCGCATCTGTTTGCAAGTGCCGCCTCGGGAATGATTATTCCGGAAAGGCTTGTCAGCACCGCCGACGGGAAAAAAACCGCAGGCATAATCATCGCCTCAAAGCAGCCGTAGCAGGCGAGGGCTTCCTCTGTGCTGCGGCTGTATTTCAGCAAGGCTGCGGGTACAAGCAGCTCGTTTGCCGTTGATAAAAGCATCTGCACATATCCGCTCACAAGTATCGGCAGGGTGTTTTTCAGATATTTAAGGGGCGTGTCCGTAAGCAGCGGAGCGGAGCATTGGGGCAGACCTCTGAACCGTTTATAATCCTCGTAATATTTTGACAGGTAGTAAAAAAAGCTTATTACCTCTCCGCCAAGTATACCTCCCGCAACAACGGCATAAAACCGCTCTGTACCGCCGAAAAGTATAAGTCCCCCAAAAAGCACCGCCCACTTCGCGGCAAATTCGATAAGATCGCCCGTCATAGGAACATTTACCCTGCGCACTCCCTGAAAATATCCCTTAATGCATGAACCTGCCGAGGCGAAGGGCAGCGAAAGAGCGATAAGCCTTACAGCAGCCGCAAGCTCATTGCTTTTCAGGATATATACCCCGAGAAAATCAGCCGACAAAAATGCGGCAAGACAAAAAAACATAGAAAGACAAAGGGAAAACGTCAATGAGTATTTCATGATTCGGCTGAAATTTTCATGCCCCGCTCCCCTTGCCTCCGAAACAAACCTGCCCGTGGAGGTTAGGATATTTCCGTTTGCAAGCACCATAATAAAGCTGAAAAGCGAAAAAATAAGCGACATAAGCCCCACTGCCGAGGTTCCTGCGGAAGCGGAAAGCCTTACATTGAAGATCATTCCCGCTGTCTGCATGGCAAGGCTCAGCAGGGTCATTTTTACGGTATCCTTTGCGATCTGTTTTTCCGATATCAGCTTTACGTTCATATTTTCTCAACCTTTCGTACAGGCTCGTTTGAGAAAATATATTAGAAAATAAATATATTTATGACATAAAAAACGGGAGCTTTTATAGCTCCCGATCTGCAATGGATGTCAAAATTGTCCTCACGCTGCGGAAAAGGACGCAATAAGCCATACCGCCGCATAGGTCACGGCGGCGGAAACCATTATGCCTGCCGCCTTGTATAAGTATTTATGTATGCCCGCAAAAGACGTATTAACAAAAATAAAGCCTCCTGCGGTAAGAAGTCCCGCCGCCCATGCAATGATCAGAAGAAAGGTCTGCGCAGCATAATAGCACTCGCTGCCCATTGCTCCGCAGATCCGGCGGACATGCATCAGGACATATGAAGCGGCGGCGCACAGCACGACGACCGCAAAGCCCTTTCGCCCTAAAAAAATACGCATACAGGCACCGCTCCTTCAAGCAGTCCTTTGCACATCGTTTTCAAAAAGCAGATCGTCAGTTCATGACCGGATAACTGCCCACTCCCCTGCTGCCGGTACTTTCCATGATCTCATCATGAGTATAAATTTTTACGTCCTCCTCGGTAATGGGCGAATTGCTCCACACCGCACACTCGACGGAAAGTCCGTTAGAAGCTATTTTAAATCCGTAGCACCCCGAAAAATTCTCTCCGAAATAGTCGCTGATGTCGATCACCGAACCGCTTGACGAACGGGCAATACCGCTGTCCTGTCCTATGTATATTTCGCCGGAGGGAACTGTCTCATCCTTTGCGTCAAGATTGACCATTGCGGTGGAAGCGCTGTTATAAGCGCTTTTTGCATTCGCCTCAAGAGTAGACGCTCTTGCCATTTTTGTATAGCCGATCATTGACGGAACAATAATTGCCGCAAGAACGCCTATAATAGAAATGACTACTATCAGTTCAATAAGAGTGAAGCCTTTAAGCCTGTTTGATGAACCCATAAATTACCCGTCCCTTCCCCATAATTTTAATAAAACACAAATTGCATTTTTTTCACTATTTTTATTATACTTATTTTACACTGCAATGTATGTACTATACGTTAATTTTTTTATATTCATGCGTTAATATTATTGTATGCCAAACAAATCAGACTGTTACTTGGCTGATCATATGCAGTATTTTCATTATTTTTGAGAAAATCATAGAAATTTAGCCGAAAATTGCATATATTTTCTGTATCAATGCCAGTTTTACTTTTGATAAATATATGCTATAATATTTTTGTATTGAAGAAGAACATACCAATTATAAAGCAATAAATATCCGCAGGAAAGCGGAATAGGGAAAGGAACACGTCAATGTCCGACAATATAACTGACGGAGCGGAAAGCTCCTTTGCTAAAAAACTGTGCGCAGTCTTATTGGCTGCTGTAATACTGCTCATGCTTTCGGGCTGTGCGGACAAAAACGAGGAAACAGACAGTGCAGAAGCAATAAACGCTTCTTTTCTCCCATCGGTAAAACAATTCTCTTCAGAGGTTCAGAGTCTGAAAGCTCCCGAGGAAACTGCATCTGTTGTCATACCGATACCCCATGAAACGGAGGCGGATTCACAAACAGTCTCCGCAGGTGACGCCGCAAGCTCCCAGACCGAATCGGAAACGGAAATATCAGCAGAAACCACGGTTCCCGAAACCTCTGCCCCACAGACCTCAGAAACCACATCTCAGACTACGACGACAGCCGCCCCGACGGAAGCATACACCGAAACGGTTTCAGAAACAATACCCTCTGAAATAGTCACGGAATGCTCGGTTCCAATGGCACAGACCGCAGAAACCGCCGCATCAGACTACAACACCGACTTTTTTGAAAACGATCTTTTCATCGGAGATTCAATCTCCACAGGATATTCACTTTACGGATTTCTGAACGATAAAAACGTTTTTGCAAAGGTTGGTCTTAACCCCTTGACTGCGCTCACAAAAACGGTTGCGACCTGCTACGGCGAAATAGGAATATCCGATATGCTCGCTTACACTATGCCGGAAAGGGTCTACATAATGCTCGGTTCAAACGGCATACAGTGGCTTTCAACGGAAAGTATGCTCAGTTCCACAGACTCGCTGGTAAAGCTTATAAATGAAAAATGCCCCGGCACTGAAGTCATGATCGTGAGCGTTCCGCCCGTAACGCCCGAATATGACGCCTCGGTCGAGGATATAAACATTATTGCAAAAATAAATGAATATAATTCAAGTCTCAGAACATACTGCAATAATAACGGTATGCTTTTTATAGATGCAGGCTCGGTACTTAAAAACAGCGAGGGATATTTTGACTACGCCTATGCCGAATCTGACGGTATGCATTTTAAATACTCCGCATATAAGGTTCTGCTTTCAAAGATAATGTCGGACGTTGAGGCATTTGAGGAAAGCCTTGCAGCCGAATCGGAGATTACCTCAGTGTCCGGAGCAGAGTCTGATGAGATATCCGAAACTGTAGCTGCAACTGCCGCAGAAACCGAAGCTCCCGCCGAAACAGAGGAAGGATCCGAAACTGTAACTCCCGAAAAGGAACAGTCCTCTGCCGAACAGGAGGAAACGAAAAGCTCTTCAAAAAATCGCTCCGAAAACATGAAAAACAAAAAACCGGCAGAATCTTCCAAGGCAGCGGAGGAAAATGATGTCAGCTAAAATCAACTACCAGGCAATGCTTGAGAAAACTATTTCGGCAGAGGAGGGCAATCCCTCCCTGCTGCTGCAAAGCTGTTGTGCGCCGTGCTCAAGCTACGTCCTTGAGTACCTTTCCCGTTATTTTAAAATAACGGTTTTTTATTATAATCCGAACATTTATCCGCCGGATGAATTTTTCAGGCGAAGAGCTGAACAGGAAAGATTTATTTCACTTTTTCCCGTACAAAACCCCATAGGATTTATCGGAGCAGAGTATGAAAGCGAACGCTTTTACGATGCGGTAAAGGGTCTTGAAAATATTCCCGAAGGCGGTGAAAGATGCTTTGCCTGCTATCGTCTGAGGCTGGAAAAAACAGCAGCTCTTGCAAAAAAAAAGGGCTTCGATTATTTTACCACCACTCTTTCCATAAGTCCGCATAAAAATGCGGAAATGCTCAACAAGATCGGCGGAGAGCTTGGGGAAAAATACGGTGTAAGCTACCTTTTTTCGGATTTCAAGAAGAAAAACGGCTATAAGCGCTCAACAGAGCTTTCAAGGCTTTACGGGATATACAGGCAAAACTATTGCGGCTGCGTTTTTTCTATGAAGGAAACAGAGGAACGTGCAAAGGCAAAGGAAAATAACAAGTAGATCTTCACATGGCGGAAAGGAATTGAATTTATGCTTACAAGCAAACAGAGAGCTTATTTAAGAGGCATCGCCTCAACCGAGGATACTATTTTTCAGATCGGCAAGGGCGGGATAGGCGAAAATCTTATTTCACAGGTAAACGACGCACTGAAAGCAAGGGAACTTGTCAAGATAAAGGTTCTCGAATCCGCAAGTGTTTCTGCGGCAGAGGCGGCAGAAACACTTGCGGAGAGTACAAGATCCGAAGTGGTCCAAGTCATCGGCAGCAAGCTTACTCTGTTTAAAAGAAACCCGCAGGAGCCTAAAATAGAGCTGCCGAACGCAGCAAAGAAAAAGTGATAACCGCACTTTTCGGAGGCAGCTTCGACCCCGTCCACAAGGGTCACGTAAATGCTGTAAGATCGCTTATTTCCGCATTCCCCGAAACAGGCAGAGTGATCGTTATGCCCGCAAGGATTAACCCCTTTAAGGTAAACGGCGCTCCCCCGGCAAATGGCTTTCACCGCCTGAATATGTGCAGGCTTGCATTTGAAAATATTCCGCTGTGCAGCGTTTCCGATCATGAGCTTTCATCGGACAGGGTAAGCTATACCGCAGATACCCTTGAGTATCTTAAAGAGCTTTATCCCGGGGACAGACTTTTTCTCACCGTCGGAAGCGATTCTCTTGAAAGTCTCCCGCGATGGTACAGGTTTGAAAGCATTATAAAAAATGCCGAGATAGCCGCTGCGGCACGCTCCGAACAGGACAAGAAACAAATAAAGCTCTTTGCGGACACGGTTACGGCTTCCGGAGGGACAGTTCATATCATTGAAACCCGCCCTTTTGAGATATCTTCAACCGAAATTCGTGAAAAAATTTTAAACAATGAAGATATAACTTGCTATATGGACAAAAATGTAGTAAAATATATATTGAAAAATGATGTGTATAACTCAGGGCAATCCCCTCTGTTGAAGGTCGGTGAAAAAAGTGAACGCTATGATCTGCGGAATGAGCATTAAGGAGCTCAGGGACATCCTTAAAATAAGACTGTCAAAAAAAAGATATACCCACAGCCTGAATGTGGCGGACGCTGCGGTAAAGCTTGCGAAAAAATACGGCGGCGACTGCGAAAAAACATATCTTGCAGGTCTTGTTCACGATATCTGCAAGGAAATTTCTTCCGAGGAACAGCTTAAAATGGCCCTCGCCTGCTCCCGTCCGGTCTTCGGGGCTGAGGCGAAGATACCCGCGCTCTACCATGCGCCTGCGGGAGCATGGTACTGCGAAAACGTTCTTCATATCCATGACAGCGATATCCTGAATGCGGTGAGATATCATACCGCAGGACGTGCGGGAATGTCCGTTACGGAGGAAATAGTTTACCTTGCAGACCTTATTTCCGATGACAGGAGCTATAAGGACGTGGGCAGAATGAGAAAGCTTGCCTTTAACGACTTGAAGGAGGCAATGCTGGAGGCAGTGAGCTTTTCGCTTACCGACGTTGTTTCAAAGGGCTCACTGATCCCCGAAAGCTCCTATGAAGCGTATAACTATTATGCCGGAATGATGAAATGAACAGATTTATGAAAGGCGGAATTTAACGAATGACTCAGAACGAAATGCTTTCTCTTATCGTAAAGACCCTTGACGTTAAAAAAGCTGAGGATATCAAGGTCATAAGAATAGGCGATATATCCGTGCTTTCCGATTACTTCGTGATTGCAGACGGCCTTTCGGGAACTCAGACCCGTGCGCTTGCCGATGAGGTCGAATTTAAGCTCAAGGAACAAGGCCGCTCCCCTGACCGTATACAGGGCGCAAACGGTTCAAACTGGATAATCCTTGACTACGGAGATATTGTGGTACACATATTTTCAAAGGATCAGAGAGATTTTTATAATCTCGAACGGCTCTGGAAAGACGGCGAGGACGTGGATATTTCCCAATGGACAAAATAATCCTTCCGTATGCCTTACACTGAAAAGCACAAAATCATTCTGCGAAAACAAAAATATTGAAAAGGGGTAAAACAAATGGCAGATTTTAACGAAATGGACGCTCTTGAGCTTCCCGAAATGAACGAAAAAGACTATACAGACATTCCCGACGCATATGACGATATGTCCGCCGATGCGGAAACGGAAGAACCCATTGTAACAGATATGGACGACGATTTTTCCGATATGCCCATGCCCGTACTGAGCGAAATGGACGGCTCAGCTCCTGTTTCTCCTGCGGATTCGGTTCGTATGGCATCCGAAAAGAAGTCCGAAGCCGCGAACACTCCAAAATCGGAGATCACCTTTGAGGAAATGGGCGGATATACTCCTCCCCGACCCGTACCGTCTGCAAACACACAGCAGACCGCTCCGCAGACAAATGCGGACAATACATACCGCAGCGTCTATTCGCCCGTTTCGCAGCAAAGCAGCCAAAGCGCCATGGGCGCTCTTTATTCGATGAGAAGCGAAGATATGCAGAATATAAACGACGGCGAAAAGCTTGCGCGGACGATCGGTATCATTCTTATCGTTCTTGCTGTTCTCGGACTGCTTTCCTGCCTCACCGACGTTTCGTCGAATATAACTCAGATCATCAGGAACGTCTTACAGATAATTATTGTAAGAGGCTTCATGCAGGGCAAAAACAGCGACAGGCTTTTTCTCGGCTGGCTCAACGCCATAAGTGCGGTGCTTTCGGTTTTTGCAATAGGACTTATGAGTACTGTTACCGATACAATGGCTGAATACGGTATGTCATTTTTTACAACGATCATGCAGCTTGCACTTTTTATAAACCTTATCGGCAGCGGCGTTATGGCGTATTTCCTGCTCATAAACAAAAAGATCAAGGCATTTTGCTGCGGTTAAGCTATGAAAGAGGATATAAGAGATTTTGAGCTTCCTCCCCTGCCGCAGGAGACTGATTTTCCCGCGGATATCGGCGATATTGACGAGAATGACCCTCAGAAGATACAGACGGTGCAGGAAGCAATACCCGTCGATACCGGTAAAATTACAATTACCGATATGGAGGATAACCCAGTGGAGGCGCCTCCTGCCGAGGACTACAAATCAGCAAGGCGGCGAATTCGGCTTTCAAGGATAAAATATGTTTACACCGAAAGAAAGCCCCGCAGAAGTATTGACGAGTTTTACGAGCAAAGGCAAAAAGAGCATGAACAGTCCGTTAAAGGAAGAAAGGACGCTCTCGTTTTCTGCTGCTGCTTTTGTGCGCTGGCTGCCGCATATGCCGTATCGTGTCCCGGATCTGTGACCGCCGCTGCTGCTGCTGCGGAAATTTTCTTTGCGGTTTTTATCGCTAAGGGCAGCAACGTGGCAAGGATAATATTGTTCATACTGTTTCCGATAAATTTTATTTTGGGCATAATGAGCTTTTTCGGTGTGTTTGACAGATTTATACAATTTATGAACGAACTGTTCAAAAAGACGGTAATAAACGACCCTTTTACTAAATGGGCATATTTAGCAGTTTCTCTGCTGTCAGCGGCAGCATTCATATATCTGCTGCGAAACAAAGAGATCGCCGTATACTGCTCCGACCCCGAAAACGATATCGACGATAAGCTTACGTCGGATATAAGCAAAAAGCGGTTCTTTTAAGGCTATACACAAAAATATCCTGACAGATTCCGGTGTAATACTAAGGCAATACCGAACAAAGAGCGACTTGCATCTTTATTCGGTATTGCCCTAAAAATAAGAGCTTTTAAAGCATATATTTTTCTGTTTTTTAACAAAAACTCTTGACACATAAAAAAAAAAGTGTTATACTAAACCTGTGGATAATATTTAAAATGCTGTGACGGGAACAAAATCCCCAGTATCCTTTTCAGAGAGCCGCAGTCAGGTGAAATGCGGCATGGATCTGCGGCTGTACTCGTCCTTGAGCAGTCGGCTGAAAGCATACAGCAAGTAGGCTTGAACGGGTTCTCCCGTTACAGAGAAGCGCGTTGACTGATGCGCATTGAGGTATCGCATATGCGGTATGAATGAGAGTGGTAATACGGGTAAGCTTTACCCGTCTCTCGGAGCGTCTGCTTCGTGAGACGGGTTTTTTATTTAGTACCGCTGAGCTTGCCATGATATTTTGGGGAATTGCCATAGTATCGGAATTCCCTTTAACAAATAAAAAAGCAAAGGAATGATAATTTTGGAAAGATACGATTTTGCCTCGGTCGAACCCAAATGGCAGAAATACTGGGAGGAACACGGAAGCTTCAAAGCTGTTACGGGCAGCCCCAAGAAAAAGTTTTATGCGCTGGTTGAATTTCCCTACCCGTCGGGACACGGTATGCACATTGGTCATATCAAGGCATATTCGGGTCTGGAGGTCATCAGCAGAAAGCGCCGCATGGAGGGCTATAATGTCCTTTTCCCCATCGGCTTCGACGCATACGGTCTGCCTACGGAAAACACTGCCATCAAAACAGGCGTTCACCCTCGAAAGGTGACTGACGAAAATATCGTTAAGTTTACAAACCAGCTCAATCGTGTGGGATTTTCTTTCGACTGGTCGAGAGTGGTGGACACTACAGACGAAAATTATTACAAATGGACTCAGTGGATATTCCTTAAAATGTTCGAAAAGGGTCTTGTTTTCAGAGATAAAACCCTCGTAAACTACTGTCCGAGCTGCAAGGTGGTTCTCTCCAACGAGGATTCTCAGGGCGGCAAATGCGATATATGCCACAGCGATATTGTTCAGAAGACCAAGGAGGTCTGGTACCTGAGGATAACCGAATATGCCGACAAGCTCCTTCAGGGTCTTGAAAAGGTAAATTATCTCCCCAATATCAAGCTCCAGCAGCAAAACTGGATAGGCAAATCCACAGGCGCATTCGTAGATTTCTCCGTAAAGGAACAGGACGAAAAGCTGAGGATATACACCACGCGTCCCGATACTCTCTACGGCGTTACATTTATGGTAATCGCTCCCGAACACCCCATTATTGAAAAATACAGGGACTGCATCGGAAATATTGCCGAGCTTGACGCATATAAGGCTGAATGCTCCAAGAAAAGCGAGTTTGAAAGAACTCAGCTTGTAAAGGACAAAACAGGAGTTAAGATCGACGGACTTACTGCAATAAACCCCATTACAGGCAAGGAAATACCCGTCTTCATTTCCGACTACGTAATGATGGGCTACGGCACGGGCGCAATTATGGCTGTTCCCGCCCACGATACAAGAGATTACGACTTTGCAAAGAAATTCGGCATTGATATAATCGAGGTCATTAAGGGCGGAGATATTTCCAAGGAGGCATACACGGGCGACGGAGAAATGGTAAATTCCGGCGTTCTTAACGGTATCTCCACCAAAAAGGAAGCAATTGAAAAAATGCTCGGTATACTTGCCGAAAAGGGCTGCGGCGAAAAGGGCGTTCAGTATAAGATGAAGGACTGGGCATTCAACCGTCAGAGATACTGGGGCGAGCCTATACCCATCGTTCACTGCCCTCACTGCGGAATGGTGCCCGTACCCTATGACG
>CAZDJG010000066.1:0-10526 GCA_964505695.1 uncultured Ruminococcus sp.
CGAACCAATGGACGAGGCTTTGCTCGTGTCCCGGTTTATAGAGAACCCCTAAAGATTATGAAATCAAGTCTGTTTATGCTGAAACTATGTGTATTATTTCAAATTTGCATACTCTTCTTCGCAGATTTTAGCCTATGTGGACAAGTTCTGAATGAATCGTATGAGGAAATAACAGATTTTTGATATACTGAGAATGATTTAAAAGTCCCGTACCGCATATTTTGCAGTACGGGACTTTTGATATTATTTTGCGTATTCGATTGCCCGGCTTTCTCTGATAAGATGAACCTTGATTTGTCCGGGATAATCCATCTCATTTTCGATCCTCTGAGCGATCTCTCTTGCAACAAGAGTCATCTTTTCATCGTTGACCTGTTCGGGAATCACCATGATACGTACCTCACGGCCGGCCTGAATAGCATAGGATTTCTCAACTCCCTCATATGAGGTGCATATTTCCTCAAGCTTTTGCAGACGCTTGATGTAATTTTCATAGTTTTCGTTTCGTGCGCCCGGTCTTGCTGCGGAGATAGCATCTGCTGCCTGAACAAGGGCTGCAACGACTGTTTTTGTCTCAACATCGCCGTGGTGAGCCTCTATGGCGTGAATAACCTCAGGGCTTTCCTTATACTTGCGGCATACGTCAACGCCTATCTGGACATGAGAGCCTTCAATCTCATAGCTGAGCGCCTTTCCGATATCGTGAAGAAGTCCCGCACGCCTTGCAAGGTTTGCGTCTACTCCAAGCTCGGATGCCATTATTCCCGCAAGATGAGCAACCTCTATCGAGTGATTAAGCACATTCTGGCGATAGGATGTCCTGTATCTGAGACGTCCGATAAGGCGGACAAGCTCGTGGTTTATTCCGTGAACGTTTGTTTCGAGGATAGCTCTTTCGCCTTCCTGCTTTATCCTGTGCTCGACCTCCCGCTTTGCCTTATCGACCATTTCCTCGATCCTTGCGGGGTGGATACGTCCGTCAGAAATAAGCTTTTCAAGGGCGATCCTTGCGACCTCACGTCTTGCGGGGTCAAAGCAGGAAAGTGTGATTGCTTCGGGGGTGTCGTCAATAATAAGCTCTACTCCGGTGAGAGTTTCAAGGGTTTTGATGTTTCGTCCCTCACGTCCGATTATTCTGCCCTTCATTTCATCGTTGGGGAGAGGAACGACCGATACCGCAGTTTCAGCGACCTGATCTGCTGCGCATTTGGATATTGCAAGAGAGATAAGATTCCTTGCCTTTTCCTCGCAGGTATCCTTGAGCTGCTGCTCATACTGCTGGACCTTGAGCGCCTTTTCGTGGATAAGGTCATTTTCAAGCATGGAAAGGAGATGCTCCTTAGCCTGATCCATTGTGAACTGAGATATTTTTTCAAGTATCTCCATCTGGGATTTTTTGATCTTATCTGCTTCCTCAAGCTTTTCGTCTGCTTCCTTCAGCTTTTTCTGGAGCTGCTCGTCCTTCTTTTCAAGGGTGTCGTTTTTCTTGTCAAGGTTTTCTTCCTTTTGCTGGATACGGCGTTCCTGACGGGAAAGCTCGTTTCTGCGCTCCTTGATCTCTTTTTCAAGCTCGGTGCGGCTTTTGTGTATCTCGTCCTTAGCTTCGACCAGAGCGATCTTTTTTTTGCTTTCCGCCTCTTCCTTGGCAGTCTCGATTATTCTTTCGGCTTCCTTTTCGGCAGAGCCGACAGCCGCCTCCGCCTGGGATTTGCGGTACTTGATGCCCGCCCGGAAGCATATAAAGCCCGATACCGCTGCGGCAACCACAAAAATTATAATATAGATTCCGTACTGCAAATGTAAATACCTCCTTTTTCATAGACTGTTATGGTAATCGCTTCGGAGGCAATTTGGTATTTTGAGTGAAATTTTCTTTTGTTTAATATGGTTAAAGCGTAATGATTTGGGAACGATACGTTTTTGCTTTTAAAAACGCAGAATATGTTCCGGCTTTCCAAGAACACATTTAATAATATTAATTTTTCGGGAGATAACTCCTATATATCTGAAAATCTTCTATACACAAAAAACCTATAGAAGCGATAAATGTAAAAGCAGTTTATTATTTAGCATTCCGGAAATGAAATATTGCACCGGATATGTAATTTTATATATACTGCAAACACAATACTATTGTAATATAAAATATCCTGTTTGTCAAGGAAATTTATATAATTTAACACTATTCAATAAGAAATTTGTACTTTTGCTGTACAAAAATACCGTTGACACGCAGGAGTATTAGTGATATTATAATTGTGTACATAATTTTATAGATATAAAGCTTTGACGAGGGATCCTTTTTCGGGCACTGCGGCTTTCAGAGAGCATACGGCACAGGCTGAGACTGTATGCGGCTGCGCAGGGGAAAGGCACCGCCCTCCGAGTCCGTCCAGCAAACGGCGGCTGCTTCCGTTAAAGAGCTTATGAGGCACATTTTCAGCTGTGCGAAAACGGGTGGAATCACGGTAAATATCGTCCCGAGGTCAGAAGTGACTTCGGGGCTTTTTTATTTTTGGGGATAAATTCCCTGTAACCAAAGGAAGATTTTTAAGATGAATACGCTAAGCGATCTGTATGTAAAGCTTTCAAGCATTGCGGTATTCCGCAGCGTACTGAAGCTCAGGACTATGGGCAGCCTTAGAAATATGCTAAGGGAACAGACCCCCGAAGCCTGCGGAGAGTTTGTAAACAACCTTTACAGACACGGAACAAACCTTTCCGATTACATCATCAAGGCTGTTACCGAGGACGAGAATGCCTATCTGCTCAGAAAGGCAAGGAGGGAAAAAATTTCCCCGGTGATGGAAAACTCCGTGCGAAGGGAGCTTGGGATATTTGAGGATATTTCCATGCTGACTACCGAAACAGTCCGTACGTCCATGAACTACATGGGGTATCTGCCTGAGTGGGAAAATACGCATTACGATTTTTCTGCGGTATATTCCGACAGAATGGATCAGCTTTTTACAAAAGGCTACGGCATTTTTGCAAAATATACCGCTTTTATGCTTAAAGACCACGTTATCGAGCCTGTTATGACTCCCGATCCTCAGAGGCTTTCCCAGCTTCCTGCCTATGAAACGCAGCGAAAAAAGGTCATCGACAACACCCTTGCTCTTTTAAAGGGCAGACCTGCGGCGAACTGCCTGCTATACGGAGATGCGGGAACGGGAAAATCCTCTACCGTAAAGGCTGTGGTAAACGAATTTTCCGACAGGGGACTGAGGCTTATCGAGCTGAAAAAATCCCAGCTCCACGAGCTGCCGGACGTTATGGAAGCCATTGCGGATAATCCGCTTAAATTTATTATTTTTATAGACGATCTCTCCTTTTCCTATGACGACGCCGATTTCGGAGCGCTTAAAGCGGTGCTTGAGGGGTCTATCGCCTCAAAGGCGTCAAATGCCGTTATTTACGCTACCAGCAACCGCCGCCATCTTGTAAAGGAAAGCTTTTCCGACCGTGACGGCGACGATATACACGCAAGGGATACCCGTGAGGAGCTTGCGTCACTTTCCGAGCGTTTCGGGCTGAAGGTCACATTCCTGAAGCCCGACAAGGATACATATCTTACCATTGTGGAGTACCTTGCGGGTCAGTACGGCGTTGTTATAGATAAAGACGAGCTGTTTACCAAAGCAGAGGCGTATGCGCTCCGCAGAAGCGGCAGAAGCGGCAGAGCGGCGCGTCATTTTGTGGAAATGCTCAAGGCAGGCGAGCCTGAAGATCAATAAATTTTTAAATTATGCAATGAAAGGAAATTTTTTATGAAATTACACAAGCTTACAGCAATTACGGCAGCTTTTTCCCTTATTCTCACAGCCTGCGCTTCAGACGGCGGCAGCGGAGAGGATGCTCCTGCTTCCGTATCCGAGACGGGATCCGTTTCCGAAGACTTGACACAGGAAGCTGCCGGGGGAACGGAATACTCCGTTGCTTCGCTTAAGGGTCCCACCACAATGGGTATGGTAAAGCTTATGGAGCTGAGCGATAAGGGCGAAACGGCAAACAAGTATAATGTGACTATCCACGGAACTGCCGATGAAATAGTTGCAGGCGCAGTCAGCGGCAGTACGGATATCGCAAACGTCCCCGCAAATCTTGCCGCCGTACTTTACAGCAAGACGGAGGGTAAGATAAAAACCGCTGCGGTAAATACGCTGGGCGTTCTGTATATCGTAACATCGGGAGAGGAAATTTCCTCGGTTTCCGATCTTGCGGGCAAAACGGTTCTGTCAACGGGCAAGGGAACCACTCCCGAATATGTGTTTAACTATATTTTAAGACAAAACGGTCTTGAGCCTCAGAAGGACGTGCTTATTGAATATAAGACAGAGGCGTCCGAGTGCGCTGCGGTCATGGCTGAAAGCGAAAATGCGGTCGCACTGCTGCCGCAGCCCTATGTGACCTCCGCTCAGATCCAGAATGAAAATATAAAAATTGCTCTCAGTCTTACCGACGAATGGGACAAGGTAAGCGAAACTCCTCTTATCACAGGCGTTACCATAGCTCAGAGCGATATTATAGAAAAGGATCCCGCAGCTTTCGAAACATTCCTTTCGGAATATGAAAGCTCAGTTAAATTTGTGAATGAAAATCCCGATGAGGCTGCGGAGCTTATCGGCGGCTATGATATCATAAAAACCCCTGTTGCAAAAAAGGCTCTTCCCTACTGCAACATCACCTTCCTGCGGGACGAGGATATGAAAACGGCGGTATCGGGCTACTGGAACGTTCTTTTTGAAGCTGATAAGACCGCTGTGGGCGGTGCTCTTCCCGACGACGGCGCGTTTTATATCCGATGAAAAAGCGCGGATACGCTTTCGGTATACTGTTCTGGCTTATCCTGTGGCAGCTTGCGGCTATGCTCCTTGACAAGAGCATTATTCTCGTAACGCCTGCCGCCGCAGTAAAACGGCTTTTTGAGCTGTGCCTTGAAGCTGCTTTTCCGAAAACTGTCCTTAATTCCTTTCTGAGGATAGGGTGCGGCTTTCTTGCGGGAGCTGCTGTGGGAGCCGTTTCGGGAATATTGACGGCATTCCTTCCATGGGCAAGGGCAGTGATATCCCCTGCTATGGCTGCAATAAAGGCTGTTCCTGCCGCAAGCTTTATAATTTTCGCCCTGTTTTTTATGAAAAGCTCGGCGCTGCCGTTTCTGATTTCCTCTCTTATGGTCATGCCGATAATCTGCGAAGCCGTGAGCAAGGGGATAGAAAACGCTGACAATAATCTTATCGAAGCGGCAGGGATTTTCAGGCTCGGCGCGGGGAAAAAAGCAAGGTATATTTATTTTCCCTCGGTTTATCCCTTTCTGACCGCCGCATTCCGCACGGGTGCGGGACTTGCCTTTAAAAGCGGAGCTGCCGCAGAGGTCATAGGTCAGCCCGATTTCACTGTGGGAGATATGCTGTACCGGGCAAAAATATATCTTGAAACAGCCGATTTATTTGCGTGGACAATGGTAATAATTATTCTCGGAAAGCTATTTGAGCTGCTTGTATGCAAAGCTCTTGAGCTTATATATAAACACTCGCAGAGAGTGAATTTTAAAGGGGGTGTTTGCTCCGATGATTAAAGGAATATATTCCAAGGAGCGGCATACCGCACAGACGGCTTACGCCGTATGAGCCTTATATTATCTGAAAACCGACTTATTATCAAAAAAGGAGAAAATAAAAATGATAAAGCTTACATTAAAGGACGGCTCTGTAAAAGAAGCCGAAAGCGGAGTATCCGCCGCTGAGATTATCAAGGGAATAGGAATGGGTCTTTATAAGGCTGCCTGCTGCGTCAAGCTGGACGGCGAGGTGTGCGATCTTAGAACTCCCGTGGAAAAGGACTGCGCCTTTGAGGTGTGCACCTTTGATTCGGAGGATGGAAAAAAGACCTTCTGGCATACTGCATCCCATATCCTTGCACAGGCTGTAAAGCGCATTTATCCCGAAACAAAGCTTTCTATCGGTCCTTCCATCGACAACGGCTTCTACTATGATTTTGATACCGATCACCCGTTTACAGCCGATGATCTTGCAAAATTTGAGACTGAGATGAAGAAGATCGTCAAAGAGGGCATTGAGATAACCCGTTTTGAGCTTCCTCCCGCAGAGGCAGAAGCAAAGCTTGCGGAGATGAATGAACCCTACAAGGTCGAGCTTTGCAGGGAGCACAGCGGCAAGGGCGAGAACATCAGCTTTTATAAGCAGGGGGACTTTACCGACCTCTGCGCAGGTCCGCACCTTATGTCAACCGCTCCCGTAAAGGCATTCAAGCTTACAAACTGCACGGGCGCATACTGGAGAGGAGATTCCAAGGGCAAGCAGCTTTGCAGGGTCTACGGAACGGCTTTCCCCAAGGCAAGCGAGCTTGAGGAATATCTGAAAAGGGTCGAGGAGGCAAAGAGCCGCGATCACAACAAAATAGGCCGTGAGCTTGAATACTTCACCACTGTTGATTATATCGGTCAGGGTCTGCCCATACTTCTTCCCAAGGGAGCAAGGGTCATCCAGCTTATGCAGAGATGGGTGGAGGATACCGAAGCAAAGCGGGGCTATCTGCTGACAAAGACGCCCTATATGGCAAAGAGAGAGCTTTACAAAATTTCGGGTCACTGGGATCATTATCTTGACGGAATGTTCGTTCTGGGAGATCCCGACGACGAGGAAAAGGAATGCTTTGCCCTGCGTCCCATGACCTGTCCGTTCCAGTACCAGGTATTTTTAAACAGACAGCACTCCTACAGGGATCTGCCAATGAGACTGGGCGAAACCTCCACATTGTTCAGAAATGAGGACAGCGGCGAAATGCACGGTCTTATAAGAGTAAGACAGTTCACTATTTCCGAGGGACATCTTATTCTCCGTCCCGAACAGCTTGAGGAGGAGTTCAGAGGCTGTCTGGAGCTTGCAAAATATTGTCTTGATACCGTGGGTCTTCTTGACGACTGCACATTCAGATTTTCTCAGTGGGATCCCGCAAATCCCAAGAACAAGTACGAGGGAACCGCCGAGCAGTGGGAAGAGGCTCAGGCAACTATGAAAACTATCCTCGACGATCTGGGCGTTGAATACACTATCGGAATCGACGAAGCTGCATTTTACGGCCCCAAGCTTGACATTCAGTATCATAACGTTTACGGCAAGGAGGATACTCTTGTAACCATTCAGATAGATATGCTCCTTGCACAGCGTTTCGGAATGGAATATGTGGACGTTGACGGAACAAAGAGAAATCCTTACATTATCCACCGCACAAGCCTCGGCTGCTACGAGAGAACCCTTGCATATCTGCTTGAAAAGTATGCCGGCGCGCTTCCTTTATGGCTTTCCCCCGAGCAGGTGCGTATACTTCCCGTTACCGACCGTGCAAAGGAATACGGCGAGAGTATTGCCGCAAGGCTTGACAGCATGGGCATAAGAGTTACCGTGGATAACAGAAACGAGAAGATCGGATATAAGATCCGTCAGGCACAGCTTGAGAAGATACCCTATTTCTTCATTGTGGGCGACAGGGAGGTCGAGGAAAATACCGTTTCCCTGCGTTCGAGAAAGGACGGAGATATGGGTGCGGCTCCCCTTGAGGACGTTATTTCAAAAATTACGGAGGAAAACGCTTCCAAGGCGAGGTAAAAAAGTTGAGGTTCGGGAGCGGAAAATTTCCGCTCCTTGCTTTATACTAATCTTTCACCAACCTATAGACAAATCCTCGGCTAAAATGCGCAGACTCTGCGTCAAACTCCCTTGCAATGCACCAAGCATTGCTGCGGTCGTTTTCCTTGATTCTGCACATTTTATCTGTCGGCTTTGTCTACAGAACGGTAAAAGATTAGTATCAGGAGGCATTGCATATGAGGCTTAAACCCTATTCAAGACGTGTTTATTACTATGAAACGGACAAAATGGGGATCGTTCATCACTCAAACTATATAAGATGGTTTGAGGAGGCGAGGGTCGATCTTATAGAGCAGGCGGGGCTTCCCTTTCAGTATGTGGAGGAGGAGGGGCTTATGACCCCTGTTTTGTCCGCCGAGTGCGAATATAAGCTGCCCTTTCGCTTCGGGGACGTGTTTATCATCAAGGCATATATACCCGATTTCGGAGGAGCAAGGTTTTCCGTGCTGTACGAGGTTTACGGCGGGGACGGCTCCCTGCGCTGTACGGGAAAAACCACTCACTGCTTTGTGGATATGAATATGCGCCCCGTGAGGATAAAGAAAACTCACCCTCACGTTTATAATGTTTACGATGAAATATGCAAGAGCGGTGACGGACTTTACAGCGAGAAGTGACAGCATGAAAAGAAAGCTTGCAGTCAGCTTTTCCGTAATAATGACACTGACCGCCTGTGCAGGCGGATATTCCGAACAGGAGGAAAGCCTTTCCGAAGCATCGGAACAGACAGAAGCCGTATCAGAAGCATCTCCCGAGGACGAAACGTTCTCCCGAAGCACTGAACAGACCGAAAGCGAAACTGCGGCGGTATCGTTCTCCGAATCGGAGAAATACGGTTACAAGACTCTTTACCGCCAAAAGCTTACCGAGATAGCGGAAAGCGTCGGTGAATATAAATCCACGTTCGATCTGTTTGATATTCCTTGAAGAAATGGAATGGACAGCCGCAAATCAGGGATATAGCTTTTCCGATATGGACAAAATATTATACTGAAGAAATGAGGTAAAAATGCAGACGGTAGAAATATTCACCGACGGTGCCTGTTCGGGAAATCCCGGTCCCGGCGGCTGGGGAGCGATCCTCAGAATGGGAGGGCATTACAAGGAGCTTTCCGGCGGAGAAGGCTCGACAACAAATAACCGCATGGAGCTTACAGCGGTAATAATGGCGCTTTCCGCTTTGAAACGTCCCTGTCATGTAATACTTACAACCGACAGCAAATATGTCTGCGACAGCATTTCAAAGGGTTGGGCAAGATCGTGGAAGAAAAAAGGCTGGATCAAATCCGACAAAAAGCCTGCCCTTAATTCCGACCTGTGGGAAAAATGCCTTGAGCTGCTTGATATCCACGAGGTGGAGCTTAAATGGGTCAAGGGACATGCGGGTCATGCGGAAAACGAGCGCTGTGACGAGCTTGCTGTTATTCAGAGAGATATTTATGCGAAATAAATACAGGAGATATGACATGATATGAAATGGATTTATAAGGCTTTTGCCGTTATTATGCCTGCGCTGTTTATAACGGGGTGCAGCGGCAGGGAAAATATGCCTAAAATGTCTGATATCAGCCTTACGGCGGCGGTTCAGACCGATCCCTCCGAAACGGTTTTTGCCGCAGGACGTGATATTGATCCTCAGGCTGCGGAGCATGGCGCAGATGGAATACCGTTTTTTTTCTCGGATAAAAACGAGGAACAGTCCTTTGTTCCCTCGGAAAGCACCGTTAAATTTAACGGCAGATACCTTTTTTACAACGACATCTGCTGGCTGGGGTATACTTGCTCGTCAGTAAGCTTTGTTATGACGGGGGACAGAGCCGAAGCGGTCTTAACATCAAACGGAGGAGTGTATTCCGATCGTCAGCAGGGTTGGTTCGGCGTGATGATAAACGGCGAGCTTACAAACCGTATACGCCTTAAAGACGGGGAAAACAGCTATGTCCTTTATGAGGGGGAGCAGCTTGAAAATGCGGAGATAACAATTATAAAGCTCAGCGAAAACCAGATGGCTTCTACGGGCATTAAAAATATTACCTGCAATGCCCAAAGGCTTTCCAAGGCGGCGAAAAAGGATATTTCCATAGAATTTATAGGCGATTCCATAACCTGCGGCTACGGAAACGAGGCGGAAGCTCCCTCGGACGGCTTTGATTCGGATATGCAGAACGGAGCGGCTACCTACGGATATTATACAGCGCAGAGCCTTGACGCCGACTGGAGCATGGTCTGTATCAGCGGTATAGGTCTGATCTCGGATTATACCGATACGGCGGGCGTCAGGGAGGATTATCTGCTTGCAGGGGAGATATATGATTACAGCGACGTTAATTTCCAGCAGCGCAGGGGTATAGCTCCTCTTGAAAAGTGGGATTTTCACGGCGGCAGCGACATTGTTGTTATAAATCTCGGAACCAACGATTACAGCTATACGGGAAAGGATGAGAGCCTTCAGGGGGAATTTTATTCGGCATATTACGATTTTCTCGGCGATGTGCGTAACCATAATCCCGACGCTGACATAATATGTACCATGGGGATCATGGGAGCAGAGCTTTACAGCCAGATCGAGGAGGCGGCAGAGGACTTTTCCTCAGACAATAACGACAGACGCATTTACACCATGAAATTTGACTATCAGAGGGAGGAGGACGGCTACGGCGGCGATTATCACCCGACAGTCGCCACTCACAAAAGGGCGGCGGAGCAGCTTGTGGGGTATATTAAAGAAAACAAAATTGTGCAAAACTTAGGTTAGACACTATAAAAATCACGAATGCTTTGTATAAATCGCCAAATTTGTCAAATCCTCTTGACAAAAGGGAAAAAAGAGGATATAATAAATAAGCTGTCTGAAAC
>CAZDJG010000067.1:0-10518 GCA_964505695.1 uncultured Ruminococcus sp.
TGACCGAACCAATAGAGGATTTGCCGTGAAGGAGGTTTATAGAGGTTCCCTAAAGTCAGTTGACGGAGGATCATTGTATATTTTGCATAATAAGAGCCTATCCAACAATAGACCGCACACATCTTGCTTGCATAATTTTTGTGGATTGCTATAGGGCAATACCGAGTAAAGATTGCGCCGAAGATGCGCAGTCAGATTTGTTATCAGGTTGTACGAAAAATTCGCAGGCAGGCTGGGTAGTCTGCGGACAGCGCCTGTCAAGGATTTTTTTGTGCAAGATGACGGAAAATCTGCAAGCAGATTTGGTGCAAAGGCGCAAACCGTTCTTTGTTCGGTATTGCCTTAGCTGCTTTTTCGACAGACTGAGGAAACACCGATCAGATCAATGTTTCCTTAATTATTCTATTGCATCTGATATCGGTCGAGCCTTCATTCACATAAGCGGTTTCGATAAGCAGATCGCCAATCTCATCTGCTCGGATGCTTCCCGAAACCGGATTTTTCACCCCGTCTATCCTGCCGTTTATTACTGCGTTTACCTCGCTTCGCTCAAAGGAAAGGTCTGTACCCTCCATTGTGCAGTCCTCAAGAACAAGTCCCTTGCAGCAGCAAAGCGGCTGCGTTCCGATAATGCGGCACCCTACAAATTTCAGATTTTCCGAATACCAGCCCAGGTATTCTCCCTTGACCACGCTGTCCGCAACGGTAACATTTTTGCTGTGCCAGAATGCGTCCTTTGTGTCAAGCTCGGAATTTGCAATTGTCATATTTTCCACATACTGAAACGAATATTTTCCTTTCATTTTAAGTCCGTCAATTGTAACGTTCCTGCACTCAAAAAGCGGGTATTCCGATGCGAGCGAAACGTTATTTATTTTCACATCTTTGCATTTCCACAGAAATTCGGGAGATATTATCCGACTGTCGGAAAGGCTTACGGATTCGCATTCTCTGAGCGCCTTGATTCCGTTCATAACACAGCCGTCAATGGAAATATTACTGTCGTACCATAATGCGGCACGGCAGTTTTCGGTCATTTCGCTGTTTTTGATAACGGCATTTTTTACGTGCCATAAAGGATATCTCAAATTAAAAAAGCAATCGGAAACGGAAATGTCCCTGCTTTCCTTAAGCGCCGATTCTCCGTCTGCGGGACCGTCAAAGCTGCATTTTATTATCTCGGCATTGTTTATATCGTATAATGCCCTTTCGGCATCAAATTGTTTGTTTTTGTATGTAGTCATATCCTCACCCTTTAATATTGCCTTATCATTTTTTCCTTTTTTTCATGTATATGAGATAATCAAGGCAGTCAACCTTTTTCTGCTCCGTGTGTATTTCGTCAAGCAGAGCACGGCGGTGCTTTTCAAGCAGCTTCATGCATTTTTTCTCATTTCCGCAGTCTGCACAGCTTTCGTATTCGGCAATAAGCTCTTCGGAACAGCCCGCGTCAATAAGGTTCTCTTTTATTTCCTCTTCCACAGCGTTCACATCCTTTTGTCTGTATTTTAACACATAACGGATAAACTTACAAATACTTATATTGAATAGCACGGTATGCTTGACAGGCATGGCTTTTTATGGTATTATATGTTCGTCAGGGCGGTGATGACATGGAACTAAGAGTATTGAAATATTTTCTGGCAGCGGCAAGAGAACAGAGCATTTCAGGTGCGGCTGAATCCCTTTTCCTTTCTCAGCCGACACTTTCAAGACAACTGAGCGATCTTGAAAAAGAGCTTGGCAAAAAGCTTTTCGTCAGAGGCAGCAGAAAAATAACTCTTACCGAGGAGGGAATGCTTCTCAGAAAGCGTGCCGAAGAGATAATCGATCTTGTTGACAAGACCGAAGCGGAGATCTCTTCATCAGATGATGATATCTCCGGAGATATTTATCTCGGCGCAGGCGAAACAGACGCTGTAAGACTTGTGGCAAGAACTGTAAAGCAAATACGCGACGAGTATCCGAAGATAGTATTTCATAATATAAGCGGCGATGCGATAGATGTTGTCGAAAGCCTGAATAAAGGACTGATAGATTTCGGCATACTTTTTGAACCTGTCGATCTTTCAAAATACGAGCATATAAAGCTTCCCGTTTCCGATACATGGGGAGTGCTTATGCGGCGTGACAGCGAGCTTGCAGGAAATGAATACATAACCCCCGAAATGCTTGCGGGACGTCCGCTTATCGTGTCAAGACAACTGATGGATCTGCCCGGCTGGCTCGGATTACCCAAGGAAAATGTGAAAACATCCGCTACCTATAATCTTGTTTTCAATGCGTCTCTTATGGTTGATGAAGGAATAGGCTATGCAATTACGCTGGATAAGCTCATAAACGTTACGGGAGAAAGCAGCCTGCGCTTTATACCGATGTTTCCAAAAAGAGAAGCTCATATGCATTTAGTCTGGAAAAAATATCAGGTATTTTCAAAGGCTGCCGAAATGTTCCTTGAAAACATCAGAACAGAAATAAACGGTGAATAACTGCTGAATGGTGTAAATGAACAGTTTTATAGTATGCCGAAAAGCATATCATAGAATAACCAACAAGCATTTGACATATCGGATAAAGGAATGTATAATTATTACATAAGGGAACCTCTATAAACAATTCTTAAAGGAGTGGCAGAAATGGGTGATAAAATAGTACAGACCGCAGGCAGAGATCAGCTGGGAGAATTTGCTCCCGAATTTGCGCATTTCAATGACGATGTGCTTTTCGGTGAAAACTGGAACAATACCGATATTGATCTGAAAACCAAATGCATAGTTACCATGACCGCAATGATGGGTGCAGGCTCTGTAGACTCGTCTATGAAATATCACATGATAAATGCCAAGGCTCATGGAGTTTCAAAGAAAGAGATAGCAGCTATCATTACTCATGCGGCATTTTATGTTGGGTGGCCCAAGGGCTGGGCTATGTTCAATATGGCTAAGGACGTCTGGAATGATGAAGCATCATCAAATGACGGCAGATCCGTTCACGAATCCCAAATGATATTTCCCATAGGCGCTCCCAACGATGCATATGCCAAATATTTTATCGGACAGAGCTATCTTGCTCCGGTTTCAACAGAGCAGGTGGGTATCTTTAATGTTACCTTTGAACCGGGCTGCCGCAATAACTGGCATATCCATCATGCAGACAAGGGCGGCGGACAAATTCTCATCTGTATAGCAGGCAGAGGATATTATCAGGAGTGGGGCAAGGCTGCACAAGAGCTGAAACCTGGTGACTGCATAAACATTCCCGCCGAGGTAAAGCATTGGCACGGCGCAGCCCCCGATTCATGGTTTTCTCATCTTGCGGTCGAGGTTCCCGGAGAGAATACCTCCAATGAATGGCTTGAGGCTGTTACGGACGAACAGTACGGCTTATTGAAGTGAAGTATTGATTTAAGGAAATACCGAACAAAGAACGACTTGCGCCTTTGCACCGAATCTGCTTGCAGATTCGGTGCAATCTTTATTCGGTATTGCCTTATATATATTTTTCACGATACTCGCTTGGAGAGATCCCAAGTCTGCTTTGAAAGCATGAGGAAAAATGTGCGCTGCTCCCGAAACCGCATCTCATGGCAATCTCGGTCACGGAGATTTTTTTCCTTTTAAGCATCGTCTTCGCACGCTCAAGCCTTACCCCGATAAGATATTCAATGGGCGTTATGCCTGTTTCCTTTTTGAAGCGGCGGTTAAAGCATGACTGAGAAACATATCCCGGAGCCGCAAGCTTTGCCACAGTAATATTTTCGGAAAAATGCTGCTCCATATAGTGCTGCGCCCTTGCAACGGAATAATCGGAGGAAACCGCACGCATATCAAGAGTTTCTCCCATAATGCTGCGGATTATCCAATGCGTTATCACTTCAGCCTGTGCGTCAAGGGTAATGTCTGAATTGAGCATTGATTTGCCGTATTCAAAAACAAAGGTATTGAGCGCTTTAAGAATATCGCTGCATATTTCAAATGAACGCCCGTCAAAGCACGGTATATTATCGTCATACATCAGATACCGCTTTTAAAAATATGCTTTGCCTATCAGCAGACAATAATAATGATAATCCGTTCCTTCATCACTATTTCATTCCTTTTCAGAGCTTTAACCAAGGGCAACAGCCGATGTTTTTCTTATGGGAACCTCTAGAAACCGGTTTGAAAAGAGAAAATGGGTGAAGTGCGTCGGATGCTAGGAAAGCCGACGAAGCAAGGCTTGATGCCTTGCGAGGAGGTTTAACGAAGCAGACGGCGTGCTCCGCACATTTTCTCTCAAACAAGTTTTTTAGAGGTGACCTTATGATAACATAAATACTGCAAAAAGTAAAGTATAAGAACCTGTATTCATAAGCAATGTGTGCGGGTTTTCGAGCATAATTTTGTCGCTGACAAGGCAAAACTCCGCAGACATACTTTCTGTATAGCAAGGAGTTTTAACGCAGTCAGCGGCAAAATTTGCCGAAAAGACTTTGCTTGTGAAGACAGGTTCTAAGGATAAAACAGATTTCCGTATACGTTTTGTATGTTCTGCACCATTGACAAACGGCATATAATTGAGATATAATTATATATAAGTACAAGGGGGAGAAACGGAGGTCACATGAAAAATCATTTTGTTAAAATATCATCATGGCTTATCTGTTCAGTTCTTTGCTGCTCGTGCGCTTCTCTTGCGGACACGCTCCCCGACGGATATTACGATACCGCAGATACGGCTGCTTCGGCGCAACCCTCCGAACGATCCGCCGCTCCCTCTTCGGTAACGTCAGAAGCTGCATCCGAGGAAACCTCCGTCCCGACAAGCACTGTGCAGACGGAAGTAAGCACTGAGGAACTATCCGATATACCGACAGAAACCGTTTCGGTATCGGAAACCGCAATATCGGAAACCACCGCTTCAGAAACCACAGTATCTGAAACCACAGTATCTGAAACCACAACCACACTTTTTGAGCCGGGAACGCTCCCTCCCCAGACATCGGCGCAGACACAGTCCTCTCCGGTCGTCACGATCGTGACCGTACCGACTGCAGTTCCTGCACAGACCTCCGGACAGCATACAGCCGCCTCGGACACTCAGGCGGCATATTATCCCGAAAACGACTACTATGCCCTGAATTTTGACAGACAGAAGGCGGTATGGTTTTCCTATCTTGAATACGACCGGATTATGAAAAATGCCTCGGAGGAGGATTTTACGCAGTCGCTGGGCATTTGCTTTGACAACATTGCCGCTCTCGGCTGCAATACCGTTTATTTCCAGGTGCGATCCTGCGGCGACGCTTACTACGATTCCGGGCTTTTTCCGAGGGGCGACCGCCTTACGGGGGATTACGATCCCCTTGAGATCGCCGTAAAGCTTGCCCATGACAGAGGTCTTTCAATTCATGCATGGATAAATCCCATGCGGCTTATGACCGATTCGCAGATGGCTGAGATATCTTCGGAATATCCGATCGGAAAATGGTATGCAGACCCCTCCAAAAACGGTACATATATCGTTAATTCGGGCGGAAGATGGTACCTTAGCCCCGCCTATGGGGAAACAGTATCCCTTATATGCGACGGAGTAAGGGAAATCGTTACATGCTACAACGTGGACGGTGTGCAGATAGACGATTATTTTTATCCCACAACGGACGAGTCGTTTGACAGGGCGGCGTATTCGGCAAGCGGCACTTCTCTTTCTCTTGACGACTGGCGCAGGGATATTGTGACAAAAATGGTGCGTCAGATGTATTACGCCGTTCACAGCTCAAATCCCGAGGCTGTTTTCGGCATTTCACCCCAGGGCAGCACGGCAAACGATTTCAATACGCTTTATGCGGATATTTACACATGGTGCGCCTCCGACGACTGCTGCGACTATATCTGTCCGCAGATATACTACGGTTTTGAAAACGCTTCTCTCCCCTATGCCCAGACCCTTGCGGAATGGGCAAGACTTACCGAGGGTACGGATATTTCACTGGTTGCAGGTCTT
This sequence comes from uncultured Ruminococcus sp., assembly GCA_964505695.1. Classification (GTDB taxonomy): domain Bacteria; phylum Bacillota; class Clostridia; order Oscillospirales; family Ruminococcaceae; genus Huintestinicola. Next base: position 5,986 of record CAZDJG010000067.1, read on the forward strand.
GCAGCTTACAAATCAGGCACGGTGGACAATTATGCGGGCGACGGCAAAAACGAATGGCTGGGCAGCACGGATATCCTTGCAAGACAGCGTGAGCTTACCGATATTTACGGAGCGGGATATGCCTTTTTCAGGTATGATTCGCTGTTTGTTCCCTCCCCGTCGGTTTCGGCTTACGTAAACGCAGAGCTTGAAAATTTAAAGAAATAAGAAGAATTGCAAAAGAAAGATGATAAAAATGAAAAAATTTTTCCGCAGGATAGCGGCGGCTGTTGTTTCCGCCGCTGTGGCGGCAGTTCCTCTTTCGGGGGATCTGCTGCTTTCGGGCGGCTTCGGAATGTCGGTATATGCCGAATCTCCGGTATATGAGGAGATAATTCCCGAAACAAGTCCCGATAGTGAGCTTGAAAGCTTTACCGAGCCGGAATATACTCCCATGTTTACCTTTCCCGACGAAATAAGAGGCGTTTACATATCCCCCGAAAAGGATTTCGAGCTTTACGATGACGAGGGAAATATGCTTTCGGAGGAGGATATCTACGGGGGAATTGAAGCGGCTCTCGACCGTGCGTCGGAAAACTGTCTTAACGCCGTTATCATCAACACCTCCGTCGGAAACAGCGTATACTACAGCACCGATATAAACAAGACCGAAAAGCATACTCCCGCAGAGCTTTGCGCAAAGGCAGCCGCTGAAAGGGGAATGTTTGTTTACCTTACCTTTGATATAAACACTGCCCTTTCGGGAATTACCGAGGAAAACGCAAAGGCAAGGATAGACAGGCTTGCCCTTACCGCACACGAATTTACGGTAAAATACGCTGCCGACGGCATTATCCTCGACGGATACTACTCTGAAAGAAACTCGGACGCCTTTGCTGATTATATGACCAACGGCGCAGGGATAGGCTATGACAACTGGCTGCTCGATAACGGCGCATATGTTTTCAGTCTTGTTTCAGACGCAGTAAGACGCACCTCAAACAGCGTTCCCGTGGGAATTTCCCTGAATGACGTGTGGGCAAACTATACTACCCGTGACGGGGGCAGCGACACAAGCGTAAGCTTTGAGGCTCTCACCGACGGATATGCGGACACGCTGGACTACATAAATAAGGGCTATGCCGATTTTATTATAGTAAAGGCTGACGGCTCTCTTTCCAGTCAGACGCAGTCCTTTGAAGACGTGGTAGGCTGGTGGAACGATCGGGCGGCGGCGGCAGGGATACCTATGCTCGTTGACCACATGAATGAGAAAATATGCACCGAAAGCACAGGCTGGGGCTCTCCCGACGAGCTTGTAAAGCAGGTAATACGGGCAGATGAATACAGCTCGTATATGGGCAGCGTTTTTAACTCCCTTTCCGCTCTCAGCGCCAATACCGAGGAATCCACAACCGTCCTTGTAAAGCATTTTAACGACCAGATTGACAGAGAGGGACTTAACAATGAGCTTGAAATGACCCTCCCCCTTGCAACTGTCTTCAAGACTGAAGAACCCTCGGTGATTTTTGCAGGCTCCTTTGACCCGAATTTTACCATATATTTTCAGGGTGAGCCTATCGAGCTTAACGAGGCGGGACGATTTTACTTCAATATGGAGCTTGAAGTGGGACTTAACACCTTTACCTTTAAAAACAAAGGCAAAACGGTCGAATATAAGATCACACGAACCGTAAACGTGCTTAAAAGCGTTGAACCCTCTCAGGAGGAAATGCACATTGAGGAGCAGTCCGCCGTCACACTCAGCGCAGTGGCGTACAAGGGCTCTGAGGTAAGCGCGGAAATAAACGGCAAAAGAGTTGAGCTGAATCCTGTTGAGGGTCAGAGCGACGATATCGATCCCAACTCGAATTACACAAGATATACCGCCACATACATTGCTCCCGAGGGAATAAAGGGGCAGGATATTGACCTCGGAAACGTTTCCTTTTACGGAACATATCATACCAAAACGGGAGATTTCAACGAAAGCCGCACAGGCAGCCGCATTATAGTGAATGCCCTTGCGGAAATACTCAACGACTACAGCGGAAATCTCCTTGAGATCAAAAACGACAACACCATGGTTTACAACAGCAGAACCACAAGCACCAACCCCACCCCCGATATGGCAAGGCTGCCTGCGGGAACTCTTGATTATCAGGTAAAAACCGTAAGCTATTCCGGAACGGACTATTATCTTACAAATTCGGGAAAGCGTGTCAGGGTGAGTGATGTGAACGTTCTTGACAACAAGCCTCTCGGCTCCAACCCCATAAGCGTGGTAAGCGCCGCAAAGGACGGCACGGACACAGTCATAAAGCTCGGAACAAAAACTAAGATACCCTTTGCAATGTCCTTCGGAAATCTGAGCTACGCAGACGGCGGAAACGGAAACTATTACATTTCCTCCTTTAATGCGGATTCGCTTATCATCACCTTTGATTATGTAACGTCTGTTTCCGCAAGCAGTATCGTATTCCCCGAAAGCGCGGTCTTTACCGAGGGCGTATGGGGTACGTACCAATCGGGAGAGCTTACAAAAACCACCTTGACGCTCAGACTCAGACAGTCGGGAATTTTCGGCGGAGTGACCTCCTCCTACGACAGCGAGGGGAACCTTACATTCAGATTTAACGGGTGCAGAAGCTCCCTTGACGGAGCGACTATTGTAATAGATCCCGGTCACGGCTATACGGGTGCGGAAACCTTTGACCCCGGCGCTGTGGGACATATCAAGGAGCAGGAGGCAAACCTTGCCATTGCGAAGCTTGCGGAGCAAAAGTTCACCGCTGCCGGAGCAAATGTAATAAGGCTCAAAACAGAAAGCGAGACTTATGTTACCGCACAGAGAGCCTCCATTGCAAGACAATACGATCCCGATCTTTTCCTTGCCATTCACTGCAACGCCGCATCCTCGGAAAGCGCAAAGGGCGCCGAGGCATACTACTTCACTCCCTTTTCACAGCCCCTTGCCGACGCGATATCAAAGCGGGTAGGCGCATATCTCGGCAGCAGCGTTCACGGTACGGGAAGCCTTGACAGAGGGGAAAACTATAACTATTTCTTTGTGACCCAGCAGCAGGATTTCCCCTCAGTGCTTATCGAATGCGGCTTTGTCACCAACTATACCGAGGCGATGGCGCTTGCAAATCCCGAACATCAGAGCGGAATTGCCGAGGCTATAGTAAACGGCGCCGCGGATTATCTTGCAAGGTGCGGATATTCCTGCTACGGCGACGGCAGCGCACAGTTTACAAACACCGCCGCTCCTGCTGCCCTGCCGGAAGAGGAAAACGATATTCCTCTCATGACCTCCGACGATATGGGCGCCGTTACGGAATCAGACGGATTTAACGACCCGTATAACGGTTATTACTAATGAAAGGAATTAAAAATGCGCAGTTATATAATTATTCCTTTTTGTCTGGCTGCCGTCCTTACAGGCTGCGCCGCATTTAACGGCGGCAATGACCTGCAGCAGACAGTGACGGTGCAAAATTCACTGACGGAAACGAAGGAAACCGAGTCCGAAACGACAACCACTGCAGCTACTCCCGAAACGGTCATTTCCGGGGAAGCGGCTTCTTCGGAAACAACGGAGGAAACCACTGCCACTGAGGAAACGACCGAAGAAACGACGGTCACTGCAGAGCTTCCCTTTGAGGATACCCCCGAAAACGCTTACGCACGGCTGAGCCTTTCCTTTCAGTCGGAAAACGGAGCGGTATATCCCGATGATTACGGCGGAGTTTACAGCTACGGCGGAACGCTGTTTGTAGCGATAACCGAATACACTCCCCCCGAATATTACACCTCGCTGCTTTCGGATTATACCTGCGTGAGGTACAAAACCGTTGCCAATTCCCTAAACAGGCTGACCGAGATAGCAAAAAAAACAGCGGAGCTGTTAGACCCCGATTTCGGCGTTTACGAATACTTTGCGGACGTTCCGAGCAACAAGGCGGCTGTTTCCATTACCGAGGGCGACCCCAAAAAGGCTCAGAACTATCTGAGAACGGTTGCAGACCTTGGATTTACCCTAAGCGACGTTGAGATAAGCATGGCGGAAATACCTGCTGAGGATACGCAGGGCGAGTGAGCATAATCATAAGGGAACCTCTATAAACCTCCTTCACGGCAAATCCTCTATTGGTTCGGTCATCTGCTTCGTTATCAGACCTTGTAAGACAGCAAGTATTACTGCGGTCTGATGCCTTGCATCTGACCGAACCAATGGACGAGGCTTTGCTCGTGTCCCGGTTTATAGAGAACCCCATAAAATAATAAACGGAACCTTTTCCTGTAGGAAAGCGTTCCGTTTATTTTTGTACATTCATTTCATTCATAAGCCGCCTGTCCCGCTTTGAAAGCTCCCTCATACTAAGGAACCACTGATTAAATCCCGCCTAACGTCAAAGAACCGCAGGCAGGCTTTCCGCCCGGCAAGGTTCTTTGACGCAGAAAACGGTGCGGATTTTCGCCAAAGATATCCTGAGTTTAAGGCAATACCGAACAAAGAGCGACTTGCGTCTTTGCACCGAATCTGCTTGC
>CAZDJG010000068.1:0-10495 GCA_964505695.1 uncultured Ruminococcus sp.
CCGAACCAATGGACGAGGCTTTGCTCGTGTCCCGGTTTATAGAGAACCCCTTTATAAGCCTATGACGGAGGATCATTTTTTTAACACATATTTTTGCATTTATTTACGAAATAGTTTTTCCTTTTGTTTTTTTCTTTTTGCCCTCAATGGGAGCTTCCTCGCCTCCCTTGTCAAGGAATACGGCGTCCTCTGCGTCAAGAGGTTTAAGATAATCGTATTCGGGATTGTCCATGCCCTTTTCGGCGTAAAACGGATCGATAACGTATTTCTGAATTAGCGGATAGCTGTTGAAGATTATCACAAAGCCGCAGAAGCTTATTGCCCATACCGGTATCAGCACAAGTGTAAGCTTGCTTACCAGAGTCCCGATAAACAGCAGTGCTGCGGTGAGGAAAAGTATAAGCAGTGTGATGAGATTTTTTTTCAGACCGAGACATGTGAGAAAAAAGGAATTTTTTACAATATTTTTAAACGAAAGCTCCGTTGCTGCGATCATCGGAAAGGCATAGAAGTTCATCATAAGTACTGTCAGCGCAAAGCTTACGGAGATCACGCACAGCACGGTATAAATAACTCCGCTCTGTCCTGCGGCCTCTGCGGCATCTCCCAGAGCAGGGTAGACATTTACTGCACATATAAGTGAAACGGTAAAAATAATGTCGATAATTCCCGTAAGAAAGGACTTTTTAAGATTCCGGGAAAAGCCTTTCCAGAACTCATGCCAGATGAAAACGTCCTTGTCGAGAACGTAAGCTCTCAGCACCTTGGTCATTCCCGTAAGCGCAGGACCTACTGTGACTATGGGAATACAGAACAAAAAAGTAAGAAGGCTCAGTTTGAGCATTTTCCAGAATCTTCCGAAATACATTTCGAGAAACAGGAAAAACGGTTTCTTTTTAGGTGCGTTTTTTGAAATACCGGAGCCTGCTTTTTCGTAATTGGCTCCGAAACCCAGGAATGACAATGATCACACTTCCTTATGGGAACCTCTATAAACCTCCTTCACGGCAAATCCTCTATTGGTTCGGTCATCTGCTTCGTTATCAGACCTTGTAAGACAGCAAGTATTACTGCGGTCTGATGCCTTGCATCTGACCGAACCAATGGACGAGGCTTTGCTCGTGTCCCGGTTTATAGAGAACCCCTTATTTTATTATATTCCCCGTTAAGACCGATGCAATACCGCCGACCGCAGCAGCAGCAGCAGCAGTAATTGTTATCACGGCAAATTTTGCAAAGTAAAGCTTCAGATCTCCTTTGCCTGTACTTTCCGTATCGGAAAAGCTCCGTCGTGAAATAAGACGGGACATACGGATATTTTCCCTTGCCGCCATAATGACAGAAACAATGCTTATCGCTTCAAAGGGCAGATATGACAGCATACAGCCGATATCTCCGCTTTTTACGGCATATGCGGACAAGTATCCTGCGCCAAGCCCCTTTAAAATGCTGAGGATATAGCCTGCTGCCTGTCCGCCTGCGGAAAGTCCGCAGAAAAAACACAGTATAACATATACCATGACCGCGCAGAAGCTTTTTATAAAGCTTTCATATAGTCCTGTATGAGGAGGGGCATAAAAATCTTCTCCTCCAAAGCCGAAGGAATACGCTCCTGCGAAAAAGCCTGCGGCGGCAATGAATGTGAGCAGGATATAAAGCCTCTGCCCCTCGGAGATCTCATTCGGCCGAGCGCTGACGGGCGGGGGAGTTATCCGCCTGATCCTGTATCTGTGCTGTTTCCGGATATTTACGGTCATATTATCATTCCTTTATCAGACCTGTCCGATAATTTCGGGACGGGTCTGTTTAAATTTGCAAAAGGGATCTGTAATCCCTTTCACAAATATAAATATGCGGATGATGACCTGAAAATTCTTTTATTTTGATAGCTCGTATGCTCTTTTGGTACATCTTTCGCAGCAGTCCTTTACCGCGTCGGTAAGCTTGCCCTCGTACAGACCGTCAAGACCTGCAAGTGTAGTTCCTCCGGGGGAGGATACCATTTTTATAAGCTCGTCGATGGTCTTGCCCGAATCTGTCATCATTTTTGCAGAGCCTGTAAGGGATTTTGCAAAAAGCCTGAGAGCTGTTCCCTCATCAATGCCGTTATCCTTTGCGTAGTCGATGAATCCCTTTGCGAAAAGGTAGATAAATGCGGGGGAGCTGCCGTTTATTGCGATTATCTCCTTCATTTTGCTCATAGGAACGACCTCGGCAATGCCGCTTGTGGAAAAAATACCCTTTACTACATCAAATTCCTCGTCGGAGGTATATGTTCCCTTGGCAAGGGCAGTTGCGCCTTCTCCGAGAAGAAATGGGGTATTTGGCATAACGATAACGGTATGTACCTTATCTCTTGTGGTCTTGGCAATATATTCCTCGGTGATGCCTGCTGCTATGGATACGATCACCGTGTCCTCCTTAACGCAGGGAGCAAGCTTCGGAAGAACCGAGCCGAACACCTGAGGCTTGATTGCAAGAAATACATATCTGCATTTCTCGCATATCTCTCCCTCCGAGGAAACAGTCTTTACGCCTGCGCTTTCAAGCAAGGCAAGCTTTGCGGTATCAAGGTCGTAGGCGTATATTTCAGCCTCGCTGCCGTATGCTGCGGCGATACCTCTTATAATTGCGCCGCCCATATTGCCCGTGCCGATAAAACCGACTTTTATCATTAAAGATCCTTCTTTCCTTTAATCGTTTATTTTGCATGACCGAATTGTGAACGCACTCTGCAATATGCCGCCTGAGCCGCAGGTATCACCAGCGACAGCAGCAGGACGTCAATAGGAAACTGTCCCAGATTTTTCACCACTCTCGGGGTCAGCCATACGGCAAATGAACTGCGCATTGCATCGGTTGCGCCGAGCAATGAAAAATCGGGATTTACATAAAGTGTGTACAGAAAGTACGAATTAAGACAGATGTTGCATATAAGAATGACCGAAAATCTTGAGGCTGCAACTCTTAAGATATCGCTCCACTGCGGTCTTATTGTGTGCTTGTAAAGGAATATCCCGTATAACACTCCCGAAAGTATGACCACAAGGGCAAGCTCTATGCTGTAGCCTCTTGCGCTTTTGTTGTCGATAAGAAATCCTATCAGATCGAGAGCAAATGTGGACATTCCGCATACGACGGGACCGTAAAGCAGACCGATAAGACTTATGGGAATGCAGGTAAACACAATACGCAGATCGGGTGTTACCTGTATTGCCAGAGAGCGTATGGCAACAGCCATTGCCAGCAGCATACCTGTGGTAGCTACAGTCCTCAGATTTTTGAGAGATTTTGCCGAATCGGCAAACAAATTAAAAAAGCTTTTCATTATGGTTCCTCCTTGATATAATGCGCAGCACAGCCTTGCCTGCATTATATCCGAGGAGAATGAAAAGCCCCTTTTTATAATGCATTCAGCGGGATGCGACTATCGTACCGCAGCTTTATTTGATTAAAGCATTTCGTCCCCGACACAACTCCCCGTTGTCGGGACACTTCGGAATATCCGGAAGCTCTGTTCTTTCGGATATATTCTCACGCACGATAGTCTACTCTGTAATGCGTATGTTTTTATACAAACGCCGTTTCGGGCGAAGTTATACTGACCACTTTTGCAAATCATTCGCATCTCCGGTCGGACAAATCGTATATCGTGATTTATCCGACCGTTTCTGCGTGATTTGCTGCAGCGGTCAGTATATCAGAATGTGATCTCGTTGCAGACTCTGTAAAGCTCGGTGTCGAAGGGCTTTTTCATTGCAAGAGCCTCCTGTATATCCACATCGATTATCTTGTTGTCTTTCATGCCGACTACTCTGTTGGTAGTACCTCTGCTGATAAGCTCAACGGCATGATAGCCCATCTGGCTTGCCGCAACCCTGTCTCTGAGGGTAGGCATTCCGCCTCTCTGAACGTGACCGAGAACTGTAAGTCTTGTTTCTATGCCGGTAAGCTTCTGGATTCCCTCGGTAATGCCCTGCGAATTTTCCACGCCCTCCGCAACAACAACTATGAAATGCTCCTTCTGAGCGTCATGAGCCTTTCTGATCTTCTCCGCAATTTCGTTCATGTCATAGGGCATTTCCGGTGTTATGCAGGCAATTGCGCCGGAAGCGATAGCAACGTTGAGCGCTATCCAGCCTGCGTGTCTGCCCATGACCTCCACAACGGAGCAGCGGTCGTGGGACTGGCTTGTATCCCTGATCTTGTCGATCATTTCCATAGCGGTATTCATTGCGGTATCGTAGCCGATGGTATAATCGGTACACTGGATATCGTTGTCAATAGTTCCGGGAAGTCCTATGCAGCGGATAGAGCCGAGACGGGAAAGGTCGGCTGCTCCTCTGAACGAGCCGTCTCCGCCGATGACCACAAGTCCCTCCATATTGAGCGCCCTGCATTTTTCGGCAGCCTTCAGGATATACTCCTCTTCCTTGAATTCCTTGCATCTTGCGGTGTAGAGAATGGTTCCGCCCCTCTGGATAATATCGGATACGTCGCGGCAGCTCAGCTCGATACATTCACCGTTGAGCAGACCGTTATAGCCTCTCTGTATACCGATCACCCTGTAGCCCTTATTGATGGCTGCTCTTGTAACGGCTCTTACAGCCGCATTCATTCCCGGGGCATCCCCTCCGCTTGTTAATACGCCTATAGCCTTCTGCATAATTTTTCCTCCGATTTTTATTGGAGAGTGTTTTCCGATCGCTTCGCCGGAATGTTCTCCGTTATCTGCGGCATTTTATGCCGCTTTCCTACATGGATACTGAAAACGTTTTATGTTCTTCTATTATTTTACACACATTGTACTCTTTTGTCAAGGGGGATTTTCTTTTTTTCTGTAAATTTTGCCTATGAAGCAGTGTCAGAATTCATTATTTCCGTCAATAAACGGCGGAAACAGCGGTGTTTTCCTCTCCTGCGGCAGCGGCGATCTCATCAATAAGAGCGGGCGTTACGGCGCAGGAGCGGATCTCCTTGTGTGCGATAGTGCGGTTTATATCCGTAAATCTGAAAAGCACAGAGTTTGAGCCGGGGTGTCGGCTGAGGATATCAGTACACTTTCCTATAATATCCCTGTCGGAGCTTTTGCAGCGGATAAAAAGCTTTGCCGAGCCGCAGACATTGCCGGTAAATTCATCTTCGGAAATGATCCTGTCAGCAAGCAGGTTTATTTTCCCGTCCCGTGAAAGCGAAAGTCTGCCCTGCGCAAGAATGCGCTTTCCCGTTATAAGCATCGGCTTTGCCGTGCTGTATACGGTCGGAAATACGATACATTCCATCTCGCCGCTCATATCCTCTATACCGAGAAACGCCATCTGCCCGCCGCTTTTGGAGGTATGCTGCTTAACGCTGCTTATCATGCAGACAAATGAGGTGCCGGTTCCCTCCTTCATGGCAGATGCCTGTGCAATATCGGGCATACGCAGCGCTCTTGAAAGGATCCTTGCGTTTTGGAGAGGGTGTCCCGAAATATATATTCCCAGAATATCCCTTTCCATTTCAAGCAGCTCCTCTGTGCCGTATTCGGGACATGGAGGGATATTCCTTTCGGTATCGTCCCCAATGTCGCTTTCCTCGGATATTCCGAAAAAATCAAGCTGTCCTTCGATATTTCCCCTAGAATATTCGGCGCACGCCTCTGCGATAAGGTCGTAATTTTCCAACATCTGCCGCCTGTTCAGGGGAAAGCCGTCAAGCGCTCCGCATTTGATGAGGCTTTCGGCTGCTCTGCGGTTAAGACCGCAGCCGTTCATGCGTTTTATAAAGTCGGTAAGATTTTTATAGCTGCCGTTTTTCTCACGCTCCGCAATTATGTCGTTTATCAGTCCTCTTCCTATGTTCTTTGCAGCAAGCAGAGAAAATCGAATGCCGTCCTCTGCTGCCGTAAATCCCATATCGCTTTCGTTTATATCGGGTCTGAGTATCTTTACGCCGTTTTTTCCGCATTCTGAAATATATTCCATAAGCTTGCCCGTATGTTCCGCGGACGCAGACATGAGCGCCGCCATATATTCCTTATAGAAATGGCATTTAAGATATGCCGTTGTGTATGCTACCACCGAATATGCCGCTGCGTGGGATTTGTTGAATGCATATGAGGCAAAGCCTGCCATTTCGCTGAAAATATCGGAGGCGGTCTTTTCGGGAACGCCGTTTTTTACCGCTCCCGCAATAAATATATCCCGTTCCTTTTCCATAACGTCGTGCTTCTTTTTAGCCATTGCACGGCGCACAAGGTCAGCTCTGCCGTAGGAATACCCCGCCATTTTGCGGCATATTTCCATGACCTGCTCCTGATAGACAATACAGCCGCAGGTGACCTCAAGGATATCCTTTAAAACGGGATGCGCATACTTTATCATTTCGGGGTGTCGGCGGTTTTCAAGATATTTCGGAATGCTGTCCATAGGTCCGGGGCGGTAAAGGGAAAGAGCAGCCGTAAGATCCTCTATCGAACGGGGGCAGAGCTTTATAAGAAGCTGCCTCATGCCGCCGCTTTCGAACTGAAATACGCCTGTTGTGTCGCCTGCGGAGAGCATTGCAAAGGTTTCGGGGTCGCCGTCGGGGATTCGTCCGGCATCAAAACCCGGAATATGCTTTCTGACAGCTCTTTCGCAGTCATGGATAACAGTGAGGTTGCGCAGTCCCAGAAAATCCATTTTCAGCAGTCCGACCTGTTCGAGCGCTGTCATGGTGTACTGCGTTGCGGTCACTCCGTCGCGGGAAATAAGCGGAACATAGCTGCTTACGGGTGCGTCGCAGATAACCACTCCCGCAGCATGGGTGGAGATGTTTCTCGGCATTCCCTCAATATATCTTGCGTTATCTATAAGCTCGTGTACGGTCAAGTCGGTATCGTAAAGGCTTTTAAGCTCCTCTGATTCCTCAAGCGCCCTGTCGAGGGTCATGTGCAGGGACTGCGGGATAAGCTTTGAAACAGTATCTCCCGTGCTGTACGGGAGATTTGTTACTCTTACGATATCCCTGACCGCCGCCTTTGCCGCCATTGTTCCGAATGTGACTATCTGCGCCACACGGTCGCTGCCGTACCGCCTTATAACATAATCTATGACCTCCTGCCGCCTTTCGTAGCAGAAGTCGATGTCAAAATCAGGCATGGAAACTCTTTCGGGATTGAGAAATCTTTCAAAAAGCAGTTTGTACCTTATAGGGTCGATATCCGTTATTCCTATGCAGTAGGCGGCAAGAGAGCCTGCGCCCGAGCCTCTGCCCGGGCCTACAGGGATATCCCTGCTTTTTGCGTAGACAATGAAATCCCACACAATAAGGTAATAATCCGTATATCCCATTCTAACCACAACGTCAAGCTCGTATTCAAGCTGCTCCCTTGCCTCTGCGGGGGGATTTTCCCCGTATCTTTTTTTCAGTCCCGCACGGCACATATTTTTAAAGAATGTCACATTGTCCGCACCGATCTTTTTCTGCTTTTCCGAAAGGTCGAAGCGGGGGAGCTTCAGAACGCCCATTTCCATTTCAAAGCTGCACATATCCGCAATTTTTGCTGTGTTTTCCACGGCAGCCTGCTGTCCCTTGAACAATGTCAGCATTTCCTGCTCGCTTTTGAGATAAAATTCATCGTTGGGAAAGGCTATGGGCAGATCGTCCGAAAGGGTGGTATTTGTCTGTATGGCAAGGAGTATGCGCTGAATCTTTGAATCCTCCCTGCGCACATAGTGAGCGTCGTTTGTTGCGGCAAGAGGTATGCCGGTTTCAAGAGAAAGCCTGCAGAGCGAGGGAAGGATCCTGGCATCATCGGCGGTAAGGTGGTTCTGAACCTCTATATAATAGCTGTCTTTGCCGAAAATGTCCCTGTACAGAAGTGCGGCTTTCTTTGCTCCGGAATAATTGTCCTGTGCGATAAGACGGGGTATTTCTCCCGCAATGCAGCCCGAAAGACAGATAAGCCCCTCGGAGTGCTTGCCGATAAGCTCAAGGTCTATCCTCGGCTTGCTGTAAAATCCCTCGGTATAGCCGAGGGAAACAAGTTTTATAAGATTTTTGTAGCCTGCGGAGTTTTTGCACAGCAGTATAAGGTGATAGGGTCTTGAAAGAGGATCCCTGTCAAACCGTGTTTTCGGCGCAACGTATACCTCGCAGCCGATTATCGGCTTTATGCCCTGCGCCTTGCATTCGTTGAAAAAATCCACGGCAGCGAACATATTTCCGTGGTCGGTTACGGCAAGAGCGGTCTGTCCCATTTCCTTTGTGCGCTTTACCATGTCCTTTATGCGGCATGCGCCGTCAAGAAGGCTGTATTCGCTGTGAACGTGAAGATTTACAAATGCCATTATGACGGCTCTCCTTTCCCGGGGTCATATCTGCTTTCCGGCTTTTTCTCTTTCCTCCCGTATCTGTTCCGCAATTGCCATAAGCTTTTTAAGTCTGTGATTTGCGCCCGAACGTCCTACGGGCTTGTCGAGCATTTCGCCAAGCTCCTTCAGGGAAACGTCGGGGTTTTCGAGGCGTATTTCCGCCATGTTTCGCAGCTCGGGAGTAAGGCTGTCAAGCCCTTCGGTGTTCATTATATATTCTATGTCCTCTATCTGCTTTTCGGACGCTCTGAGGGTGCGCTCAATATTTGCCGTGTCGCAGTTTGCGATACGGTTTGCCTTGTTGCGGACGTCCTTGAGTATCTTTACGTTCATAAGCTCGATGGAGGATCTTGTCGCTCCCATAAGAGTGAGCATATCCTCGATATCCTCGCTGCCCTTGAAATAAAGCACATAAAGACCCTTGCGCTCAACGTATTTCGAGGATATTCCCAGCCGTCCGATGACCCGTCCCAGATCCGAGCAAAGCTCCTCAAAGGGAACGGCAAATTCAAGATGATATTCCTTGATAGGCTCCGTAACGCTGCCGCAGGATATAAACGCTCCCGCCAGAAACGCGAAAACGTTGTTGTTATCTATTATATCCTCCTGAATGCGGTGTATAAGGCTTTTTGATGAAATCCTGAAACGGAAAATAATTTCCTCCCTGTCAGGCTCATCGGGTATTGTCAGGCTGTATAATGAGGAACCGTTTTTCTTTTCGTTTCTGCTTACGCTTACCGTGCCTTTCCTGCCGATTATCCTGTCGGAAAGCCTTGAAAACATTTCCGCTGCAATGTGGTTTTCAGTCTGGAACTGTATTTCCTCCGCTCCGAACCTGCGGCAGAAAAGGAGCATTCCGTACAGGCAGGCATATTCCTTGTCACGGTCGGTTATTACCGAGCAAAGCTCTTCCTTTACGTTTTGTGAAAAAGACATATTACCACTCTTTCATTGCTTTACAGCTTTCCGATCTCGATATCCCTGTGGCAGACCCTCGATTTTATGCCGTTGTCCGAAAGATAGCGGTATATATTTTCCGCAAAGGTAACGCTTCTGTGCTTGCCTCCCGTGCAGCCGAATGCAATGACGAGAGAGGTCTTGCCTTCGTGACGGTAAAGGGGTATGAGAAAATCTATAAGCTCCCTGAGCTTCCTGTCAAGCTCCTTTGAGCTGTCAAAGCTCATAACATAGTCCCTTACGCAGCTGTCAAGTCCCGTATGCTTCTTGAGCTCAGCTATGTAGAACGGATTGGGCAGGCACCTTACGTCAAATACAAGATCTGCTTCTCTGCACATTCCGTATTTAAATCCGAAGGACATTAATTTTACCGACATTCTGTTGTCGGGATTGTCCATAAACAGGTCGGATACCGTGTCCCTGAGCTGCGAAACGGACATATCGGAGGTATCGATATAAAAATCCGAGGTTTCTCTTATGTGTGAAAGGATATCCCTTTCCATTGTTATGGCATTCTGGAGACTTCCGTGGGACTGTTCGTCGAGGGGATGGCGGCGTCTTGTTTCCTTGTATCTTTTTATAAGCACATCGTCAGATGCGTCAAGAAAAAGGACTTTTACCTCGGTTTTGAGAGAACGAAGACTTTCGAGGCTGCTGTCAAGCTCATAGAAAAGCTCGCCGCCTCTTATATCCGTAACTATGGCGACCTTGTTCAGGTGTCCTCCGGATTTCATGCAGATATCCGCAAATTTCGGTATAAGCTGAGGGGGGATATTGTCGATGCAGTAATATCCGATATCCTCCAGGGCGTTTACAGCTCCTGATTTTCCCGAACCCGAAAGACCGGTAACGATCAAAAATTTCATAATATCCTCCGTTCCGCCGCATAAACGGCTTTTAATAATTATGGGGTTCTCTATAAACCGGGACACGAGCAAAGCCTCGTCCATTGGTTCGGTCAGATGCAAGGCATCAGACCGCAGTAATACTTGCTGTCTTACAAGGTCTGATAACGAAGCAGATGAACGAACCAATAGAGGATTTGCCGTGAAGGAGGTTTATAGAGGTTCCCTTATATAATACCATATTTTATCCGTAAAATCAATATTATATGAAAAAAACGAAAGAGTTTATTCTGTAGGGAATTGTTTAAGGCAATACCGAATAAAGATTGCGCTGAAGATGCGCAGTCAGATTTTTCG
>CAZDJG010000069.1:0-10112 GCA_964505695.1 uncultured Ruminococcus sp.
CGATAACGCCCTCGTTGCCCTCAAAGCCGTCCATTTCAACAAGGAGCTGGTTAAGGGTCTGCTCACGCTCATCGTGACCGCCGCCCAGACCTGCGCCTCTCTGACGGCCCACAGCGTCGATCTCGTCGATGAATATAATAGAGGGAGCGTTTTTCTTTGCGGTTTCAAACAGATCTCTTACTCTTGACGCGCCTACGCCTACGAACATTTCCACAAAGTCCGAGCCTGAAATGGAGAAGAACGGAACGCCTGCCTCTCCCGCAACGGCCTTTGCAAGCAGGGTTTTACCTGTACCCGGAGGTCCCATGAGCAGAACGCCCTTGGGGATCCTTGCGCCGATATCGTTATATTTTTTTGGATTTTTCAGGAAGTCAACGATCTCCGCAAGCTCCTGCTTTTCCTCGTCTGCGCCCGCAACGTCCTTGAAGGTGTTTTTCTTTTTGGACTGGTTCTTGATATTTGCCTTGCCGAAATTGTTTATTTTCGAGCCGCCGTTTGCCTGCCTCATCATAAAGAAGAAGAGGACGAGCATAAGAACGAGAATTATCAGCGAGGGGAGCAGATTATACAGCCACGATGTGTCCTGTATCTTGAAATATTCCTGGCTCAGCGGAGCGTCCGGGTGGAGCTTGTTGTATGCCTGACGGTAGTTGTCCTCGCCGCTCTGGCTGTACTGTATCTCGTCAACAAAGAGGGTAACATTGGGGACGGTGTACTTTATCTTCTTTGAGGTTCCGTCGTCCTCCGAAACCGTCATTTCCAGTTCTCCCGTACCAAGGTCGAATTTATACTCCGAAACCCGGTAATCGTCGAAATATGACATTATTTCGGAATAGGTATACTCCGTCTGAGGCTTTGAGGACTGCCTGAGGATATACACCATTGAGAACATGAGTACAATAGCAATTATGATGTAAATAAATAAACCGCTGCCTTTTTTCATCTGACCGGATCCTTCCTTTTCCCGATATCGGCTTTGCAGTGTATCCCGATACCGTCCGTAAAAATGTTTTGTCTATAGTTTTAAATCGTCGCAAAAAGCCGTCAATGCAGATCAAGCTCTGCAATATAGGGAAGATTGCGCATTTTTTCGCCGCAGTCAAGACCGTAGCCAACCGCAAAGAGATCGGGGATCTCAAACAAAGCGTGATCCGGCTTGAAATCTGTTTTTCTGCGGCTCGGCTTGTCAAGGAGACAAACGACCCTGAGCGAAAGAGGGTTTCTTTTCATAAGCTTCGCGCATATTTTTGAAAGGGTTATCCCCGTGTCGCAGATATCCTCTGCAATTATTACATGATATTTTGAAATATCCTGCTTTAAGTCGAGAGTGAAGTTTACGTCTCCGGAGGAAACGGTTCCCTCTCCGTAGCTTTCGGCTGCCATAAAGCCTATTTCACAGGGAATCCTTATTTCCCTGAACAGATCCGAGGCAAAAATAAACGAACCCTTGAGAATGCTTACAAGCAGCAAAGGCTTTCCGTCATATTTTTCGGAAATAAGCCTTCCTGCCTTTTGCACAGCCTGTTTCAGTTCGCTTTCGTCAATGATCGTTCTTTTAATGACGCCATAGCCGTAATCATCGGCAACTGCAGTATTTTCTTCAGTGATCATCACTTAGCCGCCTTACTGTAATTTTAAAGACGTTTTCCTGTCCTGTTCCATCGGGGCAGACACGATCGCACACGCCGCCGTATTCGCTCCATATTAACCCATCCCCGTCCTCCATAACTAAGGCGGTCTGCCGTTTTTCGGCGGTGAGCTTCATGGAATTATAGAGCTTCTTCAGCTTTGTTGTGCAGCTTCGGCGTGCAAGCCTTATGCAGTCGCCGTCCCGTTTATTTCTTAAAACAACAACACCTTGTATTTTATCATAATTTACAAGGCTATTTGTTAATTTTTCGTTAATATTGCTCCCGTTTTGATAAATATCATAATTAACTCGCTCAATTATCACTTTTTTATCATATTCGGGAATGTCCGTGCTGCAATAATTATCAAAGATCACAGCAGCTTCAAATGGTTTTTTCAATTCTTTTTTTTCTATCCGGATCGTATTTCCGTCGGTAACGGCGAAGGTGTCTTTTTTTATATTGATGCGTGTCCTTTCGCCCGACATAAGAGCCTTATCCGTTTCTTCAAGCCTTGCATGGTCAAAGGGCAGGCTGTTTTCCGAAAAAAGCTTTCTGATATATCTTTTTCTCACAGACGGGGGGAGAGCCGCAATATGTTCGGGGTCGGCGTTTTCCGCAAGACTTGTCAGCAGCTCCTCGTCTTCCAGCGCGCATTGGGAAAGCCTGCAAAGTGAGCGGGATACTTCGGGGTTTATTCTGCGCAGCATGGGAATGATACTGAGCCGTATTTTGTTTCTCGAGCAGTCATCGGTAAGGTTTGTGCTGTCGGTGACAAAGGACTGACCGTCAGCGGACAGATACTCCTCTATTTCCTTGCGTGAAACGTCGAGCAGGGGACGGATAATGCTCCCTCTTACATAGGGAATACCGCAAAGTCCTTTAATTCCCGTACCTCGTATAATGTTGAACAGAACGGTTTCGGCATTATCGTCACTGTTGTGGGCGGTAGCCGTCAGTCCTCCGCCGAAATGGGCCTGTGCCTGTTCGAATGCGCCGTAACGCAGTATACGGGCGGCTTCTTCCACAGATTTTCCCGTTTCCCTTGAATACTGCGGTACATTTACGCTGTAAACCTTCAGAGAGATACCAAGCCTTTCGCAGAGACTTTCGCAGAACCTTTGATCCCTGTCGCTTTCCTCTCCCCTGATACAGTGGTTCACATGAACTGCGCAGAGAGAGAAATCAAGCTCCTTTGAAATATCCGAAAGGATCTTCAGCAAGCAAACGCTGTCCGCTCCTCCCGAAAGACCTGCAATGACTCTGCTGCCCCTTGGTATCATGCTGTGCTGTTTTACGGTTTCCCGTACCTTATCCGTAATGCTCATGATCAATGCTCCGATGGTACGGAATGTCTGTCCTCGCTGAGGAAAAGAGTATACTGACCGTTCCATCTGAGATTTACCGTACCCGTTTCTCCGTGACGGTTCTTCGCAACGATACACTCCGCAAGATTTGCGTCCTCCGCCTTATCCTTGTTATAGTAGCCGTCTCTGTACAGAAACATTACTATATCCGCATCCTGCTCGATAGATCCGGATTCTCTCAGGTCTGAGAGCAGAGGATGCTTGTCGGGACGTGATTCAACGGAACGTGAAAGCTGGGAAAGGGTGATAACGGGGATATTCAGCTCCTTTGCCATAAGCTTAAGCTGACGGGTAATATCGGAAATTTCGTTTACTCTGTTATCTATCCTCCTGCTTGAATTCATAAGCTGTAGGTAGTCTATAATGACAAGCCCCACATTTTTCAGGCGTCTGAGCTTTGCCTTCATCTGCACCACCGTAATTCCTGCGGTATCGTCAAGATAAAGGCTCATGCCCGCCATTCTGTCAGCGCCTCTGGCAAGCTTTTCCCAGTCCTTTTCGTCGATATTTCCTTTTATGAGGTGATCGTTTGAAACAAGACTTTCCGAGGCAAGCATACGTGTGACAAGCTGTTCCTTTGACATTTCAAGAGAGAATATAACAACATCCTTGTCTGCGCTGCGGCGGCATACGTTTGCCGCGATATTGAGGGCAAAGGAGGTCTTTCCCATACCGGGACGCGCCGCAAGGATAAGCAGGTCGGATTTGTTAAGACCGCTTATAACGCTGTCAAGGTCGGAATATCCCGATTTTGCGCTCTGATATTTCTCCTTGTCCAGACCGGAGATACGGTTTAGATGGTCGTAGGTTTCAAGAAGTACCTCGTCCACCCTGGTAAGACCGTCCACGTCTCTGCCCTGCCTGATATCGTATATCATCTGCTCGGCGCTGTCGAGTATCACCGAGGCAGGCTCCGAGCCTTCGGTGCAGTTTGCGATAATGGTGCGTGCCGCCTCGACAAGGGAGCGCAGGTAATATTTTTCCTCTACTATCTTACAGTAGCTTTCGATGTTTGCAAGAGTCGGAACGCTTTCCATGATGGCTGCAAGATATTCCTTGCCCGATGCCGAGTCCTCAAAAACTCCCTCTCTCACAGCCTCGTCGAGAACGGTGATGATATCCGAATTTACGCCCAGAGTGAAAAGCCGCAGTATTATTCCGAAAAGCTCCCTGTGCTTTGAAACATAAAAGCTTTCCGCCTTGACATAGTTCATGACCGTGCCGAGCAGCTCCGAATCGAGCAGCACTGCGCCGAGAACGGTCTGTTCCGCTTCGACGCTGTGCGGCATTTCCCTTCCGGCTATATCCTCAAGCTCCATTTTATCACTCCTTGACCGAACTGTGCTGTGTGGGGAGGTTATTCCTCAACGACATTTACGGAGATTTTCTCCGAAATTCCGGGATAAAGCCTGATCTCGGCGGAATAGCCGCCAAAGGCCTTTATTTCCGTACTCAGAGCGACCTTTTTCTTTTCGGTCTTAACGCCAAGCTGCTCTGCGACAGCGGCTGCGACATGAGAAGCGGTAACTGCGCCGAAAAGCTTTCCTCCCGCACCTGCCTTAGCCTTTATTGTAACGCTTTTGCCCTTGAGCTTTGCGGCATTTTCTGAAGCCTCCTGCTTTGCAAGGTCAGCCTTGTGCTGCTCCGATGATTTCTTGCCCTGAAGATCGGAGAGATTTTTTGCGGTAGCCTCGGCTGCAAGACCCTTTCCGATAAGGAAATTTCTTGCGTAGCCGTCGGACACCTCCTTGACCTCGCCTTTTTTTCCGGAACCTTTAACGTCCTGTAAAAAAATGATTTTCATACTTTATCTTCCTTTCGTATATACTAATCTTTCACCAAACTGTAGATAAATCCGCCAGCTATAATAATGCCACTCGTCGTCAAATTCCCTTGCCAGGCAGCAAGCCTGCCTGCGGTCGTTTTCCCAGATTGACATTATTCTATCTGTCGCTGATAAAAGATTAGTATTAAACAATATTGTTAAGTGCGGCGCTTTTCCTGTCGGGACGGATAATAAGCTGAGAAAAATCCGTGACAGTTTCGCCGAACATACGCATAAAAAGCTCGTCCGAACCGCTTTCCAGCTTCAGATTAAGCTCGTCCTCGTAAAGAGGTATAAAGCACAGCAGATTTATATAGCTGCCGTCCTTTGTGCGTATAAAGCTGAGATCATCTCCGTATTTTCCGCCGAAATCCCTTTCGTCGAGATGGAGAAAGATCACAGAGCAAAGCCTTGTATTGTCTGCAAAGGGAATATTCTCCTCCGTATATTGCAGAGTGTGATTGCTGCCGAAGCAGCAGTTGTTCGTGTGGGGAAACCTTGCTGCCGTTTTAAGGGCGTTAAGTATCCATGTATATCTCTGCCGCTCGTTTTCGTCGGTACTTTTGTCAAACTCCGCCCTCCAGTCGGGAGGGAGCAGGCAGAAAAGCTCCGAGCGTTCATTTATTTTTCTGTCCGCCCATGACGTATCCTCCGGCATAGTCATCGGAAGGTCGCTCATTCCCGTAGTGAAAATAACGAAAAAGTCACGTTCCTCCGTCGGATAAAGCAGGTGCAGATCGATATGCACCTTATCCGACATAAGCTCGTGAAAGACCTTATGCTCGTTTTCGTCCGTTACTTTAAACAGAAGTTCAAAGTGATCCTCGATCTCATCCATATACAGCGTGGGAGCGACTTTGCCTCTCAGTATGTTGATAAAGCCCTTTGCGGTGTAAAAAAATTTTTTCAGTCCCATATTTCACCCGATCGTATGACGCTGCCGCAGCAAAGCGGCAATTTAAAAAGCGGATATTCTCTAACTGATGCTCATAACATATTCGTCGATAGTGGCGGTAAGCCGTTTTTTTGCATCGGAAACAGAAATATCCTTAAGCTGGACAGCCGCCATCGTCTGATGACCTCCTCCGCCAAGACGCTCCATGATTATCTGAACGTTCATAGCGCCGAGGGAGCGTGCGGAGATGTTTGCGCCCGTACCCACCGCAAATATAACAAAGCTTGCGTCGACGTCCTTGATACCCAGCAGCTCGTCGGCCGCCTGAGAGGCTGCGACCCGTATTTCCTCCGAAGTCCTTTCGCTTACGGCAATGGCGCATCGGCTGTGTATCTCCGCGCTTTCGATAAGCTGAGAACGCTTGATACCCGTTTCTATCGAAATGGCAAAAAGCTGCTTTACGGCAACCGTGTCCGCACCCAGCTTTTTCAGATAAGCCGCCGCCTCAAAGGTGCGCACACCCGTTTTCATAACGAAGTCCTTGGTATCGAGCATAATTCCCGCAAGCATTGCGTCGGCGTAGTAGCTTGATATTTCCTCAAATCCGAAATACTGAATGACCTCCGCCACCATTTCGCTTGCAGAGGAGGCATAAGGCTCATGAAGACTGAGAACGGCATTGTCGATACTGTTTACCACCTGCCTGTGATGGTCTATGAAAACGACCTTTTTAGCCTTTTCGTAAACAGTCTTGCTGTCGAGCAGATCCTTGTTGTTTGTATCGGTGATGATGAGCAGAGTGTTTTCCGTCATAATTTCAAGGGCAGCGTCCTCATTTTCAATGAAAAGCTCATAGTCGTCAACATTTTCCTTCAGTCTTTCGATTATGGGCGCTGCAAGTGTGTGAGCGGTATCGGAGTAAATATATGCTTCCATGCCCACAGCTCTTACCGCGCCGCAGATCCCTGCCGCAGCGCCGATCGCATCAAGATCGCCCCATGAGTGTCCCATAACGATTATTCTGTCGGCGCTGCCTATAAGGCTTAAAAGTCCCGAACTGAAAATACGTGTTTTGACCTTTGTGTGCTTTTCTATTCCGGAGGAATTTCCTCCGTAGAAGGTAAAATCCTTTTCGTCCTTGATGGCTATCTGGTCGCCGCCCCGTCCCTGAGTCATGTCAAGAGCCTGAAGAGCAGTCTCCTCGCTTTCCCTGAGCGTCGAGCCTGCACGGCCTATTCCGATGGAAAGGGTAACGGGAGTATGCTCTGCAACAAGTATTTTGTGAGCATTGTCGAGAACGGACTTAAACTGCTCCTCCTCAAGCTTTATAAGCTCGTCCTCGCTTATGACGGCGAAGTATCTGTCCGAGGATAATTTTTTTAGCAGACCGTTATGCTCTTCAATAAAGCTTTCCATCAGCTTGTCTATCTGCATGGTTATATGAGCCTTGTCCGAATCCTTGACCCTGACAAAAAGCTCGTCGTAGCTGTCGATAAGGATCATGGCGACCCTGTTGCGGCTGCGTTCGTATTTGCTTCTGGCGTCGATAAGCTCGCTTATGTCCTGAAAATACAGGAGTGTAAGCTCGGAAACGGGAGTATTGTTTTCGTCCCGCTTCTGGGTCGTTACCGCCCTTATCCTGTAATGCCCCGAATTATATTCCACTACCGTATCCATATGCGAAAAGGCAGAGGAAAGGTCGATGTCGATGATCCTGCTCAGGGGGACGCCGTATGCGTCGGAGGGGTGAATGAGGTCGGTAAATGCCTTGTTGAACCAGATGATTATGCCGTCGCTGTCTACGATAAGCGCGGGAGCGGGAAATTTATACAGTGAATCTCTTTCCGTAAGATTAAGCTGCGATTCCATTTCCGAAACAAAGCTGTGAAGATTTTTCTCGCATGAAATGAACAGAGCGATATATGCAAGACCTATCATTGAGACGATCGCAAGCGTTGTCCAGAATCTGACTTCGTTTGTACCGGCCGCAGAAAAAACGCAGTAAAGGGACGCTGCCACAAGCAGCATGGAAACGAGCTTGAAAAGTCTCCAGCCTTTGCCCGTCACTTGGTATCACCTGCCTTATATTTCTTCAATGATCGGGAGTATCATAGGATTGCGCTTTGTTTTCATATAGATATAATCGCTTAGGGAATCTCTAAGGCTGGATTTTATGCCGTTCCAGTCCCTTACGCCGCCCGAAAGGCAGCCCTCCAAGGTCTTTCTGAGAATATCCCTTGCAGCCTCCATCATTTCCTCGCTTTCCCTGACATAGACAAAGCCCCGTGAAAGGATATCTGGTCCTGCAAGGATAGTTCCGCTTTCGCTTTCAATGGTTGCCACGGCAACGATAAGACCGTCCTCAGCAAGATGCTTTCTGTCCCTGAGAACGATCGAGCCGACGTCGCCTACTCCCAGTCCGTCCACAAGCACTCTTCCGGCAGGGACCTTGCCCGTGATCCTGAGATCCGTGCCGTCCGTTTCGATAACATCGCCTATAGAGCCGATAATGATATTGCTTTCGGGAATGCCTATCGAATGAGCCAGTCCGGAGCTTTTTTTAAGGTGCTTGTACTCGCCGTGAACGGGGATAAAAAATCTCGGACGGGTAAGAGCCATTATAAGCTTCAGCTCCTCCTGACACGCATGACCCGAAACATGAACGTCGTACATGGATTCGTAAATTACCTCTGCCCCTGCCTTCAGCAGCTCGTTTACGACGCGTGTAACGTATTTTTCGTTGCCGGGGATAGGCGTTGCGCTGATGATGATATAATCCATAGGAGTTATGGTAACGCTCCTGTGCTCGTTCATCGCCATTCTGGTAAGGGCTGACATAGGCTCGCCCTGACTTCCCGTAGTGATAAGGACAACCTTTTCGGGGGGATATTTATTCATAGCCTCAAGGTCGATGATAACTCCGTCCGGAACGTTCAGATAACCAAGCTCCATTGCGGTGGAGATAACGTTGAGCATACTGCGTCCGAAAACGGCGACCTTTCTGTCGGTGCGGACGGCATTGTTTATTATCTGCTGGATACGGTGGATATTCGAGGCAAAGGTAGCGATGATGATACGTTTGCCCTCAGCCTTTGCGAAAAGATTTTCAAAGGATTCGCCGACCTTCCGCTCTGACGCCGTGTGACCGGGCTTTTCGGCATTTGTGGAATCGGACATGAGAGCGAGAACTCCTCTGTTTCCAAGCTCGCCGAACCTTGCAAGGTCGATTATGCCGCCCTCGATGGGAGTAAAGTCCACCTTGAAATCTCCCGTGTGTATCACTATGCCCGCAGGAGTGTGGATTGCAAGACCCACGGCGTCGGGAATGGAGTGGTTTACGTGTATGAACTCTACAGCCATACAGCCCATTTTAACGGTCTGTCTGGGGGAAACGACATTAAGCTTTGTCTGGCTCAGGAGATTATGCTCCCTGAGCTTTCCCTCGATAAGACCTATTGTAAGACGGGTCGCATAAACGGGGATATTCACCTTTTTGAGCAAATATGCAAGACCGCCGATATGATCCTCGTGACCGTGAGTGATAACAATACCTCTTACCTTCTGTATATTCTGCTCAACATAGGAAAAATCGGGTATAACAAGATCGACTCCGGGCATATCGCTGTCGGGGAATGCAAGTCCGCAGTCGATGATGAACATATCGTTTCCGCATTCAAAAACGGTCATGTTCTTGCCTATTTCGTTAAGACCGCCCAAGGGTATGATTTTAAGGGGAGTGCGCTTTACGGGTCTGTGGTTAGACTGATAAACGGTATGCTTTACGGCGTTTTCGGTAGAGGCATCGGTTCTTTCGGGGTATGACGGGGACGGATTATAATTACTTCTTCTTTCATAGTTGTAGTTTTTGACATCGGTGTTTTTTCTGCTTGCAGGTCTGTCAAAGCTCTGGCTTCGGGTATATCCCTGACTGCGGAGCGGACTGCTGTCGGGACTTGGCTGAAGTCCGTCCTGCTTGTTATTGTAGGAGGTCCTGCTGTAATATGTCTTGCCGAATGTGTTTTGCTGCCTGTCGTAGGTTCTCTGGAGCTTGTCTTGTCTGTATGAGGGAGTGCCTGATGTTTCGCCCTGCTGTCTGCCGAAATCCGCAGCGGAGACTCCTCTCGGGGGAAGCATGGGACGTCGGTACGGCTTGTTCTGATATTTTCCGCTGCCATAGGATCTGTCACCCGATGAAACGAAACGGTCCTGTGACGCACCTGAAGCGGGAAAGCTCTTCTTTTCAGGCTTCGGTGCGATCTTTTCGCCGTATTCGTTTACGGCTAAGTCATTTTCATTGTTCCGGTAATCTGCCAATTTTCAATACCTCATTTCAAAAAAATAAATATGGGAACCTCTATAAACCTCCTTCACGGCAAATCCTCTATTGGTTCGGTCAT
>CAZDJG010000070.1:0-10099 GCA_964505695.1 uncultured Ruminococcus sp.
ACGGCGTGCTCCGCACATTTTCTCTCAAACAAGGTTTTTAGAGGTGACCTTATACATTTTCGGCTGTTGTTATCATGCATACGGATATGCATAGTCTGTTGTATCTGCAATAGTGATTCCCTTTTTATCGTATTCTTCACGATTTTCGGGAATGGTGACGGGATTGTCATGAGTCCAGACAAACACAAGACCGTCAATATCCAAAAGGGCAGACCAGTCGCTGATATTGTTATTTCCCAATTCCAATGTTCCGATACGGTTTTCTTTCAAAAAGCTCAGGTCGGTTATATTATTGCCATCAAGCATAATATAACGTGCAACAAACCCCTTGATGGTGCTGTAATCGCTGCCCTCGGTATCGCTTAAGCCAAGCTTTTGTATATTAAGCGGCGCAAGGGGCGAAAGATCCCTGATGATATTGCCGTCAAGGAAGATCTCTATAGGATATTTCTTTTCGGCAATTTCCGGTATAAAGGAAACATCAACCTCGCCGCATTCCTCAAAGGTTATCCTGTCAAGCCACAGCGAAAGCTTGGGCGCCGAAACGTCATTCAGACGGCAGCGTATAAAATAAGCCATGCTTAAATAGTCCAGATTTTCCATAAACGACATATCGGATATATTGCCGTTTGTAATATACAGTGTTTTCACATTTTCAAGAAACTCCGGGTCACCCGTGCAGACGATCCCTTTAAGACGGCTGCCGGACGATTCCGGGATAAGCTTCAGGGTTATTTCAAGATATTCTTTGAGTTCCCTGTGATCCGGGACAGGCAATGAAGACAGATCGACCGTTTCCCCGTCCGAAAAGGTGTATTCTATTCTCAGATTTGTGTTATAATGCTCCTCAAGATAATCATGTATATAATTGTAATCGCTTCTATAACGCTGATTATAGTAATATCTTATTCTTCCGTTTTCATACGGTACGCAGTAGATCCTGTCCTTTTTCGCCGCTTCCGGGGCAGTGTTTGACAGAAGCTGCATTGTGCCTACGGGGGCATACTCCGTTTCCGCAGAGAAGTTTTTCGGTGTATATTCTTCGTGATACTCCAAAGCTTCCGTAATGCTCACGGGAGCTTCCGGGGAGCATACTGCCGGAAAAAAGGCTGCCGACACTGCGGCGATCGCCGGAAGAACGAGAAGGAATGCCCGGGGGAATTTTTTTGTTTTCATAAGTTCGGCCTCCTTGTGGCTATCATACGGTACTGTTCAGTTTTCCGTCAATAAGCGTTTGATTGAAAAGAGATGAATAATACAAAATATCCGTATCATTCGCATACCACGCTCCGCAGTCATTTCCGCCTGACGGGAAAGGGGTGATCCAAAGATTGAGCTGTTGGTCGTAGGTATATTCGCTGCCGCCCTGATATTGTCCGTCACTGCTCCATTGATCATATCGCCCGCTATATGCACCGGGAAAGCTCACCGATACCGAGGATTGTGAACATTCTACGGAAATATCGCCTGTAACCGGAGTCCATGGATCATATGTCCATACGGTATTTTTCTGCGGCTGAGTATCCGGCAGGGAATTGTCTGGTACGGTATAATAGCTTTCTTTTACCGATGGAATAACATTTCCTGCCTTTTGAACCCAGATCAGTATATCGCCGTAATAGATTCCCGCAAGGAGGAAATTGTTTTTAGTGTATTCGTATCGGTATGAATACCACCTTCCGTCGTTAGCCTTATACATTGAAAATGTATATTTTTCATCAATAAAAAGTCCCTTGGGGGCGGCGGCAATTTTAACATTAAAGCTGCCTATAAGCGTTGCCTGTGCCAATTTTTCGCTTTCTTGGAATATTTTAATTATATTCGGACTTTCTACGATTTCCGGTACATAGTCTAATCCGGTGTAAATTTTGATCATTTGCTTAATAAGCCGCTGCTTTTCATTATCGGGAAGGTCAGTGGAATTTATACTGTTCTTTATTTCGTCAACTACAGACAAAGAAATAAAATTACCCGAAAACAATATGTAATTTGTATTATTATTTTCGTATACGATAGTATCGTTATATATATTCTTTTTTAGCTTTACTACCGGAGTATCCAATTCAAAGGGAAAGCCGTTATTATCTATTTCTTGCCCGTTTTCATCTTTTTTTTCGTATAGAATATTATTGCTTTCATTTCGCTCGTAAATGTCTGCTATGTCGCCGTTTCCGATCAGGACATACTCTGTGCCGTCAAAAATCAAATGCGGCGTTACGAGATGATATCCTGTTTTATAGTAATCTTGTTCTGAGCCGTTATAATAAAAATTATAATATTCTTCTGCATAGTTTACCTTTTTTTCACCGTCTGATGTTGCGGGGTCAACCATGATCAGGTCGCTGAGCTGTGTGCAAGTGTTTCTGTAGCCGATAATTGTAATATAATGAGAATTGTGTCCGCCGTTTGTTCTGTCTATACAGATTTCTACAGGTATTTTTGAATCAAGATAGCATTTTATCGTTGAAAAGAAAGCGGTTATGTCGGTATAATAGCTTAAATTACGAACGCATTCTATATTTGGATTATTGGCTTTAGGGAACCTCTATAAACCTCCTTCACGGCAAATCCTCTATTGGTTCGGTCATCTGCTTCGTTATCAGACCTTGTAAGACAGCAAGTATTACTGCGGTCTGATGCCTTGCATCTGACCGAACCAATGGACGAGGCTTTGCTCGTGTCCCGGTTTATAGAGAACCCCTTTATTTATTTGCGAAAAAAATTCCCGGTTTCCTTTCCAATGCGGACCGTTCTCTTCAGAATAACCTGCTTCCCAGAACATATCATACGGTATGTATCTGTCATAATACATTGACAGCATCATAGCCTCGGCGTGGGCAGGACAGGATATTGAACCCGAAGCCTGCGTGCTGAAATAATCAACAGAAAAATTCACCTTGATCTCGTTTCCGAACTTGTTTTTGTAATATTCGGTTGTGTATTCCGTGTTTTCCATTATTATCGCTCCTTTTTGTATTAGTTTGTTAAGTATTGCTGTCTGTATTATATATTAAAAAATTATATTTGTCAACAGGCAATCGTTAATTTTGTAGTAATTGACAATAATCTTGATGTAAATTCGTTTATAATTTTGTGTTACAATTTCATAATAATTGTAACGTTGGTAAAACCGCAATAATATAAGCCCCGAATCTTTTATCCGACCCGGGGCTTTCATATTTTACGCTGTCCTATGAAGCTTTTATGGTTATTCCTTTTTCGGCAGATAAGCCACAGCGTCAGCCTGAAACTGCAAACCATTTTCTCCGCCTGTATGTGCAAATTCCGTCTGAACAGATTTTCTTGCGGGATATTTCCCGTTAAATCTTTCCTTGATGACCTTTTCCATTATAGGAATGTTCCGGACGTCCCTGAAAAGACAGTTCATCTGCACCACATTTTCAAGCGTTCCGCCGACAAGGGCAAGACGCTTTTCCGTTTCATCAAATGCTCCGTTTATCTGCTCCTCCACAGTGCCGCCTGTGTTTCCTACACAGTAGCTGAGAAAGCAGAAATCGCCTGCTTTAATTATTCCCGAGTGCGCCCATTCCTCATTTACATCGTATCTTTGATACCGCCCATATTATCTGATCTCCGTTCCGCCCGCGGGACGGATATAAAGCTTATAGCAGCTTCCCTTGCCGAAAACCTTTTCCATTTTTTCACAGTATTCCTGTGCCATATCTGCGGGAACGAATGCCTGTATCGTACCTGCAAAACCGCCGCCGTGTACTCTTACCGCACCTCTGCCCGAAAGAATGCTTTCCGACATATAAAGTCCTGTTACAAGTCCCTGTTCACGAGGTTCTTTTGCTGCAAAAATATTCTGAAGATATTTGAACGAGCTGTTGCCGCTTTCGGTGACAAGTCTGAGGAAGCCGTCAATATCGCCGTTTTTAAGAGCCTTTGCCTCCTTACCTACCCTTTCGTTGTCATCGAAGAAATGGAAAGCTCTTGAAACTGCCCTGTCGCCGCAGGCTTTTCTCACCTCGGAGATATTTTCAATAAGCTGCTCTTTTGTGATATCTCTCAGCTCGCTTTTGCCGAAAAATTTTGCTACCGATTTCATTTCCGCAGGGATCGCCGCATATTCGGGTGTGAGGTCGGCATGGTTTCCTTTTGTGTCGACAATACACAGGCTATAACCCGACTTTGCAAAATCATATGCGATTGACTCGATAACGGGATTTTCCGTATCCTTGAAATCAATGGTGATAAATCCGCCTACCGAGGACGCCATCTGATCCATAAGTCCCGAAGGCTTTCCGAAATAAGCGTTTTCCGCATACTGTGCGATCTGTGCGATCTTTACGGCGCTGACCTTTCCGTCATTGTAAAGGTATGAAAAAATATTACCTATAAGCACCTCAAATGCTGCGGAGGAGGAAAGACCGCTGCCCTTGAGAACGTTTGACGTGGTGTATGCCTTAAAGCCGCCGATGTTAAAGCCTGCATTTTTAAAGCCTGCCGCAACGCCCCTTATAAGAGCGGCAGAGGAATTCTTTTCATTTTCTTTTATTTCAAGGTCGGAAATATCCACAACATCTTCGGGAAAGCCCTCTGATTTTACCGATACCGTGCTGTCCGACGTCTGAGAAACCACCGCAATAACATCAAGACCCACAGCCGCCGCCATTACGCAGCCCCTGTTATGGTCGGTGTGGTTTCCGCCTACCTCGGTGCGTCCCGGAGCGGAGAATATTCTTGTGCTGTCCGCATTTCCGTAAATTTCGGAAAATGCTTTCAT
The DNA here is from genome assembly GCA_964505695.1 of uncultured Ruminococcus sp. Classification (GTDB taxonomy): domain Bacteria; phylum Bacillota; class Clostridia; order Oscillospirales; family Ruminococcaceae; genus Huintestinicola. The sequence goes on from CAZDJG010000070.1 coordinate 4,748, forward strand.
TGCGGCGCAGTAACGCTCCTTCTGCATGGGTACTGCCTGTGCGCCGTAAAGCGTTTCAAGAGTTTTTTCGCTGATGTTCATAGGAAATTCCTCCATTTTCTCAGAGATATTTGCCGATATCTATATTTTCCTCGGAATTATCAAGCAAAAAGCCGAGGATATTTTTGTATGCGCCTATGGGGTTTGCCTTTATCCTTTCCGCAATAAGCTCCGCCTGAGCGCGGTCGGGGGCGTAAAAGCTCATGCTTATAAGCTCGGTTTCTCCGTCCCTGAGGGCAAAATCCACCTTGCTCCCTTTGCCTGTGTCGGATATTTCGCAGCGGCATATGCCCTCGTTTTTTTCACGCAGAAAAAAAGAAAATGCCGAACGAAGAATATTTTTTCTGAACACAAGCGGGATATATCTGTTGAAATACTCCGAGCCGAGCCTGCCCTTTTCGGTTATTCTGATCAAACGGGACGCTCCGCTGTCTTCTGCCGTGACTGAGCCGTTTGAAATAAGCTCCTCCAGTGCGTCGGACAGGAAAAAATAGCTTATCATTCCGCTGTCCTCGGCGATGAGCCGAAGCTGCTCCTCGGTCACGGGGCGGTTCAGCTTGTCTAAAATATAGCACAGAAGGATCTTAACGCTGTGGACCGAGTTCATCTCGGGTTCTGTCATCTGATGACTCATTTTCCTGTTCCTTTCCGTTATCCTTCCTGCTATCCTTACCCTTTCAGAAGTTGGGGTAATCGAGCATATGCGACAGGATCGCTATATTTGCCGCCGCCTCCACGACCGGAACAGCTCTGAGGACAACGCAGGGGTCATGTCTGCCCTTTATTTCGATAACGCCGTTTGTAAGGCTGCTGTAATCAATAGTTTCCTGAGGCTGGGCAATAGACGGAGTAGGCTTGAACGCTACTCTGAAAATTATTGGCATTCCGCTGGAGATACCACCGAGGATACCGCCGTGATTGTTGGTTTTTGTTTTAACGTGACCGTGATCGTCAACATAGAATTCGTCGTTATTCTGGCTGCCCAGCATTTTTGATGCGCTAAAGCCCGCGCCGAATTCAATGCCCTTTACCGCAGGGATGCCGAAAACAAGCTGTGCGATGGTATTTTCAAGTCCCTCGAACATGGGGGAGCCTATACCCGCAGGAACGTTTGTGACCGCACATTCCACAACTCCGCCCACGCTGTCGAGGCATTCTCTTGCCTTGGCTATATCATCGTACATAGCCTGTCCCTTTTTATCGTTCAGGACGGGTATTTTCTTGTGACGAACCTTTAAAATAGTTTCCCTGTCAATATTGCAGGGATCGAACAGTGAATCCTTTATATTGTGTATCTGAGCAATATGTGCTCCCGTGTAGATGCTCCTGCGCTCAAGGATCTGACCGCAGACTGCACCCGCAAACACAATGGGAGCGGTAAGGCGTCCCGAAAAATGTCCTCCTCCTCTTACGTCGTTAAACCCCCTGTAGCGCATAGCTCCCGTATAGTCCGCATGACCGGGGCGGGCAAGATGAGAAATGTTTCCGTAGTCCTTTGAGTGCTGATCGGTGTTCTGAATAAGCGCCATAAGGGGAGTTCCCGTGGTGCGGTTATCGAGCATACCCGACATTATGCTCGGGAGATCGGCTTCTTTTCTGTGGGTGGAGGTCGCATCCTGTCTGGGGGCGCGTCTTGCCATAAACTCCCTGAGCTGCTCAAGGTCGATGTATTCTCCCGGAGGGAGGTTGTCCATTGTCACGCCGATTGCAGGACCGTGAGATTCCCCGAAAACGGATATGCTTATATTATGATTCCAGAATGAGGACATTAGTTTTGTTCTCCTTTCGCTTGAACGGCTTACAATATTTCAAACTGTCCGCCCAGTGACTTGAAGTCGTCAAAGAAACGGGGATAGCTTTTATTTACATCTTCCGCTCCGTGGATAATTACGGGAGCCTCAGACATGGTCGCGGCAATGGCTGCGGACATTACGATCCGATGATCCTTAAAGGAACAGACCTCGCCGCCCCTGAATTTTTCTATGGGGTTCATAGTGAGCTTATCGCTGCCTGCTTCAACGTTTCCGCCGATGGAATTGAGCATCTGCGCCACGCAATCAAGGCGGTCGCATTCTTTGAGCCTGAGCCTTGCGGCATTCACTATCCTTGACGGTCCCTTTGTAAAGCAGCCGAGTACTGCAAGGATCGGCACCAGATCGGGAATATTTGCCGCATCTGCGGTAAACGGCTTCATTTCTTCTCCGCAGGAGGCGATTATATCGAGTATTGCCTTGTCGCCCTGAACGGAATCGGGATTTAAGTTATTTACCTTTATTTCAGAGCCGAGAGCGTTTGCCGTGAAAAAGAACGCCGCCTGTGAATAGTCGCCCTCCACGGCGATCCGGCATGGTTTGTATTTCTGATTTCCCTTTATAAGATATACGGGAAGATCGTTCATTTTTGTTTCAAAGATATTTACGCCGAAGCTTTTCAGAGCGGCGGCAGTCATATCCGCATAGGGCTTTGACTGCAACGGGGAGGTGAGCTTTATCGCCGAATCCTCCGCACAAAGGGGGAGAGCCAGCATAAGCCCTGTGATAAACTGTGATGAAACGTCCCCCTCAAGACGGTATTCTCCTGCCTGAAGCCTGCCTGTTATCGTGATGGGCAGACCGCTCTGAGGCTCAAAGGCAACTCCCTTTTTCGGGAATTCCCTTGTGTACGGAGTAATGGGACGCTGCGGCAGCTTTGCGTGACCCATAAAGGTCGTATTTGTACCCAGCGCAGCCGCAACGGGAATAATAAAGCGCAGTGTAGAGCCGCTTTCGCCGCAGTCGATATACGCTTTATCTGCGGGAGCTTTTATACCTCTTACAGTGAAAACAGAACCGTCTGCAAGCACATTTGCGCCCAGTGAGTTCATCGCTTCCGCCGTAACGCTGATATCGTCTGATGGGGTCACGTTCGATATTTCGGATATTCCGTCCGCAAGAGCGGCGGCAATTATCATTCTGTGTGAATAGCTTTTGGAGGAGGGCGCATTTACCGTTCCGATAAGCTTTGAGGGGTATATTTTAACGTCCATAGACAGGTATTCCTTTCTTATCCGAGGAAATCGGTAAAATCCTTTATTGTCATTTTTACCGCCGAGGATCGTCCGATATCACTGCAGATAATAACGTTTATTGAGCCGCCGTTTCTTTTCTTGTCGTTCAGGCAGGCATTTCCAAGCTCGGAAGGCTCAGGTTTTATATCCCGTGTAAGCTCATAATTTTCCATGCAGGAAAGCAGTTCGGCGGTAAGACCGCTGCGGCAGATCCCCTTTTTTTCCGCAAGGGAGGTGATCATTTCCATGCCCTTTGCAACGGCTCTGCCGTGGGATATGCCCGTATAGTGATAATACTGCTCGATGGAGTGACCGAGAGTGTGACCGAAATTGAGGAGCATTCTTTCGCCCTTGTCGAACTCGTCCGCTTCCACAACATCTCTTTTTATTGTCACGCACCTTGCGACGATATCGTCCGTGACCTCGCCTATGCTGTCAATGCTGCGGCTGTTAAGGATATTGAAAAGCTCGGGAGATTTTATCATTGCGTATTTTATGACCTCGCCCATTCCGTCGGTGAGGAAATCCCTCGGGAGCGTTGCGAGTGCGCCGGTATCGCACAGAACAAGACGCGGCTGCTTGAAAGCGCCCACAAGATTCTTGCCCTCGGGGATATCTATAGCGGTCTTGCCGCCCACCGAGGAATCCACCTGAGCAAGCAGAGAGGTAGGGAGCTGTATAAGATCCATTCCCCGAAGATAGGTAGCAGCCGCAAAGCCTGCCATATCGCCTGTTACGCCGCCTCCGAGAGCCGCAATGCAGTCTGTTCTCGTGAAATGGTTTTCTGCGAGAAATCCGTAAATTTTATTCAGGGTATCCGAGCATTTTGAGGCTTCGCCGTGGGGGAATACGAATTTTGCCGTTTTAAAGCCGTTTTCACGGAGAGAATGCTCTGCCTTTTCCGAATACAGCCTGTCAACGTTGTCGTCGGTTATGAGGGCGATCTTTTCGGCAGGTGTCACTCTTTTAATATACTCGCCGCAGTTTTCAAGCAGACATTTTCCAATTATCACATCGTACTTTTCCGACGCATTCACTGTTATGGTCATCATTTTCCGCTCATTCCTTTCGTAAAAACAAATGACTCTGCAAATGCAGGCAGAGCCAAATTGTGATTTACCCGGTAACTATTATGCAGTCCGGTAGGCTTTCCCTTATCTGCTCCGTGTCTGCCGGAACGTCCTTTATGTAGAGCTTTTTAAGGGCAATCAGTCCGCAGACGGGTGACAAATCGTCTATTTTGTTTCCCGAAAGTCTGAGCCAACCGAGGCTTGTAAGCTGCGCAAGAGGAGAAACGTCGGAAATAAGATTATTGTCAAGATATATTTCCGTAGCGCTTGTAAGCGAGGAAAGCGCAGTGATATCCACAATGCGGTTATCCTGCAGATGAAGCCTGTCAAGAGATGTCATTCCCGAAAGGGGAGAAACGTTTTCGATAGCGTTCCCGTTAAGCTTTAAAAGCCGCATACCGGTCATTCCCGAAAGAGGGGAGAGGTCGGAAACGCTGTTTTCCGACAGATCGAGATTTGTGATTTCCGTGAGATTTTTAAGCGGGGAAATGTCGCTTATCTTATTTTCCCTCAGGTGAAGTGTCTGAAGCTCCGCAAGACCTGCAACGGGTGTAATATCGCTTACGTTGTTTTTGAATATCGAGAGTGTTTTAAGCCCGTTCAGACCTCTTATGGGGGAAAGGTCGGTAATATCGTTTTCGTAAATATACAGCTCGGTAAGGTCGAGCATATATCTGAGGTCGGCTATATCCTCGTCGGTAATTCCCGACGCTTCAAGGGTGAGGACGGTGAGATCGGTTGGATATTCGATACCCTTTACGGTAATTGTTTCGGGTCTGTCCGCAATTGCCTCCTCCTTTGCGCTTACGGCGAGACTCACCTCAGGCAGATCGGAGCCGTTGAGGAAGTCCTTTTTGGAGCGGGGGATAAGCACAGGCTCGCTTGTTCCGAGAGTGACGGAGGGGGCGGCGGAGATACCGGTTTCCTCAGGCTCGTCCTCCCCGCTGTCGGAGCAGCCTGTCAGCAGTACTGCAAGCGTCAGCAGCAGGAGCGGTATTATATACTTCATGGCATTACACTCCTTAAAAATGAAAACAACTATACATACATTATAAAATATTTTCGCCCCGCTGTCAATAGTTTTGGAACAAAAAAACCGCCCCTTCCCCCCTTTCCCCCTTGTTTTCCCCCTTTGGTTACTCTCTAACGGTACTGACAAAATCAATCGGCGATGATGGTTAATTTGCCACACTTAAA
>CAZDJG010000071.1:0-10078 GCA_964505695.1 uncultured Ruminococcus sp.
CCATATTTTCGGCATTTTGCGAAGAGGGTGTATTTTCAGTTTTGCGGAATCAGGTCTCATTTTAATAAAACTTAAACATTTCTCAAACAACTCAAAAAACATTACTGTTGTAAAATTCAAACAACCGAATACAAATTAGCTGTATTTTTTCCTTTCATATTAAACTATACTACTTTTATATGTATTTGTCAATAGCTGAGCTATTATTCTTTCCCTTATTCCGCAAATCCCATAAAATGGAATTTATGTATAATAACAATGTGGCTGACTTAAAACCCTTCTCTTTGCAAAACTTACTGTAGCTTTTTGACTGCTCGCTGCAATTGCTTTTGCATCTGACCTCTTGTATTTTTTTAACAAGTGTGTTATAATGTACAAAATTGACATTCATTATAGTAACATGACAAGGAGATTATGAAAATGAGCAATGCAACTCTCAGCAAAATAATCTGCAAAAATGAAGAAGAAGCTAATCGAACTGCCGCAAATGTAATGCTGACGACCTTTGGACTGTTTACAATAATTTACATTCTGAATATGCTCGGAATATTTGTGATCGATAAGCCTATAATGACGGCGGCTTACCTTATCTGTGCGGTGTTTCTTCTGCTTCCTACGCTTCTCAACAGGCTATGCGGGACCTCGGCAAAGTATCTTAAATATCTCTATGTATTGTTTGCCGACCTGTTTTTGTTGGTGATAACATCCACGCTTACATACCATGTTGTGGTAATATATGCATATCCCATTGCTATTGCAGGATTGTATTTTTCTCAAAAGCTCACAAAGCTTTCAACGGCTATAACACTGGCAGTAACTGTTGCAGGACAGTTCATAGCATTTTTCATAGGCAGGAATAATGACAGTAATTTCCCGACCTTAGACAGGCTTTTGTTATTCAGCGTTCTGCCCAGGTTTCTGACGCTTCTGAGCTTTGCGGCATTGTTACTGCTGCTTACCAAAAGAACATCGAAGCTTCTCAGTGAGGACGCAGATAATTACGAGCATCTTGTCTGCCACAATCAGGAAATGATATGCGGCTTTGCAACTATTGTGGAAAATCGGGATGAAAACACAGGCGGACATATAAAGAGGACAAGTGTTTATGCCGAGCTGCTTGCCCGTGAGCTTCAGAAGACGGGCAAGTACACCGATATATTGTCCGATGAGTTTATAGAGTGCCTTGCAATGGTGGCTCCGCTGCACGATATCGGAAAGGTTGCAATTCCCGACAGCATTCTCTGCAAGCCGGGAAAGCTCACCGATGAGGAATTTGAAATTATGAAATCCCACTCGGAAAAGGGAGGAAAGCTGATCAAGGAAGTATTTATCCATTCCTATGATGAAAATTACACAAAAATGGCATATGAAGTGGCACGATATCATCACGAAAAATGGAATGGCAGAGGGTATCCCGAGGGACTCTCCGGAAATGATATCCCGCTTGTTGCAAGGATAATGTCAGTGGCAGATGTATTTGATGCTGTTTCCGAAAAGCGCTGCTATCGTGACGCAATGCCTCTTGAAAAATGCTTTGAGATAATCTCCGAGGGCAGCGGCAGGGATTTTGATCCCATTCTTGTGGAGGCTTTTCTGAATATCAGAGAGGTTGTAATAAATGCAAGAGAAAATTCTTTGGTTATTGCAAATAACTCTTCCGAAAAGGTTAAGGAGTAGGCTGAAACTGCCCAACTAGGTGGAAAAACAGCAAAATGATCATAGCTTTGCGGTTCGGTAACTGACATATTGATGCTATAATATATCAAGGGGAGCTTTGAGTATATTGTCCGCATTGTAACCCGTTAATTATTTTGTTCAATTGACATTATGACAAAAATATGATATAATAAATTTAAATTTATTAAGCTTAATATATACGACTTCCGGATTCTGTACTTTTTCCTTAAATTTGAAAATATAACCCGAGGTGTCAGAAATGATAGGAAAATATAAAATTATCGCACTTTGCACCTGCCGTATTCAGGATGGAGAATGTCATGAGCTTGTAAATGAGCTTGACCAACAGCTTAGAAATATGGGCTGCCGTTTATTTGTGTATAACTGCATTTCAAAACTGAACACCAATGCTGAAATAAACGCACAGATCTCAGTTTTCGATATCATTGATCCCTCCTTCTGCGATGCGGTTGTGATACATTCCTATCGTTTTGATAATTATGAATTTTGCAAAACACTGGCACAGCGTTTTCTGGATATGGGACTTGCTGTTATATCCCTTGGAGAAACTATTAGCGGGTGTATCAATCTCGAATACCGCCATAAGGACGGTTTTGCAGAAATTGTATCCCATATGGTAAAGCACCACGGATACAAAGATATACATATGATAGCGGGAATAAAGGGCAATCCCTATTCCGATGAGCGTATCGAAGCCTTCAGAAAAGTGCTTCAGGATAATAATATCCTTTTTGATGACAGTATGGTAAGCTATGGAGATTTCTGGTCTGTACCTGCTGTTGCCGCCGTAGAAAGGCTTCTGAAGGAAAACAAGCTTCCTCGTGCGATCGTCTGCGCCAATGACCATATGGCGGTTGCTGTATCCTATTTTCTGCAAAGCCGTGGTATTTCTGTTCCCGATAAAGTGGCGGTTGCAGGCTATGACGGCATAGAAACCATATACAGCTCCGAGCCGACCGTATCATCTGCAGGAATATTTCCCTCGGCTATTGCAAGGGCTGTATGCGATGCAATATGCAGTATTTTTGATGAAGGATCCGCAGGTGAAAATATCCCTCTTATTCCCGAACCGATAATAAATGAATCCTGCGGCTGCAGGAGTGAGAAAAACGGTCTTAAATTTAATTCGTCTGCTCTGTATAACGAGCTTATCAACCAATTCTACCGCTTTCAGGACGAAAACGTAATTTTGTCTGACATCAGTGAACGCATACAGCAATGTGACAATTTTAATGATATCGCCGACGAAATGCGCAAGGACGATCTTATGTACGCAATGACCTGTGTTATTAAGCGTGAATGTTACGATGAATCTATAAATCCCGAGTATGATATACAGCTGCATTTCGGAGATGATCTCTTCGTTCTGTATGACAGCGATGATTATGATAATAAGCGGAATATGGAAGAAAGTTTTATCCCCTACAATATGAATGGGAGAGATATTATCCCAAATCTGATGAATTATTTAGATTACGGGCGAAGCTTTATCTTTACGTCCCTCACCTATCTGGGAAAGCCTCTGGGATATACCTGCTTTCATTTTTCAAGCTATATCCCCGGAAATTATTATAAGATCCCTCAGACAGTAAATATGCTCAGCACAGCTCTCGGAGGTCTAAGAGGTCTCAGACATCAGCATTATCTCCTTAACAGAGTTGACGAGATCTCAAAAACCGATGCCTTGACAGGACTTTACAACCGTTACGGCTTCTGCACGGAATATGACAACATTCTTCATGAGCTTGGAAACAGATCTATGGCGATAGTCATGTGCGACCTTGACGGTCTGAAAACCATCAACGACAAATACGGTCACGATAACGGCGATTTTGCCATAAGGACCGCTGCACAGGCACTGAAAAGGGTTTGTCCCCATAATGCCGCCTGCACACGATTCGGCGGAGATGAAATGATGGCAGTTTTTCCCTGCTGCGGAGTCGAAAATGATATCAGAGCGATGTTTGATCAGGCTCTTGACAGCATAAACGAAGCCTCGGGGAAGCCTTACAGGGTATCTGCAAGTATGGGAATTTACATAACCCAAAACGGTGAAAAGCCCGGCTTTGATGAGCTTATCAGATGTTCGGACAAGCTTATGTATGAAGAGAAAAAGCAAAGAAAGGCTGCAAGAGGATAAAATGATCCCGATATGAAATGTTTTTTCATATCGGGATTTTTGTGCAAAAATTTATTATAAAAATCAAAATTCTGATATTCATATTGGCGTTGGGCAGGTATAATTTACTTATAAAACAACGGCAAATAAATAACCGAAAGGACAGATCAAGTATGAAACTTAAAAAAATCATTGCATTCCTTACCGCTGCCTGCACAATACTTTCTGCTGCGGCAGTATCAGCATTTGCCTACGATGTCAATAAGGATTTCAAAACAGGCTGGAGCATAAATACAACAATTCCTGCCTCGGAGTTTGCTGAGCTTACAGAGGATTCGGTCATCACGATAACATACAAGGCTGATGAATCTCTTGCAGAAAAGGCAGATCATTCTTATTGGGTAATAAAGCCTATGATAAATGATTCCGGCTGGCCTTTCATTAAGGATATTGTCTGCGGCTCGGGAATGATGCTTGCTGAAAGCGGAGATTCATATTCTCTTGATATTGAGGGAACTCAGGCACAGTTTTCGGTAACGGGAGACAGTGTTGAGCTGCTGAAAAATGCAGGAATGGCTCTTATGGGACACGGTATTACTCTTGAAACGCTGACTGTTGATAACAATGCTGTTCTTGAGACTGCTTCAGAGGATACGACAGAAGGTTCCGAAATTGCTGAAGAGCAAACCTCCGCTGCAGAAGAACCCTCTGCTCCAGAAGCAGATAACTCTGCTTCTGTTTCTGATAATAATACAGAGATGCCTGTAACAGGCAATCATTCCGCTGCTGTAATTGCAGCTGTTATGAGTGCCGCAGCAATTTCAATGGCATCATCAAGGAAAAAATCATAATCTTCATTACTCCTTAATATAATATCGCCCCGATGCCGACCCGTTTTACGAGTCGGCATCGGAGCTTTTTTATACTTGTATATACAAAACCGCCGTTCCCATGCACTTTGGGAACGGCGGTTTTCTGTCTATATTTTTAAATCATTCATCAAAGGGGGTAAATGAAATAGCATCATACTCTGCTGTGAGGGGCATTTTGCTGTCGTCAAAGGCATTGAGCCAGCCGTCCACTCCCGTGCCGCACCATGCGTTCATCATTATCTTTCCGGGGGTAACGGGAATATTTTCTTCTGCCGTATACACCTCCGCACCGTCCACGAACCACACTATCTTATCCTTGTGCCATTCAAAGGCATAATCGTGAAAATCCTCGGAAGCGTCAAAGCCCAGATCGTAAAGATATTCGTGATTTCCCTTGCTGTCGGTAAAATAGTTGAACTGCACCTTTGTTGTGTCCTTGCCAAGAATTTCAATGTCTATCTCGTCCCAGGGATTGTTGTCAGAGGGACCTGTGTATGTGAAGAAGGATGAAACAACGCCGTCATTCTTTATGGCTTTCATTCTGACCTCATATCTGCCGTAGCCGTAAAATTCCTTTGAGCGATACTCTCCGCCCGAATAGGGAACGCTGCCATCCTTTTTGTCCTTGTCGATGATAAGCTGCATTCTGCCGTTTTCAAAGGTGCAGTTTTCCTTTCTCCAGGTCACATTGAACATACTGCCGTTGCACCAGCCGTCGGCACATTCAAACAGTCCCGAAGCACCGTTTTTGAAGCTGACTGCGGAAATATCCTCAGCCTCAGTGACTGCCGATGTCTCCGAAACCGCAGGTGCTTCGGGTGATGATGCGCAGGAGCAGAATATCGCTCCGCAGGATATCAGAGCGGCAGCAAAATAAAGTATATTTTTTCGTTTCATAATTCAGACAACCCTTTCTGTTAGATTTATTATACCTTAATTATACCTGCCCACAGATATATTTATATCAAATATTTGCACATCATATCACATTTTTGCACCATCACGCCTGATATCTGCCCAATTGTCACGATAATACTTTTTTCGGAATTCATTGGGAGTCATTCCGGTATATTTTCTGAAAACACTGATAAAATGACTGTGAGACGTAAATGCCAGATAATTTCCTATGTCAATGGGAGAATAATCCGAGTATTTCAGCATATTCTGAGCAGTCTCAACACGCTTTACCGCTATATATGTGCTTATGGTCACTCCCACCTCCTTTTTGAAAAGGCGGGAAATATAAGAAGGGCTGAGGGAAACATATTCAGCAATATCCGTTTCGGAAATTTTCGAGTGAAGATTATCGTAGATGTAATCCATCGTCATAATCACAGGCTTTGAATACACATTCCCGTGAGCAAGCCTGTTCATCTGACGGGTAAATTCAAGAACAGCCTCTCTGTGCAGAGCGTGTATATCATTTTCACAGACGCACTTGTCCGCTTTCAGAATGTACAGATCGCTGAGCGTATAGGCAGTCTCCATCTCCATGCCGCCCTCAACGCAGAAACGGGTTATGAGGGCGATAGTGACAATAAAATGATATTTGAGATTTCTCAGCGGATCGTTGGAAAGCACGCCTGCTCCGCTGCTTCCCAAAGGGGTCATAAGCCGCTCCACGCCGTCGGTATCGCCGTTTTTTACACAGTCGTAAAATTCAAATTCCTTTTCAAAGGGCGAATGTCTGAACTCGTATTCTCTGTTCAGAAACGCCTTATATGTAAGCTCCTTTTCGGACTGAGACATTATATCACCTCACTGATATCATTATATAACATTTCCGTAAAAAATGCAACAAATTTTTGATAAAAAAAGCAAATTATTGATATTTTTCGGAAGGGAATTATGGTAAATTTAAAGTACAGTAAATCACGGCACAAAATTTAAAGGAGATGTTTTTATGAAGAATATGAAGAAGACTTTAGCATTAGTATCCGCACTTGCACTTATGGGTTCTATGACAGCCTGCGGCGGCAGTAATGAAAGCACTGCATCAACATCTGCTGAAACCTCCAAGACCACAGAGACCACTCCCGCAAAGGAGCTTGACGAAGATGACAAGGCAGCCGTTGCCGAAATGGATATCGGAGAAGATGAAAAGCTTGAAAACGGCACAGTCAAGTGGCTTTCCTTCTGGGACTTAAATCCTGCAAACGGCAAGCCCAAATCCGTTGAGCTTGAGCTTTTTGAAACAAAGTACGGCGGAAAGATCGAATATGTCCCCACTACATACGAGACTCGTTACAGCGATCTTTCAACACAGGTTCTGGGCGGAACCTCTCCCGACCTCTTCCCTGCCGCAGACCTTGACACCTTCCCCGGAAAGGCTATTGCAGGAATGTTTGAACCCTTTGACGATTATCTTGATTTTGACAGCGACCTCTGGAGCGTGGGCGCAAAGAAGCTTTCGGATGCTCATACTCTGGGCGGCAAGCACTATGTTGCCGTAGTTTCCACCGATGCAGGCTGTGTTTGCATTTACAACAAGCGCACGATCGATGAGAACGGTCTACCCGACCCTGCTGAGCTTCTCGAAGAGGGCAACTGGACATGGGATACATTCAAGGATATGTGTGTTGAATTTTCCGACCCCGAGAATAAAAAGTACGCATTTGACGGCTGGTGGTTTGAGATAAATCTTCTCCTCACCACAGGCAAACCTGTTATCGATATGCAGGACGGCGTTATCACAAGCAATCTTTTAAGTTCTGAAATGGAACGTGCCGAAAACTTCATGCTTGAAATGAACAAGATGAATCTTCCCCTGCCCAAGGCTGAGTATGATTGGGTAGAACAGCCCCAGAGAATCGCGGAGGGAAATACTCTGTTCTATCCCTGCGGCATCTGGGCGCTTTACGAGGCAGACCTTTCTAAGTTCGGCGCTGAGGGCGAGATAATGTTCGTTCCAATGCCTAAAGATCCCAAGGCTGACAACTATTATCTTCCTTCCGGCGTTGACGCATATGCTCTCTGCAAGAGCGCACCCAATCCCGAGGGCGCGGCAGCATTCATGAAGTGCAAGCTCATGGCTGTAGGCGACGAAAAGACTCAGGAGATAGCTGAAAAGCAGTACAGAGAGGATTACGGCTGGACTGACGAGATGATCGATATGTGGCACAAGACAAAGGAGCTTACCAACGAAAATCCTGTTATCGACTTCTATGCAGGCACCTCCTCCGATATATACGATATGGTGCATAATCCCATCAAGGACGCTTCCTACAACGGCAAGGACTGGGCTACTACCCGTGACGAGATCAGCGGTGCTGTTCAGAACGAGATCGACGCTCTGAACAAGGAGATCGAAGCGAATTTCTGATAAAATCATTTGTGAGGTCTGTTATATGGTTAATTTTATCGGCTACAAAAAAGGAGTAAATTTAGGCGGCTGGCTTTCACAGTGCTGCCATACCAAGGAGCATTACGACAGCTTTATCACTGAGGATGATATCAAAAAAATATCCTCCTGGATGGTTGACCACGTTCGTCTCTCCATTGACTATAATCTGCTTGAGGACGAAAACGGCAATTTTAAGGAAGATGGCTTTGCATATATCGACAATGCTGTAAGCTGGTGCAAAAGCTCAGGTCTGAATATTATCCTCGACCTCCACAAGACAGCAGGATATTCATTTGACAAGGGCGAGGGCGAATCGGGATTTTTTGAAAGTCCTGCTTTGCAGGAGCGCTTTATGAAGCTCTGGGAACACATTGCAGAGCGTTATGCGGTAAGCGACGGCACAATTGCATTCGAGCTTCTGAACGAGGTTACCGAGCAAAGCTACAGCGCTACATGGAACAAGCTTATAAAAAGCTGCATTGAGCGTATCCGCAAGCTTGCTCCCGACAGCTTTATTCTTGTGGGCGGATATTGGCAGAACAGCCCCGATGCTGTTCCCGACCTTGAAGCTCCCTATGATGATAAGGTGGTATATAACTTCCACTGCTACGACCCGATGAATTTTACTCATCAGGGCGCATATTGGTATGAAGGAATGGACACAAGATTCCGCATGGGCTTTGATAAATGCGAGCCTCCCGTAACACCCGAATTTTTCGTTGACAGGTTCACCCGTGCATATGAAGCTGCAAAGAAAAACGGCACTGTTCTGTACTGCGGCGAGTACGGTGTTATCGAAAATGCCGAGCCTGAGGATGTTCTGAAATGGTTCAAGGCGATAAATGCCGCATTTGACAGACTTGATATCTCCCGTGCTGTCTGGAGCTACAAGGAAATGAATTTCGGTATCGCAGATGACAGATTGGACAGAGTCAGAAATGAACTGATACGTTATTTATAATTTATAATATTGTTCTTCTTTCCTCCATTTTTAAACCGGTTTGTTGCACAAATGCAGCAAACCGGTTTATTTGTCCTTATTCTATTCGATCAGATCTGCTTTTTTATCGGATTTGGCGTTCATAAGCTCAGAAGCTTGTTTTCTCCGAATATGACATTATATTTTATGTTTCACAAAATTCAGCCGGGTAACCCTCATAACAGGGAAATAAATATGACCTGCCTTCCTTATCCGTCAAAGTGGTTATAGCCAAGCAACGAACCATTTTCCCATGTATTACCATTTTTTTCGGAATTCTCCGGGGCTACATCCCTCAACCTTTCTGAATATACGGGAAAAATAATTATTGTCGTGAAAGCCGCAGGCGGCTCCCACCTGCTCGATGGAACTCCCCGAAAAGCGAAGCAGCTGCTTTGCATGGGTTATCCTCACATGAGTGAGATAATTATTGACCGATACGCCCATCTCGAATTCAATGTGCGAGCTTTATACTATGATGCGTTATTTGCAGGCGGATATGCTGAAAGACTGCGGCATCAATCATTTTGATGAATGGGCTGCCGATTTTGGCGAGGTCAAGACCGATTATGAAAGTTATTTATAGTGCGCCGCGATAATTACAGCAGATTATGATTACTCCCTCATTATTCAATATTAAAGGGCTGCCAAAAATAGTAGCGAAAATGCCGCTTTTTTTGACAGCCCTGAGTGTTTATAGCACATACAAAGGTTTATTATAGTTTTTTTCTCATTCTCACTCTAATTCAATAGTGTTTTCAACCGTATGACTAAATGATAGAAATACTCATACAATTAATACGAAATAACGCCAGGAATTCCGCCAATATTACCCATTTGACATTGTTTACATGGAACGTTTAATTTTCTACAAATTTCACTTGTCCTATTTTTATTTTCTTCCGAGCATTTTAATCCGCAATACACTTCACACAATTGTAATCCATAATCATTGGATTTTTTATTTTCACCACATTCTGTTCCTGCCAGATCACCTTTAGGTAAAATTAATCGAAATTCATTTTCTCCTTTCCACCGAGCTTGTTTAATAAAATACATATCCAATA
>CAZDJG010000072.1:0-9900 GCA_964505695.1 uncultured Ruminococcus sp.
CTGTTGTTATCGAAACAGACGGACTTCAGACTGTCTGCCCCGATATAAAACCGCCTAAAATAACCGACAGAAAAAGCTTTATCGCAGCCGTAAGAGAAAGCGGCTGCTGCGGACTTGGCGGCGCAGGCTTTCCCACTCATGTAAAGCTTGCTTTCGACCCCGGAAAAACACCCATAGACACCCTTATAATAAACGGCGCGGAATGCGAACCGTTTATCACCTCGGACTACCGTGAATTTATGGAAAACGGCAGCGGTATCATTGAGGGAATACGTCTGATAATGAAAATGCTGGAAATAAAAAGCTGCGTCATCGGGATCGAGAAAAATAAGCCCGATGCGATAAGAGAAATGAACAGGCTGCTTGAAGGCTCTGAAGATATAAGCGTTGCAGCGCTGCCATCAAGCTACCCCCAGGGAGCTGAAAAGGTCCTTATTTATTCCGCTGCGGGACGAACTGTCATGGAGGGCGAGCTGCCTTCAAGCTGCGGCGTTCTGGTCATGAACGTTTCCACCGCAGCATTTATAATGAACTATGTTAAAACGGGTATGCCCCTTATATCGAAAAGAATAACCGTGGACGGAAGCGCTGTTGACGAAAACAAAAAGGGCAACTATATTACGCCTGTGGGAACTCCCGCGGCGGACGTGCTTAACTTCTGCGGCTGCGAAAATATTTCCGAGATACTGTACGGAGGCCCGATGATGGGCGTCAGTATTGCAGATGAAAATCAGCCAGTAATAAAAATGAATAACGCTGTTCTTGCATTTTCGGACACTGCGCATATAAACACCTCCTCATGTATAAGATGCGGAAGATGCATTAGAGCGTGTCCCGTAAAGCTTATGCCCGTTTCCCTTGAAAGTGCATACGACAGAGGGGACGCTGCAGAGCTTTCAAGGCTGAAAATAAATCTTTGTATAAACTGCGGCTGCTGTACCTACGTATGTCCGGCAGGGCGTCATCTTGCGGAGAAAAACCAGCTGGCAAAAGCGCTTGCAAGGACTGCAAAAGAAGAAAGGAAATGATAACGTGAATCTGACCGTCTCACCATCACCGCATATTCACGACAATATAAGCACCCGTAAGATCATGCTTACGGTTATAATTGCTCTCGCGCCGGCGTGTATTGCAGGTATAATTATTTTTGGATATATGGCTCTTGTCAATCTTGCAGTCTGTACCGTATCATGCGTTTTCTTCGAATACATTTTAAGGCGGATAATGAAAAAGCCTCAAACAATATCCGACCTTTCCGCTGTGGTTACCGGACTTCTTCTCGGAATGAATCTGCCTCCGGCGATAAATCCCATTTACGGCGTTATCGGCTCGTTTGCGGCAATAGCTGTCGCAAAGCAGCTTTTCGGAGGCATAGGTCAGAACTTTGCAAATCCGGCGATCGTCGGAAGGATCGTCCTGATGCTGTCCTTTACGTCTGCAATGTCCTCATGGTGCAAGCCGTTTTACTATCTTGAAGGCTCGGATATCGTTACGGGCGCAACTCCCCTTGCCTCACGTAACGCTGATTATCTTTCGCTTTTTATAGGAACAACAGGCGGCTGTATCGGCGAGACCTGCGCTGCTGCCCTGATTGCGGGAGGACTGTTTCTTGCCGCAAAAAAAATAATAACACTCCATGCTCCGCTCAGCTTTATAGGAACTGTTTTCCTGCTCACACTTATTTCTGGAGACGATCCTTTATATGCGGCTTTGTCGGGCGGACTTATTCTGGGAGCCTTTTTTATGGCTACCGATTATGCCACCACCCCTCTTACGGGAAAAGGCAAGCTGATTTTCGGTATCGGCTGCGGAATAATCACCTTTGCAATAAGAAAATTTGGAAATTATCCGGAGGGAGTTTCCTTTTCCATACTGCTGATGAATCTCCTCGTTCCTTATATTGACCGACTCTGCGAGCTGCGCCCCACAGGCGCAAAGTCCGTCGGAAAGGAGGCGTCGGGCAAATGAGTGTAAAGGATAAGATCATGCCGCCCATAGTGCTTACTCTTATATGCATTATAACCTCGGCGCTCCTCACGGTCGTGTATAATATAACATATGTTGATACGACCGGAATAATCACAGACAAGCTTTCATCGGGTCTTGCCGATATTTACAAATCCGACAGCGGCTTTGAAATGCTTATAAACGAAGACGGAACAGTCAAAACATTTGAGGGAGTTACCTCCGTGATCTCCGACGGTAAAAACACTGCCTTTGAAATAACTGCCGACGGCTATTCAAAGGGAGGACTTCACCTGCTTATCGGCTTTGACGAAAGCGGTGCAATATGCGGAATTTCCGTTCTCACCATAGGCGAAACTCCGGGACTCGGAACAAAGGTACAGAACAATGCGTTTCTCGATAAATTCAAGGGAATATCCTCGGAGGACTACGTTGTTGACAATATCACGGGAGCCACCTATTCCTCAAAGGGAATGAAATCTGCCGTAAATACTGCGCTGAGCGCATATTCCGAGATGAAGGGAGAGAATTCAAATGGCTGAAAACAGCAATCTCCATGAATTTACAAAGGGTATCATAAAGGAAAATCCCACCCTTGTTACATTGCTTGGAATGTGTCCAACTCTTGCAGTTACCACAATGGCTGAAAACGGTCTGGGAATGGGACTTGCTACCACCTTTGTGCTTGTCTGCTCAAATGCGGTCATATCGCTGCTTAAAAACGTTATTCCAAAGGCTGTAAGGCTTCCCTCGTTTATAGTGATAATAGCAGGCTTTGTAACTCTTATCGAATTTCTTATGAAAGGATATCTTCCCGAGCTTTACGACAGTCTTGGACTTTTTCTGTCGCTTATCACCGTAAACTGCATAATACTGGGCAGAGCTGAGGCGTTTGCATCGAAAAACAAGCTTATCCCTTCTATCCTTGACGGTCTGGGAATGGGTCTGGGCTTTACCCTTGCGCTTTTCCTGATGGGCTCTGTCCGTGAGATACTCGGAACAGGTCAGTGGATGGGAATAAACCTTCATCTCCCCTCTCCGATGACAATATTTATCATGCCTGCCGGAGGATTTTTTGCTCTCGGCTGCATTATTGCGCTGGTGAACAAGCTTGCAAAACGCACACCTCCCGAAAAAATCGGCTGTGCGGAATGTCCCAATGCCGCTCTGTGCGGCGGAGAATGCGGCAAGGACGGTGAAAACGTATGAGATCAATGCTTATAATTCTTTTCAGCGCAATGCTCACCGACAACTTTGTGCTTTCAAAATTCATGGGCATATGCCCTTTTCTGGGTGTTTCAAAAAAGCTTGACAGCGCCGCAGGAATGGGTGCAGCAGTGACCTTTGTAATGATCTGCGCAACAATATGCACTTACCCCATATACACGCTGCTGCTTGCTCCGTTCGGACTGGAATATCTTAAAACTATCGCTTTTATCCTCATAATTGCGCTGTTTGTTCAGCTTCTCGAAATGATAATGAAAAAAAAGCTGCCGCCGCTGTACAGCTCTCTTGGCGTATATCTTCCCCTGATCACCACAAACTGCGCCGTTCTGGGAGTTACAATACTGAATATCGACAACGGATACACATTCGCTGAATCCATAATTGACGCATTGGGCGCAGGACTGGGATTTACTCTTGCACTGCTTATATTCAGCGGAGTACGTTCAAGAGTGAAAAAAGCCGACATTCCCGAAGCCTTTAAAGGAGTGCCTGCCACACTGATCGCAGCGTCTATCGTTTCCGTAAGCTTTATGGGCTTTTCGGGAATGGTCGAAAGAATTTTCGGCTCATAATGCTGTGCAGTAATTGTCGGAAATTGAAAGGATATTTCTGCCTTGAGAACCTGTCTTCATAAGGTTTGTATACGGATTTTCAAGTACAATTTTGCCGAAAAGACATTGCAATACCTTGTGAAGACAGGTTCTGAAAGAAAGGATTGATATATAAATGTTTGAAACGTACATTCTTCCGGTGCTGATATTTGCCGCAATGGGAATACTTGCCGGAATACTGCTGACTGCGGTGTCAAAAATATTTGCAGTAAAGACAGATCCGAGAGCGGACGAAGTAAATGACGCTCTCCCACAGATAAACTGCGGCGCCTGCGGATACAGCGGCTGCTCAGACTATGCAAAGGCGATCGTCGAAAAAGGAGAACAGACCGATCTGTGCCGACCCGGAGGACAGGAATCCGCCGACAGGATTGCACAGATAATGGGTACAGAAGCAGGAAAAACAGAAAAACTGCTTGCCGTGGTGAGATGCTCCGGAACCTGCGAAACGGAAAAGAAAACCTTTGAATTTGACGGCATAATGACCTGTGCAAACGCAAAGCGCTTTTACGGCGGAATGTGGGGCTGCAAGTACGGCTGCATAGGGCTGGGCGACTGCGAAAGGATATGTCCCGAAGCTGCCATAGACGTTAAAAACGGTCTTGCAAGAGTCATTCCCTCAAAATGCGTAGGCTGCGGAAAATGTGCGGACGTCTGTCCGACAAATATTATAGATATGCGTCCGCTGAGTGCCTCTGTAGACGTTCTGTGCAGCTCATGCGACATGGGCAAGGCTGTCAAGGCTGTTTGCTCAAGCGGCTGTATCGGGTGCAGGATATGCGAGAAAAACTGCGAATACGATGCAATACACGTTAAGGATAACCTTGCACGCATTGATTACGATAAATGCACCGCCTGCGGAAAATGCGTTGAAAAATGCCCCGTTAAGGTCATAAGCATTTCCAAAAATTAAAATTGGTACAAAACATTTTCCTGCAAAATAAAGCAGGAAAATGTTTTCTTTTTTTGTCACATTTTATGAGCCTGCCGCATTTATAAGGTGAGTATACTCAATACAAAAAAGGGGTGTGATAACATCAATGAAGCCGAATTTTGAAGAAGCTGTTGACAAATACGGCGGTCTTGTTTATAGGACAGCCTTTCTATACAGCGGCTCTGTTTCGGACAGCGAGGATATTTTTCAGGAAACTTTTTTGAAACTGTCGGTATACAAAAAGGATTTCAAGGACGAGGAGCATTTAAAGGCATGGCTTATCCGAGTGACGGTCAATTTCGGAAAAATGCTCCGCCGAAATGCCTACAACCGCTATAAAGCCGAGCTGGAGGACGATCTTCCCGCAGAATCGGAAAACGATACGCTTAAACAAACGGTAACAGCGGCAGTTATGAAGCTTTCCGAAAAATACCGTCTGCCCGTTCTGCTGTATTACTATTACGGCTATTCATGCAGCGAAACAGCAAAGCTTCTGCGGATAACCGAGCCAAATGTAAGGACAAGGCTAAGACGGGCAAGGAAATCCCTTAAAACCGAGCTTGAGGAGGTATGGCATGATGAATGAGCATGAGCTTATAAAAAATGCATTTGAAAGCATTGCTCCGAGCGAGGAGCTTATTGAAAAGGTAAAAAGCGGCAGCTTCGTTTCGGAAAAGCGCTTTTCGGGGATAAGCAAAAGAATAGCCGTCCCAGTGATGATATGCTTTGCTTTATGTCTGGGAATCACAGCCGCAGCAGCGGGAAATTTCGATATTTACACATTGTTCGGCGACATGATAAAAGTAGCCGACAGCGAGCTTGCCGAGGAGCTTAAAGGAAAGATAAGCAATGTGAACTACTCCGTTTCCGATGATGATTACAAGGTGAGCGTTATCGGTGCAACGGGTGACAGCGGTTCACTTATGGCTGTGATAGAAATTTCCCGAAAGGACGGCTCCCCCGCTGCCGATCACTTTGAAAATGCGATAGGCAGCTATGATGACGAGGTCTACTGGCTGAGCGATTCGACCAACATCAAATCACTTACGGATATAACATGGAGCGGAGGCATCGGAACTGCTGTCAGCGAAAACGGAAATATACTCTATGCAATGGATATCAGTGCATCTGATTCAATCAGCGGCAAGACGATATCGGCAGAGGGAGATACCCTCATGCTGTATGATGAATACACTCGGCTGACCCGTGAATCAAATTCATACTACGGCATGAACAAAGGCGAATGCGGCTTTTTTGACTGTGATACCCATGAGCCTGTGGAGGTCGATATAAGCTCTGCTGTTGCCCTGCCGCTGACATGGAGCATAAGCTTCAAATATACCGCCTCGGAAAAATCCCTTGAAGTCCTTACCTGCAAAGACCCGGAAGAAAAAACGGTTTTCTTCGGAGAAAAAAGATTTACGTTATTCGATGAAGCCGGTCAAATCTCTGATGAAACCGAGCCGCAGCAGCTTGAATATGAATGTACGGTAAAATCCATCGAGCTTTCCCCCACGGGAGGAAAAATTGATATAGAATTTTTCACCGAAAAGAATATTGGAATAAGGACGAATATGACTGTTTCCGACAGCGGCGAAAACGAGCTTTTCCTTGTATTAAACGACGGCTCTCATATCCCCGCAGCATTTAACGGCTACACGGGAAAAAATGATGACGGGCTGTACCGAATGAATATTCGCATTGCATACAGAAATGATGAGGATTTTCAAAAGTATTTTATAGATATTTCGGAGGTATGCGCTCTTAGCTTCAACGGAGTTGAGTACCCCGTTGAATGAAAAATGCGGCACAACAGCTTTACCATATGCTGTTGTGCCGCATTTTTTCAATAAATTCAAAATGATAATCATTTTCATATTGACAATCGGAAATGCCTGTGATATAATGTCAAATATGAGAATAATTATCAAATGCATGGAAATACAGAGGTGAATGGCATGGACGCAAAAACAGGTTACAAAACCAGACAGCTTGAAGAGATCCTGCTGTATCTTGAATCTGTAAAGGATACTCATGTGACTGCCGCCGATATATGCGGTCATTTCAGGGATTCGGGTATGCCGATAGGAACGGCTACGGTTTACCGCCATCTTGAAAAAATGGTAAAAAGCGGTATTGTCAGAAAGCATATCATTGACGAAAGCAGCAGCGCCTGCTACGAATATGTGGGCGAAAGTGGAGTCTGCCGCAATCAGAACTGCTTTCACTGCAAATGTGAAAAATGCGGCAGGCTGATTCATATCTGCTGTCCCGAGCTTGCGCAGATACGCCGGCATACCCTTTCCAAACACGGATTTGAAATAAACTCCCTGAGAACGGTTTTTTACGGCTTATGTGAAAATTGCCGAAAAACAAATGATAAGGAATGAAAATATGCTTAAAAAAATTATTAAAGCGGCGTCAGCGCTGCTTACATCTGCAATTTTTTTCACAGGCTGCAGCGAAAACACTTCAGTCAGCAGCGAGGATAAGCTTACTGTCGTAACTACGATTTTCCCCATTTACGACTGGACAAAGCAGCTTACTGAAAATAGCGATGGCACAGAGCTTATCCTTCTTGCAGACAACGGAACGGATATGCACAGCTTTCAGCCCTCTGCCGAGGATATTGTGCAGATATCAGACTGCGATCTGTTTATCTGTATCGGCGGCGAGTCCGATCAATGGACAGAGGATGTACTGAAAAATGCCGCAAACACGAATATAACTGTATTAAAATTGCTTGACGTCCCCGAAATTGCCGTAAAAACCACTGAGCACACCGAGGGAATGCAGGAAACGGAGCATGAAGAGGACGATACACATGAGGAATATGACGAGCATATCTGGCTTTCTCCCAAAAACGCAAAGCTTGCCTGCGCCGAAATTGCGGAAAAGCTTTCAGCAATAAACCCGTCGGACAGCGGCACATATTCCGAAAATCTCGATGCATACATCCAAAATCTTGACAAGCTTGACAGCGATTATTCCTCCGTTTTATCCGAGTCGGAAACAAAGACGCTGCTTTTTGCAGACCGTTTTCCATTCAGATACATGACAGATGATTACGGACTGGATTATTTTGCCGCCTTTGACGGCTGTTCGTCCGAAACTCAGGCAAGCTTTGAAACGGTCGCCTTTCTCGCAGATAAGCTTGACGAGCTTGATCTTTCATCGGTGATGATAACCGAAAGCTCGGACGGAAAGCTCGCGCAAACAGTCATTTCAGTCACGGAAGGAAAAAATATACAGATTTTTACCTTAAATTCCATGCAGTCGGTAAGCACTGCCGATATCGAAAACGGAACTTCTTATCTGTCAGTCATGGAAAATAACCTTGAAACGCTCAGAAGCGCACTCAAATGAGGAGGGTGCATGAATGTCTTTGATAACCTGTGAACATCTATGCCTCGGCTACGAGGGAAAAACTATTGTAAGCGATCTGAATTTTTCCGTAAATGCAGGAGATTACCTTTGCATTGTCGGTGAAAACGGTTCCGGAAAATCGACCCTGATGAAAACACTTCTTCACCTTCAGAAGCCGATCAGCGGCAATATGATCACGGGTGACGGTCTTAAATCAGATGAAATAGGCTATCTTCCTCAGCAGACAGCCGTTCAGAGAGATTTTCCCGCATCTGTAAAGGAGATCGTTCTTTCGGGGTGTCAGAGCCGCTGCGGTCTGCGTCCATTTTACAATAAGAACGAAAAATCGCTTGCAGAAGAAAGTATGAGCCTTATGGATATATCCGATCTGTCGGGAAAATGCTACCGTGAACTGTCGGGAGGTCAGCAGCAGCGCGTACTGCTCGCAAGGGCGCTGTGCGCTGCGGAAAAGCTTATGCTGCTTGATGAGCCTGTTTCCGGACTTGACCCAAAGGTCACCTCTGAAATGTACGATCTTATAGAAAAGCTCAACAAGGAAAACGGCTTATCCGTCATTATGATATCCCATGACATTTCCGCTGCAATAAAATATGCAACTCACATTCTTCAAATAGGCGAAGAAATTTTTTTCGGAACGACCAATGAATACGAAAAACGCGGTATGAACAACTTTTTACAAAGCCAAAGGAGAGGAAGCGGAAATGAGCGGAATGCTTGAAACACTTGACAAATATCTGGAATACCCTTTTGTGCGCTATGCGCTTATTGTCGGAACGCTTATTGCGCTGTGTTCTTCACTGCTGGGCGTCATGCTTGTGCTAAAACGATTTTCATTCATCGGCGACGGACTCTCACACGTTGCATTTGGTGCAATGGCTATAGCCGCTGTGCTTGATATCACAAACGAAATGACGGTAGTTATACCTGTGACCGTCATATGCGCCATACTGCTGCTTAGGTCGGGACAAAACGTAAAAATAAAGGGCGACGCGCAGATAGCAATGCTCTCTGTAAGCGCATTGGCAATAGGCTATCTGCTTATGAATATATTCTCGGCATCCTCAAATGTAAACGGAGACGTTTGCAGTACATTATTCGGTTCTACATCAATCCTGACCCTTACAAAGCCGGAAGTAATCATATGCGCCGTGCTTTCACTGCTTGTGCTTGCGGTATTTATCCTGTTATACAACAAAATTTTCGCAGTTACATTTGATGAAGCCTTTGCAAGGGCTTCGGGGATACCTGCCGGAATATATAATCTTATTCTTGCGGTCATCATAGCGGTCGTAATAGTACTTGCGATGAATCTTGTCGGCTCGCTGCTGATATCTGCGCTGATAATATTTCCTGCTCTGTCGGCAATGAGCATTTTCAAAAGCTTTAAAAGCGTTACGGTTTTTTCTGCGGTTTTATCGGTAATATGTACCTTGTCCGGAATAATCATTTCCATTCTTGCGGGAACTCCTGTAGGCTCGACCATAGTTGCAGCGGATATCGCAGCATTTGCTCTATGTTCACTGACAGGCACTGCAGTAAAAAAAGCAGCTTAGAGTCTGTCAAACAATAGGATGTGTACAGATTGCTCTCAGATTTTTCGTAATATTGTATAAAAATTTCGCAGGCATACTTGTGTATGTCAAGAAAATCAGGTGCAATATGACGAAAAATATGCAAGCACGATGTGTGCTGAACTATTGTTGGATAGGCACTTATAAAATCGCCAAAAAATTTATCACCAAATACTCAGTACAGCATAATATGAACTATGAAGGC
>CAZDJG010000073.1:0-9770 GCA_964505695.1 uncultured Ruminococcus sp.
TATGAGGAAAAAACCATGAATGAAATACAGCTTGCAGAAATATGCTCGGAATTTGCCGTAATGCTCATTTCCTACGGAGCGGAGATATACCGCACCGAGGATACCATAACACGTATCTGTGCTGCATACGGTCATAAGGAAGCACAGATATATGTTACCCCCGCAAATTTTATCATTACCCTCAAATGCACCGACAATTCTCCCGTTACCAATTCAAAAAGCGTTTACGGCAGAAATACAAACCTTGACCGTGTGGGAAAGCTCAACGAGCTTTCAAGATTCATATGCAGGATGAAACCCGATGCACAAACCGTGGAACGTCATCTGGAAAGCATACGCCGCAGGAAAACATACAGCGAGCCTGTTATGTACCTGAGCTATGCCGTTCTCGGAGCATCATTCACGATTTTCTTCGGCGGCGGCGGAACAGAAGCGATATTCGGCGCGCTGCTTGCAATGGTGATAAAATTCACATCGGACAGGCTTACAAAAATCAATGCCAGCGCATTCCTAAACGCTGTAATATGCTCCATGATAATGTCCTTTATAGCTATGGGACTTGCCTATATAAGTGCGGTTCCGGGCTTTGACAAGATAATAATCGGAGCGTCAATGTCGCTTGTACCGGGAGTTGCCATAACAAACTGCATGAGAGATTTTATATCGGGAGACTTCTTTTCCGGGATATATACCCTTACGGAAGCGCTTCTCATAGCTGTGGGAATGGCTGTAGGCTCAGGCACGGCGGTTGCCTCGGTAATAAAATTTTAAAGGATACGGCTTCGGAATATGGAAACGGATATTTTACAGGATATAATCATACCCTGCCTGTGCAGCTTTATCGGCTGCATTGCCATAGGAGTGCAGTTTAATATCAGATTAAGGCATCTGATAGCGGCTTCAATAGGCTCTATCGCAAGCCAGCTCATTTTTTCCGTAATGAGCATAAACGGCGTTAGCGCAATAAGATGCTGCTTTGCCGCTGCCGCTGCAGTTGCTCTTTATTCGGAAATAATGGCAAGATTCTGCAAAGCTCCCGTAAATATGTACCTGATTGTGGGGATAATCCCCCTTGTTCCCGGAGGACTGCTGTACTACACTATGCTTGCGCTCATAACGGGAGATAACGACACGTTTTTCAGCCGTGCGGCAGAGGCATTCGGCGAGGCAGGAGCCATAGCAATGGGGATATTTGCCGTATCCTCGGCGGTAAAAATAGCCTCCGACTTTTATAAATATTTAAAGAAAAAGTACGGTCCGATGCTTAAAGGAAAAGACGGAATAAAAAAAATATGAACGAAAGGCGCATATAAAAATATGAACATAAACAGAGATTTTCCAAGAGTAACGGTAACCGAAAAATGCAGAAAACGCACCGCCTGCGGTCATCCGTGGATATACGACAACGAGGTTATCTCGTCCGAAATTATTGCCGACGGTGATATCTGCGACGTGGTTTCGGAGAAAAACCGCTATATCGGCACAGGCTTTTACAATTCAAGATCAAAGATACGGGTCAGGATCATCTCCCGAAATACAAACGATGTATTTGATGAAAATTTTTTCCGCCGCCGTCTGGAATATTCCTATCAGTACCGCAAGACGGTAATGTCCCGTGAGGATATGACTGCCTGCCGCCTTATCTTCGGCGAGGGGGACAGCTTTCCCGGACTTACCATTGACAGATTTTCAAATCTGCTGTCCGTTCAGATACTGTCGCTGGGGATAGAACAAAGACGGGATATCATTCTCCCTGCTCTTATGGATATTCTCGGACAGGACGGCTGCGCTCCCGAGGGCATATATCTGCGCAACGATGTGAATATTCGCGCCCTTGAGGGCATGCACGAGGAAAAGGGCTGGTATTACAGAGAAAACAGCGTTTCACCCGTTACAACGATCACCGAGAACGGCATAAAATACCGTGTGGACGTTGAAAACGGTCAGAAAACGGGATTTTTTCTTGACCAGAAATACAACCGCCGTGCCGCTGCCGCCATAGCAGAGGGAAAAAACGTTGCGGACTGCTGCACCCATACAGGCTCGTTTGCTCTTAACTGCGCCAAAGGAGGAGCCGCTCATGTGACCGCCGTTGACGTTTCCGCACAGGCAATCGGAATGGCAAGGGCAAACGCCGCTCTGAACGGCTTGGAGAGCAATATGTCCTTTGTTGTTTCCGATGTTTTTGATTTTCTGAGAAAAAAGCTCGAAGCCCATGACAGGACCGCTGATTATATAATTCTTGACCCTCCTGCGTTCACCAAGTCAAGGAAAACAGTGGGCAACGCAAAAAACGGATACCTCGAGCTGAATACCCTTGCAATGAGACTTCTGCCAAGGGGAGGATATTTAGCCACCGCCTCCTGCTCACACTTTATGACTGAGGCGCTTTTTTCTCAGATGCTCCGTGACGCCGCAAAAGCCGCAGGCGTCAGCCTCAGACTTATTGAAATGCGGCGTCAGTCCCCCGATCACCCTATTTTAATGAGCGTCGGCGAAACGGAGTACCTGAAATTTTATCTGCTTCAGATCATATAAAAACCTGTTCAGAATGTGAGGCTGATTTTTAAATATAGGCAATACCGAACAAAGAACAACTTGCGCCTTTGCACCGAATCTGCTTGCAGATTTTCCGTCATCTTGCACAAAAAATCCTCGACAGGCGACAGCCTGCCTGCGAATTTTTCGTGCAACCTGACGAAAAATCTAACTGCGCATCTTCAGCGCAATCTTTATTCGGTATTGCCTATATTCAATAATGTTACCATATTGTCACTTTGCCATAAAAATACATTCAATTTTTGTGTTAAATAAACATAATTTTTCTCCTTAGCTTGTTTTCTTTGTTAGAAATAAGTATTGTCAAAAGGTAAAATAACTGGTATAATACATAACGTTGTGTGAGATACCTGTATCATATCACAGCACGATCCCTGTCCGTCGGGACAGGAATACAACAGGGAAAGATTTGAAGGAGAAATTACTATGAAAAAGACTGTTATGGCACTTATTCTTGCATCTGCTCTTGCACTTTGCGCAACTGCTTGCAGCAACGACCCCGAGGACGCTACCCTCGGTACTTCCGGCACAGAGTCTGCTGCCGAGGTTACAGAGTCTGCTGCTGAATAAGCCCTGCAGGTACATACGTAAGAAAGAGGGTATTGCAGAAAGAGGTTCTTTGCTGCAATACCCTCTTAATTCGTTTTCAAAAGTAAAGACGCAAACCGTTCTTTGTCCGGTATTGCCTTAAAAAGGATCTGTTTTCTGCAACAGCCCCTTTTTATTTTGCTCTGTAAACGTCCATAACGGCACAGGCCTGCTTTACTCCGTCAACAGCGGCAGACATGATGCCTCCCGCATAGCCTGCTCCCTCTCCGCAGGGGTACAAGCCCTTTGCGGTAAGACTGCACATATCCCCTCCTCTTTTTATTCTTACGGGAGAGGAGGTTCTTGTTTCGGGGGCGGTAAGCACCGCTCCCATATCAGCAAAGCACTTCATTCTTTTGGAGAATACACCTATCCCCGTTTTCATCATATCGGTAACAAACGCGGGAAGTATTTTTTCAAAATTGCAGGGTACTGTTCCCGCAGCGTATGAGGGAATAACGCTTGCCCCGCTCATATCCGCCCTGCCGTCAAGAAACGCCCCTACGGTAACGCAGGGAGCTTTATACGAGCCGCTCAGGGCATACGCCGCCCTTTCGATACTGCGGGCAAATTCAACTCCGTCAAGTATCCCGGAGCCGTAATCCGAGGGTGATACCGATACCACGAGAGCCGCATTTGCATTCCTCCCGTCTCGCGCAAACTCGCTCATACCGTTTGTTACAACGGTTTCTCTCTCACTCTGCGCAGGCACTACCGTTCCTCCGGGACACATACAAAACGTATATACTCCCCTGCCGTTCCGGGTATAGCTCATCTGATACTCCCCCACGGGAAGAGCAGAATCCCCTGCATGAGAGCCGTAAAGGCTTATATCCACATCTTTCTGAAGATGCTCTATCCTCGCACCCACCGCAAAGGGCTTAGGCTCCATGTATACCTCACGGCGGCAGAGCATTTCAAAGGTGTCCCTTGCGCTGTGACCCACAGCAAGTACAGCCGCCGATACGGCAATATCTTCGCTGTTGTTTACGGTAAGGCTACGCAGCTTACCGCAGCCGTCAACGGAAATATCGGTGACTGCCGAATCAAAACGAACCTCGCCTCCAAGCTCAGTTATCCTGTGTCGGATATTTTTCACCACATCTCTGAGCTTGTCTGTACCTATATGAGGCTTTGCCCTTGTAAGTATCTCCGGCGGCGCTCCGAATTCCGCAAATCGTGCGGAAACATATCGGCAGAGAGGATCCTTTATGCGGGTGGTAAGCTTTCCGTCGGAAAATGTCCCTGCACCGCCCTCTCCGAACTGCACGTTTGTTTCGGAAGAAAATTCGCCTCCCTGCCAGAAGCCCTCAACGGCTCTGCGGCGTCTGTCTATATCCGCACCTCTTTCGAGTACGAGGGGACAATATCCCTCCTGCGCCAGCACAAGGGCGGCAAACATTCCCGCAGGTCCGAAGCCGCAAACGGCTATCCTACCCTCAGGCTTTATTTTTCCCCTTGGGGACGGTTTGAACGGGGTTATGTCGATATACACGCAGTTATCCCTGCTCCGGCATATTTTTTTCTCCAAAGCATCGCTTTCAAGCTCTGCCCATACCGAGGAAACTGTTCTGATATCGCTGCGCTTCCTTGCATCAAGTGAAATTTTATGTATTCCGCAGCGCAGAACATTTCCCGTTATTCCTGCTCTTTTCAGTCCCAAAGAGATTATTTCCGCCTCGGATACGCCCGCAGGAACGGATATATTCTGCACTATTACAGCCAAGCTTTTTTCCTCCCGCAAATTTTTTTGAAAACTGTAACATTTTGCCCTTCTGATCTGTTTAATAAGAAGAAAGGAATGATATTATGAAAAAAATAAATTTTACCGCATATTTATCCGCAATTGCTCTGGCAGCGTTAATGTCTGCCTGCTCTGAGGGCAATCCGGAGCCTACGGACACTATCCCCTTGCCCGAAAACTCGGTTTCGGTTCAGACAGAGAACCTTACTATTACGGAATATATCGAAACGACCTCCGCAGCGGTTTCCAAAACGAAAAACAATGCTGATACGTCCGAAGCCGCAGCCGAGGAATATTCCACGTCCTTCGCTCCCCTGACAGAAGATGTGCAGACGCTTGCCGAAACCGAAGAAACCTACGAACAGACAGAATGGGAAACATGGGAGGATATCCCCATGACCGATACCGACCTTGCGGAGGACTACGGCGAAAACACATTTTCGATAATAGCCTCATCGGTCGGCGAAAACGGCTTTACGGGAATAATCGGGCAGGACACCTTTTTTGCCGCAAGGCTTGACGAGGTATCTGTAGGCATACCAGAAGGCTCTCCCAAGATCGTATACGGCGCCGAGCTGCTTGTAACTCTTACAGAGGGTGCCGAGGTAATGGAAACCTATCCCGTTCAGATATCCGCCGAAAATGTGGAGCATATAGAGGTCATCCGCTATCCCGAATATCAAGGTGAGCTGCTGTCCGATGAATAAGCTCCGCTGCCTCGGGGCAGGTGCGTACATAGTGAAAAAGATACTGCTGTGCGATACCCTCGGCCCCCTTTACGCACTGCGGCAGACCCTGCGGATAAAAGCTTTCATTCACTCTTTTTATCCACACATCCACGGGGTATGCGTCGGTGCGGTACATACCGAAAAGAAGTACGCACATTGCGACCTTGGGTCCTATGCCCTTGACGGTCATAAGCGCTTTCTGCGCCTCCGCCAGGGGCATTTTCCGTATTTCACCAAGGGACAGCTCCCCCGAATTTACCTTTGCGGCGCAGTCCTCTATGTATTTTGCCCTAAATCCAGCTCTGAGCGGCGCAAGATCGTCGGCGCAGACACCATTCATTTGTGAAATACCGGGAAATCCCCCGTACATTTCGCAAAGCCTGCCGATTATCCCCTTAATCCTTGGAATATTATTGTTCTGAGAAAGAATAAAGGAAATAAGACACTCCTCTGCGTCCTGCCGCAAAAGCCGCACTCCTCCTGCGTAGCTGCAGGCCCTTGAAAGTATCCCGTCCTCCGAGAAGCGACGTTTAAGCTCCCCGTAATCGGTTTTAAGATCAAAATAATCAAGCCAGATGTTCAGAAATTCCTCTTCGGACACATTGTGAAAAATGAATCTTCCTCCCTGCTTGTCCGTCTGAGAAACAGTAAGAGGGATATTTTTAAAATATCCTTTGTATGTCCTGTAATGCTCCGAAGGAACTTTTTCCCATCTGAACGCCTGACCGCAGTCAAGAGTATCGTCAAGGGATAAATTTTCCTCATAAAGAATAATATCTCCGTTTTTAGCAGAAAAATCCATATTATCACCATTTTATACTAATCTTCATTTGAACTAAGATTAGTATTAAGAAATTATGTACGGTTCGTCAAATACCGCCGCATACTTGGGCGGAATAAGCTTATTCTTATGAAGCTTGCCGAAAAACCACATTTTAAACTTGATACTGCTTTTTAACCCGTCAAAAAATATCCCGAAAGCACCCGTTTCGGATATTTTTCCGCTGCCCATTTCAAGAAATTCTCCGATAGACTGAGGCGGTTCATGAGTGAAAACATAATCCACTTCGCCGCCGTGTATTCTGAGAGCATTTTCGGCGGCATTTCTCTGCTCATCGGTGATCGAACCGTTTTCGGTAAAAGGATCGTCGCCGCTTGCGTCATATCCTCCGCCGAATGCAAATATTCTTGTTCCGTTCAAATCGAAAACGCTGCCCGAAGAAAGCATATAAAGTCTGCCGCTGATATTTCTCGCCCGTCCTCCCAGAAAATCCGATTCACCGTACTGCTCAAGCAGTCCGTAATTATCGTGACAGCCTGCGAGAAAAAGAGTCGTATACCGCTTTGAGCCGATCTTTTTCAATATTCCTTTTTCCTTTGCGGAGCCGTCCCACACAAAGCCGAAATCTCCGCAGACGATAAGGAAATCGCCATTTCCGAGTTTTTTTATTGATTTATGCGAAAAGCGGCTGTAGTCGCCGTGTGTATCGCCGATTACACAGATCATATATATTTTACTCCTGCAAATAAGTCACGGATCCTCCGCATGACTTTTTATAATCCTGACAAAATCCATTATACCACATTTGCCGCAAAATGAAAAGAGGATTATAAAACATTTCATAAAAAAGAATGGGACTGTAGCAGCAGTCCCATTCTTTTTACTTCTCAACGACAATAGTAAGGGATTCGCTGACGCTGCCCCTTGATGCCGTATACTGGTAATAAGGAACAGTATCTCCGTCGTAAACGGGAGTTCTTTCAAGATTTATCCGGGTGCTTCTTTCGGGCGAATTGCTGTCGTATGCGTCGATAACGAATGTGTCGGGATTATCCGCATCACGGATCACTCTTACAGCGTTCATTGCCGAACCGCCGTAAATTATAACAGCCGGAGTTCCCGTTGTAAGCTCACTTAACAGCACATCAAAAGCAGCGTCGCCCTCATAGCCGAAATCAAGAATTTCGCACTTGTCCTCCGAAACGGGAACCGCACAGTACCAGCGCAGCATATTCATTATTGAATAATCATCGCCGTCAAGAACCTGACTGTCTATAAGAACGCATTCATATGAAGTAAACGGCTTTATCCTGTTGAATGTTATAGTCCTCAGGAATTTCATAAATCCCGATTCATCAGGAGTTTCAAACTCAAAATCGGCTGTGATCACCTTGAGATTGGAGGAATCTATATAATCTCTCGTATCACTTGTAAATTGCAGAGTTCCTCCCCTGACGCTGCGGTAATTCCATTTATCAGCACGGTTCAGATATTCGTTGTATGAACGGAGCACCTCCAGCTCAACGCTTGTTAGGTCGGCCTTTCCGTCCGCAAAGCCTGCGACCGAGCTTATATCGTATCCGGGAATATCTCTGCCGTCGGCAGTGGTAAAGCCCTCCTGCGAAAGGCTCAGCGAACCGTCGTAATAATCACGGATAAGACCCGCTATTCCCGGGTCTGCGCCGTAGGGTGCAAAATCCGCACGGAAATTGCTGTAGCCTATGCCGTCCTTGAGTACGTTAAAGCCCGAATCAGCAACGATATATCCCTTTGCGTCGCTTTCCTCCTCAAATGTTACCTGATTATAGGACATAAAGTTCTGTATCTTTTCGTAAATATTCTCCAGAGCGTCTGCATTGGACGCCTGGAAAAACTGACCGTTCGTCTGCTCGGCAATGTTGTAAAGATACTCCGAATCTATATATTTTCCAAGACCGATAGTAAAGATCGTAATATTAGCCGCCTTTGCCGCTGCTATGGCTGCGGTATCGTTTGCGGAATTATAAACGGAGGGCATACCGTCGGTCAGAAGAATAATATAATTTCTGTCGGCGCCCGAACTCTTTCCGAATTCTTTTACTGCAGCGGACACAGCTCCTGCGATCTCGGTTCCGGAGAATATCTGTTGTTTGTCTCTTATAGCGTTTATTTTCTGCTTTACGGATTCTGCGTCGCTCGAAATAGGGGAAATATTCGCATAGCTGCCCGAAAATTCTCCCGCGCCGTAGCTTGCGTCAACTCCCAGCATATCCATAAGATTTACCGCAAAATCAAGACGCTTGAACTCAACGTCGTTTTCCTCGGAATTTTCGCACAGCTCCTCCGGATACATAGAGCCTGAGTTGTCTATCAGGAAGAATACGTTTGTTTTGCCCTTCTGCATAAGTATTCCCGTATCGCATACGGCATATATCCCGCCCTCGACTATCTGTGCGGAAACCGTATTGGCTTCGGTGTTAAGGGTGCTTGTAAGCTTTTCAAATATCAGCTTATCGGAATTGAAACGGAATACCGAAAGCGCAGCTTCCGAAAGTCCCTTTTCTGCAAGAGTCTTTTCATTGTATGTAAAAACGATATTACAGGAATCAAACGGCTTGTCGGTGTAAAATTCATATGCAGGGCAGGCAAGACCGGGAATACCCTGTATACTGTTGTTATCAAGCCTTGATATCATTGAATATGCAGTTTTCTGCTGTCCTTTTATTTCCGCGCTCACAATATCGGACGCCACGGTAATATCCCTTATGACCTCGCTGTCGGGAGAAATGCCGTCTGTTGAGGAGTTGAGCGGATCAAGTCCTGCACGAAGCTCTCTTCCGTCATAAAGTCCGTCTCCGTCGGAATCGGGATTTTTGGGGTCGGTATCCGAAACGTTTATTTCATAATAGTCGGAAAGACCGTCCCTGTCGGAATCCGCAAGATAAAGCTCCAGTCCCCGTTCGTTTTTCTCATCAAGGGAAAGCTTGCTTGCCCCTGACAGGGTATATTCCACGCTTGAGTCCGTAACAAGCTTGCTTTGACCGTTGAGCTTTGTTTCAAGCTCGCTGTAAAGCTTTTCGTTCTGCGAATTAACGTATACGAATGCTCCGACGTACAGCAAAAGGACAGCCACCACCGCTACTGCGATACCCTTTACGGCAGCCATCGATGTAAGCGTTCTGTTGAACGACTTTGCGGCTGAACCCTGCTTTTTCGGCGCAGGCATAACTGTGGGAGCCTCTGACGGCTGCCGTGTCTGTGCCGCTGCCTTTACCTGCTCAGCTCTTTTTGCCATTTCCGCTGCGTTTATCTGACGCTGCTTTGCCTGTTCGGCTCTGGCAATGCGTTCGGCTTCTCTTTTTGCCTCCATTTCACGCTGGTACTTCAAATA
>CAZDJG010000074.1:0-9573 GCA_964505695.1 uncultured Ruminococcus sp.
ACTTCAACAATATCCAGCGTACTACAAGAAAAAAGGTTCCCTTCGGCGTAGGACAGGTGGGAAAATCCTTCAGAAACGAGATAACACCGGGCAACTTTATTTTCCGCGTGAGAGAATTTGAGCAGATGGAGCTTGAGTTTTTCTGCAAGCCCGGCACCGATCTTGAATGGTTCCGGTATTGGAGGAGCTACTGCAAGGATTTCCTTCTGGGACTGGGCATAAATGAGGAGCATCTGAGGCTCAGGGATCATTCTCCCGAGGAGCTTTGCTTCTATTCAAAGGCAACCACCGACTTTGAATATCTTTTCCCCTTTGGCTGGGGCGAGCTTTGGGGAATTGCGGACAGAACGGATTACGACCTCACTCAGCACATGAAAACCAGCGGCAAGAGCATGGAATATTTCGACCCGGAAACAAACGAGAAGTATATTCCTTACGTTATCGAGCCGTCTCTCGGCGTTGAAAGGCTGTTCCTTTCGATCGTCTGCGAGGCATACGACGAGGAGGAGATCGGCGAGGGCGACAAGTCGGATATCAGAACGGTAATGCACCTGCACCCTGCGCTTGCACCCGTCAAGGCGGCAGTGCTTCCTCTCACAAAGAAGCTCAAGGAGCCTGCCATAGAGCTTTACGGCAAACTTGCAAAGAAATTCAATGTGGAATACGATGAGGCAGGTCAGATCGGAAAGAGATACCGCAGGCAGGATGAGATTGGCACACCTTTCTGCATCACATTTGATTTTGATACCCTTGAGGACGACTGCGTGACCGTCAGGGACAGAGATACCATGGCTCAGGAAAGAGTAAGCATGGACGAGCTGGTTCCCTATCTGGAAAAGAAGCTTGAATACTAAGAAATATCCATAATAGCTGCAAAGCCGTGTTTTGGTATTATTTATCAAATGCGGCTTTGCATTTGTGCATTTTGGCGGAAAAATGTTCTCCAAAAACACTTGCATTTTTCCAAAAAAGGTGGTATAATTTTTTAAGATATCTTTTTGTTTCGAAAGGGATGTATTTATATGAATGATAATGACAAGACCAAGATAAGATCCATTACATGGAGGCTTACGGTCGTATATACCCTTTTTTCGGCTGTCGTGATAATTCTTGTGGGGGCGTCGGCAAGACTTTTTGAAAGTCCTGTTCTTCAGGTGCTCCTTACCATACTCGGCATTGCAGCTTCCTATGGATGTTCGTATATTATGGGCAGCACGATCGCAAGCGAGGTAAATATGGTCGAAAAACGTATCGAAAGCCTTGCTAAGGGAGATGTACATACAATTACCGAGCTTCGTGAAGTAAGAAACGAATTTGATATGCTCTACAATTCGCTTGAAGAAACGATCATTCAGCTTAACAGCATTGTCACCGAAACCAACAACGGACTTGACGAGATTGCTGCGGGAAATCTTAATCATGCGCTTCCCGATAACTGGAAGGGAGACTTTGCAGCCATTAAAGAAAATTATGACAGGATAATCGCTTCTCTGAGGGATACGCTCAGAAATATTGATACCGCCTCCGGTCAGGTCAGCAGCGGTTCCCAGCAGGTTGCCGACGGTGCGCAGGCTCTTTCTCAGGGAGCAACAGAGCAGGCTGCTTCTATCGAGGAGCTTTCGGCTGAGATCCAGAATATTTCAAACCGTGTAAACGGAACGGCAAAGTCGGCAAAAAATACTTCTGACATTGTTAAGGAAACCGTAAAAAGAATAAGCGACTGCAACAAGGAAATGGATCAGATGCTTTCGTCTATGGAGGATATTAACAACAGCTCCTCTGAAATATCCAAGATCATTAAGGTTATTGATGATATTGCGTTCCAGACCAATATTCTCGCCCTGAACGCCGCTGTTGAGGCAGCAAGGGCAGGCTCAGCCGGAAAGGGCTTTGCAGTCGTTGCCGATGAGGTAAGAAATCTTGCTGCCAAGTCCGCAGAGGCTGCGAACCAGACCACGACGCTTATCGAAGGCTCTGTGGAAAATGTGGACAAGGGTTCGCAAATTGCAAAAACGACTGCGGAAACGCTTGAAAAGATCGTTGAAAATGTTTCGCTCATTGATTCCGAGGTTTCAAAAATTTCCGAGGCGTCCGTATATCAGGCTGACGAGATCAAGCGCATCACAGTAGGCGTGGAACAGATATCCTCCGTTGTTCAGAATAATACCGCAACTGCACAGGAATCCGCAGCGGCGTCCGAAGAGCTTTCCGGACAGTCCGATGTTCTCCATCAGCTTATCTCCCACTTCAAGATCGATGGTGCGGAAAGCGAGGATAACGATTATAAATATGTATCCGGTGAAAACCTTACGGACGGGATCAATTTTGATTTGAATGATTATGATTCCTTTGGAGAAAGCAGTCATTCTATGGACGAGCTTGACTCCGTTCCCGAACCGCCTGTTTATTCCGAACCGTCCGCTTACGTTCAGCCTAAGACTACAGAGCCTGACGATGATGAGGACGAGGATTTTGTTCCCGTTGATTTCACAAGCAGTACAGGATTAAAAAAGCCTGATCACATCTATCTTGATGATGATTTTGAGAATGTAAACAGCAAATACTGATAAAAAAAGGAGCGATCCATTCGCTCCTTTTTACATAATCGGAGGGAATATGACCAGAGGCGATAAAAAGAAAATTGCGGAGCTTGAGAGGGATATTAAAAAAATGAAAAAGGATCACCGAAAAACCTTTGCCGAGTTCGGGCATAAAAAAAACAGCCTTTCCGTAATTGCGGAAAAGCTTAAAAAGCTCATTATTCGAGGATAACCGTAAACGGACCGTCGTTTAAAAGCGATACCTTCATATCAGCGCCGAAGATCCCTTTCTCCGTGTGAACGTATTTTTCAAGCTCAGAGCAGAAAAGATCATACAGCGGCTCAGCCTTTTCCGGACGCGCTGCATTTATAAAGCTCGGACGGTTTCCGTGGGAGCAGTCCGCATATAGCGTGAACTGCGACACGCATAGGACCTGTCCGTTAACGTCGCCGAGGGAAAGATTTATTTTATCATTTTCATCGGAAAATATTCTCAGTCCCGATATCTTCTTTGCTATTCTTATACAATCGGCTTCTGAATCCCCGTCGGTAAATCCTGCGAGGATAATGAAGCCTTTTCCTATCTCCCCGACGGTTTTTCCGTTGACTTCGACCTTTGCAAAGCTTACTCTCTGAATAACAGCTTTCATTATAAAAACCTTCTTTGTTTCCTTAAGAAATAACCACGCGGTTTTTGCCCGAGCGCTTTCCCGTATACAGCCTGTCATCGGCAAGATTTATAATGTCCTCAAGGCTTGTACCCTCTCTATTCTCAGCCGCACCGAGAGTTATGGTGCATTTTACGATATTTCCATCGCTTTCAACCGTAAGCTTTTCTATACGTGAGCGGATACGTTCGGCAGCCATCGCCGCATCCGTCAGGGAAGCGTTGTTAGCAAGGATAAGTATTTCCTCCCCGCCCCATCTGCATACATAATCGCCGTCTCTCAGGCTTGAAACTATTGTCCTAGATATCTCCTTCAGAACGATATCTCCGCAATTATGACCGTATGTGTCATTGATGTTTTTAAAATTGTCAATGTCGCACATAATAAGGGTAAAGATATTTCCGGAGGCAGCGGCGGATCTGAGATATTTGTCCATGCTGCGGCGGTTGTAAAGTCCTGTAAGGGCGTCAATTCCCGCAATTTTGTCAAGCTGGGCATTCCGGTTTTCCAGAACTGTCTGCGCCGACTTGATCTCATTGAGGAAAATCACCGAAAACAAAAGTATCAATCCGAATGTGCAGAAAGAATTATAAATGTATATTTTGAATGATGCATCATCCGAAAGATAGTAAACAGGCTCATTGAGATAGGTTACGATCTTGCAGCACAGAAATATTCCAAGGGAGAAAATACCGATAAGCAAGGTTTCAACAAGATTCTTTTTTTCGTTAAACGAGAAGTGCATATAAATGATAACGGGCAGAATGCCGATAATGTACATCGGGAAACCCGATTCCCATCCTACAAGGATCGCCGCAATGCAAGAATGAAGACTTACCTCAAAATATGTTATGTAATACAGAGGGATATATTTTTCTTTTTTGATAAGTATTCCGCACAAAAGGTAGCACAGTGTGCTGAAGCAGTTGAAGATCACCATGGGATATACCCTTACTGATACAAATATGAAGATAAGCGTACAGTGTACAGCGGCGGCGCATAACTGGAGAGCCGTATATTTTACTTTGTTTGACAGCGTTATTTCCGATCTGAGAAATTCGGATAAAAAAGTGCTGTGTGTGCTGCTTTTACTCATGATATCACTTCCTTGAAACAAAATACTCCAAAGGGAACCTCTATAAACCTCCTTCACGGCAAATCCTCTATTGGTTCGTTCATCTGCTTCGTTATCAGACCTTGTAAGACAGCAAGTATTACTGCGGTCTGATGCCTTGCATCTGACCGAACCAATGGACGAGGCTTTGCTCGTGTCCCGGTTTATAGAGAACCCCCAAAATATTTATCGGAGAAATTCTAAAAAACTTTAGCATTGCAATGTATATTTTATGTTTCGTATGCAGATAATAAGATCAAGCTGTTTTTGCAGCTAAGGGTTTGCACATGCATTTGGATTTTCATAAAGCTATTACACAAAATTTGTTTGTGAAACGAAAGGAGACATACCTATGTTTGACAAAATAGCGCTGATCCTCCTTATTATCGGCGGGCTGAACTGGGGACTTGTGGGAATATTCAGCTTTGACCTTGTGGCATGGCTTTTCGGCGGCACAGGGGCTATACTCAGCAGAGTGGTATATATACTTGTCGCCCTTGCGGCAGTATGGTGCATAACGCTGCTGTTCAGAGAGCCCGCTTCCTCCGAAGCACACAGCCACTGATCAAAACGGGCTTGCCTTATCGGGTAAGTCCGTTTTACGTTTTATGGCAATACCGAATAAAGATTGTGCTGAAGATGCGCAGTCAGATTTTTTGTACAAGATGACGGAAAATCTGCAAGCAGATTCGGTGCAAAGGCGCAAACCGTCATTTGTTCGGTATTGCCTTATATATCCTTGTAAAACCGATATGTGAATGCTCCGCCCTTTTTGCCCGTTCTGACCGCTGCGCCCCCTCTGCATAGTGCGCTCATGGCAAGCTGCGCAGTTTCACGGGGGATATTTGCCGCTGCGGAAAGGTCGGCTGTGGTATAGTCCTTTTCCCTGAGGCATGGGATCAGCTTTACCCAGTCCTCGGGACAGTCTACTGCTATCTCGCCGGAAAGCGCCGTCGGGATACGGTCGCAGACGGAAAGTCTGCCCCTTCTGTTCCGCTTTTTTCCGATGCTTTCGGGGGGAATGCGAAGCTCGTCGATCTCAAGCAGCATGATGATAAAGGACAGATTATTACTGAGCAGATATTCGGAAATGGGGAAAAGCTCCCGAAAAATATCATAGGGGCTGCCCTTGAGAGGAGAGGTGCGTTTGCTTTTGATCTCACCGGTACCGCCGTCTAAGGTGACGATCCTTTTTTTTACATAAACGGGATAAACTACCGTAACATGAGCCGCAGGGAGAAATGCTCCCAGCTTATCCTTAAGATGTGAAAATGCTGCCGTCTGTATCTCGATGATCCCGTTTTCTCCTGCGATGTCGGCAATATATCCGCCGATTTTCTGTTCCTGAGAATCGTGGTAAGGCTCAAAATAGTTTTTTAAAACAGCATGAACGCTTTTTTCGCCTCTTGTGCCGATTCCGCTAAGAAGTCTGCCGCCCGAACTTACGGTGCGGCAGGCATACTCAAATCTTAGTTTGTCAGTCATGCGGCAACAGAACTCTCATCGCCGCAGGCGCTCATGATGGCGTCGATGATTTCGGGAAATCTCCATTCAAAGCTTGTTCTGTTGAATATTCCGAAGTTTTCTCCGTTTCCGATAAAGGCATTGTTGTCCCACCAGATGCAGGGTACTCCTATTTCCTTTGCCTTGGTAATATAATAGCCTGCGCAGGCTGCTCTTGCATCGGTGTTAAAGTTTCGGTTTCTGCTGCCGTATTCGCCGATAATAACAGCCTGACCCTTGTCGATATAGCGTTCCTTAAGCTTTGCCATAAGCTCGTCGATATCCTTTGTGTCTGAGGTATTGTCTGCGCTCCATTCGGAAGTGCCCGAAGCGTTGTCTGCAAGTGCGAAGGTATAGGGGAGATATGCATGAACGGAAACGATGACCTTATCGTCATCGGGGATAACGAGATCGTCCAGAACGCTGTCAAGTGTTGAAGCGGCATAAGTGGGTATCATAAGATGACGCAGGGAGTTATTTCCTCCTGTTGCGCGTACTGTTTCCACAAAAGCGGCATTGAGATGATTGATGACCTCCCTTGCCTCGGAGTTTCCGCCGTTCCACTCCATGGGAGTGTTTTTGAGACGGGGTTCGTTCATGCCCTCAAAAATAAGCTTTTCGTCATATTCCTTGAAATACTCCGCTATCTGCTTCCAGAGGGCGCAGAGTATATTCTTTGCGGATTCCTCGTTATCGGCGGTGGGCATATGCCATTCCTCATGGTGCATATTGAGGATAACGAACATATCATTGTCAATTCCGTAATCAACGACCTCTTTGACTCTTGCAAGCCAGTCCTCTCTGATGGTATAGTCGGGAGCTGCGCCGAATTTGCCCTCCCAGGTAACTGGGACTCTCAGAACGTTAAAGCCCTGCGCCTTAACGCTGTCGATCATTGCCTTTGTGGTCACAGGCTGACCCCATGCTGTTTCCCAGTCCGAAGCGGATTCATTGCCCGTTGGATCCGTAATGATGGAATCCAGTGTGTTTCCGAGATTCCAGCCTGTTTTCATTTCGCTTATCAGTTCTGTTGACGCGATATCCCTGATAGTTACGGACTCCGTTTCGCCGCCTGCATCGCTGACGGTTTCGTTGACGGAATCATTGCTTGCGCAGGCAGAAAACATTCCCGCTGCCAGAACAGCAGAAAGCAGCAGCGAGGTGATCCTTGATATTTTCATTGCATTCGTCCTTTCGTTCCACATGATATATTTAATTATAGCATATCCTTTGTCAAAATACAATCACTTTTATTCATTTTTATTTATATAATGATTTGATTTTTTGTATTCGGTGTACAACTATTTCAAATCTTTAATATAGTATTGACTTAAAAACGGAAATATGGTAAAATTGATTAAGAAAATAATGGGATTTCTGTCGGAATTTCGGGAAAGGAGTGAGCGATGTGAATGGTTCAAGACTTTTAAAGTGCATAGCTGTTTTTTGTTTTGCTTTTGCAGCGTCGGTGACTGCAAATATTATTGTTGCAATGATCGAGAGAAGCAGAAGTAAGGAGTAATATTTATCTGCCGAAAGGAAGCTTATGAAAAATATTTATACCGGTAAGAGCGGAAGAAGGATCCGCAGCTTTATTATTCCCGCAGCAGCCTTTGCCGCTGCCGTTGTTATCACAGGAGTCGGACTTATGCGCACCGGACAGGCGCAGAGCGTTTATATGGCCCGAAGTGTGCGGCAAAGCATTGTAAGGGCTGCGGCAATGTGCTATGCGGCAGAGGGATCATATCCCGAAAGTCTCGGATATCTTGAGGAAAATTACGGCATAAGGATAAACAGGGATAAATATATCGTTCATTACAGCTTTGCGGGCAGCAACATTTCTCCCGAAGTGGCTGTGGCGTTGACGGATGACTCTGTTTCTTAGAAAGGAATATTTAATAATGGATACAGTTTCGGTAATTATTGCTGCGGCAGGTCATGCAGAGCGTATGCAGGGACTTAACAAGCAGCTTGCGATGCTAAGGGGCAAGCCTGTTATTGCATATTCGATGCTTGCATTTCAGCAGATAGACGAGGTGCGGGAGATAATAGTTGCCGCACGTTCGTGCGATACCGATATAATAGCAAATATCGCTATCGACAACGGCATCTCAAAGTTTGCGGGCTGCGCAGACGGAGGAGAAACACGCCAGCAGTCGGTGATCAACGCATTAAAGCTTGTGTCGGGTGAAACGACCCTTATCGCTGTTCATGACGCTGCAAGACCTCTTGTAGATCCTGATGCTGTCAGAAGCTGTATAAATGACGCCTCTGTTTTCGGAGGGGCGGTTCTCGGCGTTCCCGTAAAGGACACCATAAAGCACGTTGAGGGGGGAATGATATACGATACTCCCGACAGGAGCAAGCTTTATATCGTTCAGACTCCGCAGATCTTCAAGAAAAAGTATTATTTTGACGGCGTAAATTTTGCCATTGAGCATGCTCTTGACTTTACCGATGACTGCCAGCTTGTGGAGGCTGTAGGGGTAAAGGTAAATATGACCCTTTCGGATTACAGGAATATCAAGATCACCACTCCCGAGGATATGATCATTGCCGAGGCGATAATGAACCGTCAGGAGATGTAAGAATATGCTCAGGATAGGACACGGATATGACGTTCACAGGCTTGCGGAGGGGCGAAGGCTGATAATAGGCGGCGAGGAAATACCCTATCACTTGGGCCTTCTGGGTCATTCCGACGCAGATGTTCTCACTCATGCGGTAATGGACGCCCTGCTCGGAGCCTGTGCGCTGGGGGACATAGGAAAGCTTTTTCCCGATACCGATGAAAAGTGGCGGGGTGCGGACAGTATAGCGCTGCTGGGTGAGGTCATAAGGCTTATCGGCGAAAAGGGCTATGAGGTTGAGAATATCGACAGCACGGTAATTTGTCAGAA
Organism: uncultured Ruminococcus sp.; assembly: GCA_964505695.1. Taxonomy (GTDB): domain Bacteria; phylum Bacillota; class Clostridia; order Oscillospirales; family Ruminococcaceae; genus Huintestinicola. Next base: position 8,726 of record CAZDJG010000074.1, read on the forward strand.
GCCGAGGCTTGCGCCGTATATTGAAAATATGCGCAGAAATATCGCTTCCGCCTGCCATACCGATATGGAAAATGTCAGCGTAAAGGCGACCACCGAGGAGGGTCTTGGATTTTCGGGAGCGGGAGAGGGAATAGCCGCTCATGCAGTGTGCATAATAATAAAAAAAAGGAGACTGTAAATATGAATGAAAAATCGGTATTTAAAATTTCCTACGGACTGTATGTTCTGACTGCCTCTGAGGGCGGCAAGGATAACGGCTGTATCATAAACACTCTTGTTCAGCTTACGGGTAGTCCCATGCAGATAGCCATAACTGTAAACAAATCAAATCTGACCCATGACATGATAAAAAATACGGGTAAATTCAATGTTTCCGTTATAGATCAGACGGCGGATTTCGGTATATTCAGGCATTTCGGATTTCAAAGCGGCAGAACTGTTTCAAAATTCGGAACGCCCGAATCCTATAAATTCGTTCCCCATTACAGCGAAAACGGTCTGCTGTATGTGAAAAGCGGAACAAATGCTTTTATGTCGGGAAAGGTCGTAAAGGAGATAGATTTAGGCACCCATACAATGTTTATTGCCGAAATGACCGACGGAGATGTGCTTTCCGACGCTTCCTCCATGACATATGAATATTATCACCAAAATGTCAAGCCTGCTCCGCAGACTTCCGGAAAGTCGGGCTGGGTATGCAAGATATGCGGATTTGTTTACGAGGGAGAAAATCTGCCCGAGGATTTTGTTTGCCCCATATGTAAGCACGGTGCGGTCGATTTTGAGAGGATAACATAAGGGAACCTCTATAAACCTCCTTCACGGCAAATCCTCTATTGGTTCGTTCA
>CAZDJG010000075.1:0-9499 GCA_964505695.1 uncultured Ruminococcus sp.
ACGAAAAATCTGACTGTGCATCTTCAGCGCAATCTTTATTCGGTATTGCCTTAAAGAAAAAGGATATAAGCAGGTGTCGCTGTCCGTACAGAAAGCAAATTATGCAGTTAATATGTACCGGAAGACCGCATTTGAAACTGTTAATGAAAATGAAGACGAATATATAATGATTTGCAGATTGCAGAGGGAAGGTCTTTATTGAACGCCTTCAGCAGAGGACAGGATATTATCCGCAGTTAACCGGCTGTATCAACTTTGTAATTTATCATAACCTGCCTGATCATATGCATTGTAAACCGCACATATTTCCGATAAGAACAGCATCTGAATTTCGGATCGTGCAAAAATCCGCAAAAATTAGTGAAAAATGCCTATTGATATTACTGCCGTATATATGATAAAATATTTTCAGATATAAACGTAAAATTGAAAGGAAATGCAAAAATGGGCAGAAAAATGACAGGCGGCTCACGTCATACCGCCGACGCCGCAAGACGCCGCAGGATATGGAAAGCAAGACTGTATCTGCTGGGGCTTTTGATCCTTGTTTGCGGAGGGATATGGCTTCTTGCATCGGCTCTTTCGCAGATAAAGACCGTCACCGAGCTTAAAGTAGACGCTACGCAGTATCAGGTGCTTGCCGCTCTGCCGTCTCAGAGCGAGGTTTTGGAGGCTCAGCACGAGGAAGAAATAAAAATTGAAAATGAAATATTCGAGCAGAAGGACAGCTATCCCATTGATATGATCATTCAGACGCCGTACTGCGTGATGTATGATGTTCAGGGCAGACAGGTGCTTTATTCAAAGAATGCCGAGGAAAAAACATATCCCGCAAGTACGACAAAAATTCTTACGGCGTCGATAATGCTGGAAAATACCGAAAAGGATACTGTTTTTACCGCAGGCGATGAACAGTCGCTTGTTCAGCCCGGTTCAAGCCTTGCATATCTCAATGTCGGAAGTCAGCTTGACAGGGATATGATACTTGATGCGATCATGCTGCCTTCCGGCAACGATGCGTCATATTGTGCGGCTGCTGTTACGGGGAGAATAATTGCAGAAAACGATGAGCTTCCTGCCGACGAGGCTGTGAATGTTTTCGTCAACAAGATGAATGAAAAAGCTAAAGAGATAGGCTGCAAAAACACTAATTTCACCTGTCCGGACGGATTTCATGATGATAACCATTACACAACGGCAATGGATCTGTTAAGGATAACGCTTTATTCGGAAAATTATCCCGAAATCGCAGCGTCCGGAAAAAAGACTTACCGTGAGCTGCAATTTTTATCCGGAGAATACATATACTGGAACAATTCAAATAAGCTTATACAACCCGACAGCGAGGATTACTATACATATGCAACCGGACTTAAAACGGGTATGACCGATTATTCGGGACACTGCGTTGTTGCAACTGCCGAACGGTTCGGACACGAACTAATAATCGTTTGCCTTGGCAGTGAAAGCGCAGCTGTAAGATGGAACGATACAAGGGCGCTTTTTGATGCAGGCTTTGCATATATCAGAAACAGCGATAATAGCTGATCAGGAGCGTTCAAATAAATCTTATGCGCATATATATGTGAATACACACATTTTGTAAAATAAGGAGAAATGAGGTCATGAAAGTGAATAGCATATCCGCTTTTTTTGCTGCAATGCTGATGATTGTTTTATCGGGCTGCGCTGAAGCTCCCGCAGGCAATACAGATACCGATTCGGGTATATCGGTATCCGCTGCGGATAATGAACTGTCTTTGAAAAGCTTTACCGCAAACAGCGATAATGTTAAGCTGCTCGGAAGAAATTACCTTGCGGATGACGGTACTCTTTGGGTCGTTCAGTCCGCTTCGGGAGTTGAATTTTCCTTTAAGGGCACGAAAGCATCAATAACCGTCAGAGGCGACAGCGGCGCAGGCAGTCCGTCAAGCGCAGGCAGCGAGGCTCGCTTTGCAGTATATGTAAACGATGAGCTTGTTATGGACGAGCTTGTAAAGGAACCTGAGAAAACCTATGAGATATTCTCCTCGGAAACTGAATCGGAAACCGATGTCCGCATAATCAAGCTTTCCGAATCGGCAAACAGCACCTTCGGAATAAAGAGCATTGATGCAGAGTGTGTCGGCGGTCTTACTCCTGCGGCGCAAAAGGATCTGAAGATTGAATTTATCGGTGATTCCATTACCTGCGGCTATGGAGCTGACGATGAAGTAAAGGAACATCATTTCTCCACTGCAACCGAAAATGCGACAAAGACCTATGCATACAAAACAGCCGAGGCTCTTGATGCAGATTACAGCTTTGTTTCATACAGCGGTCACGGAATTATTTCGGGTTATTCAGACAATGGCAGTAAAAAATCGGATCAGACTGTTCCGCAGTATTATGCAAAGCTCGGCAGATCATACGGCAGCAAATGCGGAGATTTTCTTGTTCAGGATAAGGAATGGGATTTTTCCCGGTTTGTTCCGGATGTGATCGTTATCAATCTTGGTACAAATGATGATTCCTATTGCAAGGGTGATGACGAAAAGGCTATGGAATATGTTGAGGGATATGTTTCATTCCTTGAAGAAGTAAGAGAGAATAACAGCGATGCACAGATCATATGTACACTCGGTATTATGGGCGACAGACTGTATCCTGCTGTTGAAGAGGCTGTAAACGAATATACGGAAAAGACAGGCGATAACAAGGTAAGCACAATGAAGTTCGATGTTCAGAACGCAGCAGACGGATATGCCGCAGATTGGCATCCTACCGAAGCTACTCACGAAAAAGCAGCGGAAAAGCTTATTGCGGAAATAAAAGCTGTTTTAAACATTTCATAAAATATGTGATCTGAAATTTATAATTGCAAATTAAATAACCGCACAATTTCCGGAGACTGAAATCGTGCGGTTATTATCATATCATTACAGGCTGGAGTTGTCTGCCCGAAAGTGCACACAGTGCAGCCTCCTGAAGCCTTGAAAAATCCGCTACCGCTGAGTTGGGTTTTTTTACAAAATCGTCCTGCTTAAAGGGTACAAAGTATACATTTTTTGTATTGAGCAGCATACCGATATTTTTTGCTGATGCAGCGAGAGCGTCATTGGTTGCAGCGGCTATAAGTACGGGTCTGCCGTTTCTCAGATGGGATTTTACCGCCATTGTTACCGGTGTGTCGGTGATCCCCAATGCAAGCTTTGCAAGAGTATTTCCCGTGCATGGAACAACTGCCAGCAGATCGAACATTTTTTTCGGTCCAACAGGTTCGGCAAGGGGTATCGTATTTATTACGCCGTTTCCGCATATATTTTCTGCGGTCATGATATTTTCCTCGGCGGTTCCGAATCTCGTGTCAAGAGTTGATGCATGATAGGACATTATAGGAGTAAGCTCCGCTCCGGCAGCTTTCAGCTTTATCATCTGCTCGAATGCCTTGGAAAATGTGCAGAACGAACCGCACATGGCAAAGCCTATTCTGGTTCCATTGAGGGAACTGTATTCATCCAATTGATTCACCTCCCAAAACGGTGAAATATCTATATTTACCTGCAGCAAATTAACGGGTCTGTCAAAGTGATTTTTCCAAAATAGCAGATGAGCCTGAGTGTTGGAATGTCTCTAACATTTTTTTCTTTCGGAAAGTATATTTTCTATTGCCTTGCCTATTATCTTACCGGAACTTACAGGCGCAGTTTTTCCCGGAAGAGAAAGCGCCCAGATCGCTCTGAGTCCAAGTTTTCCTGCGGCTTCAAGGTCAATTCCTCCAGGCTTTGAAGCAAGATCAATGATAAGACAGGAGCTGCTGCACTGCGAAAGCTTTTTTTCATCAAGAACAAGATTAGGAACGGTGTTGAAAATCAGCTCAGCCTCTGCAAGCACCGGTGAATTTTCAAGCTCAGGCATATAAACAGTTTTGCAGCCGTAGATCTCAGCCCATGCCAGATCGGAATATTTCCTTGCGCAAACGGTAATTTCCGTTCCGAATCCGCTTAAAATGCGTATAAGGGATTTTGCTATCCTGCCCATTCCAAGGATCAGGATTTTTTCATCCGCAAGGGTCACAGGCTGCTCTTCAAGTGCAATCTGAACTGCACCCTCGGCGGTTGCACGGGCATTAAAGACAGAAAGCTCCTCACGTTCAAGATAGTCGATAACTTCTATGCCCCTTGATGAAAAAATTTCACGAACCTGAGGGGATATTCTGCCGCCGAAAACCAGCCCTCCTTCTTTTACCTTTCCCGAAAGATCCCTGAGCGGGATGCTTCCGCGGTAAAACGGAGTATTCAGCGTGATACCGTCCAGTGATGGAGGCAGAGGCAGAACCAGATAATCGGCACGTTCGGGTATGCTCATAACATTATCTGATGCGGTAATATTTCCGCCTGTAAAAACGTTTCTGTCAAAGCCTGCGGTATAAACCCTGTGCTTTTCTCCAAGCTGCTCTGCAAGGGCTGAAAAGCGAAGATCTCCTCCTGCAATTATATATATATCGGACATAGCGCATTTCCTTTCTCGGTTTGTCGTGGGATATTTTCCGTTCCCGCAGCAATCACGCACAAACACCTGTTTTATCCGGACAGTTTCTGCGTATTGCTATAAACATAATATGCCGTTGGCTGTCGGTGTGTTCACCGAAAAATTTAATACCGGATATCATTTATAGCAATCCTATTAAAAATTTCCTTAAAGCCTTAAAGATTTCACGATAAAATTTATCGGTTTAAGGAAAGCAAATGCGGACTTGCTTGTCTCAAGTCAAGGAAGCTTGACGCAGAAAGCGGTGCGGATTTTCGCCAAGGATATCCTGAGTTTAAATGATTTTTATAGCAAGACACAGAAATAGACTAACAAAAGGAAGCGGCAGAGAGTGGGAAGAGTTAGGAATGAGTCCGCAGACGGGCTTGTCGCCCGTCAAGAACGAATGACGACACTATTCACATTCTCCGCCGCTGAACTTGTCAGGATATTTTTGTGGATTGCTATAGTATAAATGCTTGTTTTTTCATCATTCTGAAGGTATAATATATCTGTAAGCTTTTTGAAAGGAAGAGATAAAATGAGATCAATTGATGAAATAAGAGAACAGTTTTCCCATGACAGATTTGCATCCGAAAACGGAGCGTTTATTGAAGAGGTCGGCGACGGCTACGCCAAATGTTCCGTTAAGCTTGCAGACCGTCACAAAAACGCTATGGGAGGAGTGATGGGCGGAGTGCATTTCATGCTTGCGGATTTCGCCTTTGCCGCAGCTGCAAACCATGAAAAAATGAGCGTCGTTTCCATAAGCTCCAATATTGCCTTTTTAAGTCCGGTAAAGGGAGATATCCTTTATGCGGAGGCGAGATGCGTAAAGGACGGAAGAACCACCTGCTACTATAATGTGAATGTTTATGATGACACGGGAAAGCAGGCTGCTGCTGTAACTATCATGGGCTGTCATTTAGCTTAAGGGAACCTCTATAAACCTCCTTCACGGCAAATCCTCTATTGGTTCGGTCATCTGCTTCGTTATCAGACCTTGTAAGACAGCAAGTATTACTGCGGTCTGATGCCTTGCATCTGACCGAACCAATGGACGAGGCTTTGCTCGTGTCCCGGTTTATAGAGAACCCCTTAATACTAATCTGTTCAAACGAAGATTAGTATAAAAACAGCGTGTTCACATAGCCGCTTGATTCGGATCATGTGAACACGCTGTTTTTTATATTGGTTTCATAATATAATAATTTCACGGCTGAATCGCCGTAAATCAACATAATGCGGGAATAAATTTTGCAAAAAGGTATAGTCCGTCTTTTCCTGCAATAACCTCGTGAGCAGTGTTCATTTGCATTACGGAAACGGTTCCGGGTAAGTATGAAAGACTTGCACCATCGTTAATGCAGATACCGCTGCCGTCTATGACCTCGTGTAGCTCAATTTGACAGGTGTGAACATGGCTGCCAATCTCCATATTCGGAGCAATACGCACCAGATGACAACTGAATTTGCCGTTTGTATCGGCTGACGTAATAAGATGTTTCAGTTCCACGCCTTTAAAGGTCGGATGTTTATTCCATTCAACCGCAGAGAAATCCTTTTCGGAATCCGGCAGCAAAAGCTGTCCGCAGTCAAATTTTTCAAAGATGGTTTTCATATGTATACCTCCATTTTTTATAATGCTTTAAGTATACAGTGAAAATGCTCATTCGTCTTGTAAAAAATTGCTTTTTGCCGAAATATATTCCGAGGGAGAAATTCCGACAATTCTCTTAAAATATCTGTCAAAATGACTTTGGTCGTAAAATCCTGTTTCTGCCGCAGCATCGGCAGCAGAAATATCACCAAGAAGAGATTGTGCTTTTCTTACTCTGCAAAGTATCCGAAACTGCTGAGGACTAAGTCCCGATGCCTTTTTAAACTGTCTTATAAAATGAAATTCACTCATATACATTTTACGAGCAAGCTCGGAAATTTTTCCGTATTCGGGATCATGTTCGATCCCATATATGCATTTGCGCCAGACAGCGTCGATTTCGTCTTGCGAATAGTGATATTTTTCGTAAATATCAGCAAATGCTTTTGATAAGGGTTTGGCAAATTCATCATAAATTCCTGCATATGAGAATGTTTTTGTGATTCGTTCCTTTAGATCGGTTTCTGCACATTTGTAAATAGATTGTTTTTGTATACATACTGAAATAAGTGAAACCGGAACCTCGGAAACAATTGAGTGAGGTTTATATGGAATAGCCGTATAAACATTCCCTTTAAAGATTTCTCTGCTTTTATCTTCCGACAAAAACTTTGCATAGCCGCTTACCATTACCGATACGGTAAAGTTATTTCTGTGAATATGCGTACAAAAATTTATAACAGAATCCGTAATTGTGATTATTTCAATATCTTGGTATTTGAAAAAAGTGTAATTATTCATATATAACCTCTATAAATATAATAGCAGCAGGAAATCAACGCTTCTGCGCTGATATTTCCCTGCTGCCTGCATAACTATGCTTATTGTCAAACCGCAGCACCCGTATCCCATTGGATAACGATCTCGTCGCCCTCGTGGAGAGGATCCATAAAGCTTGCGTTTCTGCCGTTTATTGTAAGGATCATATTTCCTCCCGGCGGCGGATTGCTGATGTCGATATCCGCCATTGCCATAAGCTCGATAAATTCGTGGGGTGAGCCGTCGCTTTTGGGATCAAGGGAGGTTGATCTGCCGTTGAGGATAACTGTCATATCACTCGTTTTCTTGCTTGTGACAGTTATTTGGGGTTCCGGCTTTGTTTCGGGCTGAGGTTCGCTTACATTGATCCCCGAAAAGAGATTTACGGTTCTGCTTGCCTTTTCGTTAAGGGAAGCAACCTCCCGTGCGCGGTTAGGCTGAACGGAATCCGGAACCTTTTGTTTGTTTTGTGTTGTAAAGGCGTCATTTTCTTCAAGAAGGTAATCACCCTTGACCAATCTGCTGCCCTTATAGAATGAAAGATCGGTGCAGTCAAAGGGCAGCGACATGATAAGGTCATCAAGTGTTTCAATTGTTTCAATAGTGATATTGTCATAATTCTGTATGCTGTATTCGCCCGTTACAATGGTATCATTTGCATGGACAAATGTTCCGAAACGGTATTCCTCGCCGTCGACGCTTATCTTTTTGGAGCTTACTTCACCAGCAATATCCGAAACGGTTACAGAGGCATTCAATCCGATAGTTGCCGGAACAAATACGATATCGTCCCCCTGCTTTACAGTATATTCAAGTGTCACAGGCAGACCGTTTACGGTTATCTGTGCGGGGACGGAAGTCTCGCCTCTGAGATTCTGCTTTTCGCCGTTAAGATTAAAGGTAAGGCCTCTTCCCGATTTGCCTATGATCTGAGTGGTCTTAAATCCGGCATTCATAAGCAGATCGGCTATAGTAACAGCCTTTGTATCGAAAACTCTCATTTTGTTTCCGTTGAGAGTAACAAGTGAAAAGTCATAGCCTGTCTGGAGGGTGGCTGTAATTCCGATTCCGATGGGAGTAACAAACTCAGGTCCCGCAACCTTTGTCCTGCCTATAGAAATATTCTTCTGATAGCTTTTGCCGCCGATGGCAACACGGTTTTCAGGTATGCCAAGCTTATTCGCAACCAAGGTGGTGAGATCCGGTATAAGACTGCCGCCTCCCACAAGGAACACAGCCGCAGGAGCTTCTCCGTTTGCGCTGAGGATATTTTCGGAGATCGTATTGGCAAGAAGCTCCACGGCAGGGAACATTCCGGAGAAAAATTCCTCGCTTGTAATTGTATGCTCAAATCCGAGAATATCCAAAAAGGTAATATCCTCGCCGGGAGTTGAGAGCTTCATTGTCTCGGCAGTTTCAAAGTCCACAAGATATTTCTGGATTATTTCCTCGGTTATTTCGTCGCCTGCGGTCGTCGCCATAGCATACGCAACAATGCTGCCGTTGCGGGAAATGGCAATATCGGTAGTTCCTGCGCCTATATCAACAAGGGCGATATTTATAAGCCTGACTTCGGGAGGGATTATAACGTTCATTGCCGCAATAGGCTCAAGAGTAAGGCTCATAACCTCAAGTCCGTTCATGTCCATGACTGTATACAGGCTCTCTACAACGATACCGGGAAGGAATGCTGCAATAAGCTCAACGGATACCTTTTTGCCCTTATGACCCAGCAGACTTTTTATCGGGTAATCGTCAAGCATATAGCTGATAACGGTATGACCCACGCAGTAGAAGCTCACGTTTTCGCCCGATGTTTCCTTGTCAAGCTCGGACTGAGCCTTTGAAACCGCTTCGATCTCCAGAGCCTTGAGCATACTTTCCGTTACCTTATCCTTGCCCTCAATGTCATTTTCCACCGATGAACGTTTTGTTTTCAGCGCGCGTCCTGCGGCAGCGATGGCAACTCTTGTAAGCGTCATGCCCGTTTTTTCCTCAAGCCGCTCCTTTACGTGCCTTACTATCCTTGCCGTTTCATTTATATCTTCGATCTGACCGTCGAGCATATCCCGTCTTCTGTGTGGAATGGAAACAGCTTCAGTTACTACGAAAACCCCTTCATCAGCATGACCTATGATCCCGACAACATTTCTTGTGCCAATATCAAGGGCAAAAATATCGTTTTCCGTCTGCATGACCTTCGGAAGCTTGATCCCCGTTACTGTCTTCGAAGGTGGTGTCTGCTTTGCTTTCGGCATAAATATCATTCCTTTTATGTAAATTTGCGCTATTGGTCGTATATATATTTTCATTATACAATATTTTGATGTAAATTGCAAGAAGTATTGCATTTTTTTACACGGTAACTTGTATGTATTAAAATGAGATGACCCAGACCAGCCGCATGAGTTACAAAAAGAAAACAAAAGAAAAAATGCGAACCAAACAGAAAAAAGCGGTATAATGAAAGAAAAACGTAAATTTTCAAAGTAAATTCCACTGTGGAATTTACTTTGGGGAACCTCTAGAAACCGGTTTGAAAAGAGAAAATGGGTGGAGTGCGTCGGATGC
>CAZDJG010000076.1:0-9421 GCA_964505695.1 uncultured Ruminococcus sp.
TAACAATGCCGCACCTTAATAACTGATACAATTATATTGCTCTGATTAAACTTAAGGGAACCTCTATAAACCTCCTTCACGGCAAATCCTCTATTGGTTCGGTCATCTGCTTCGTTATCAGACCTTGTAAGACAGCAAGTATTACTGCGGTCTGATGCCTTGCATCTGACCGAACCAATGGACGAGGCTTTGCTCGTGTCCCGGTTTATAGAGAACCCCTTATAATAAAATCACAGGAAATGAAATTCAGTGTTTCCGGATCCTTATATTCCATGCTTATCCCCGCAAAATCTCCGTTTTTATCCGTGCCCTTTATATGTATACTCGTGATATTTCCCGCAGGATATATCTCGGTGCGGACGGTATAGCTGCGGGGCGAGGTCAGGAGGAATATATCATTATCAATAAGTTCCTCCAATGCCTCAAGCTCCTCGCCCTCGCATTTGTCATAATCCGGATAGCTTGATTTTATCAGCTCATATATCTCATCCTCATCCCCGCCGAGAACGATCATATTGTCCTCAAGGACCTCTATGTAACAGCTTTCCCTGTTACCGTCCCGATAATATTTTCCTATCTTCAGAACAGGCTCGGTAATGCCGCTTCTGTCAATATAATTTCCCGTATCCACATGAGGGGTAATATAGGTCAGCTTTGATAAAAATATTATTACAGCCGCAAACGAAACTGCCGCAATAACGAAAACAATAAAACGCTGAAATTTCCTTGTCATGATCACTCACCCTTTATCGGCAGCGGCTTTGCAGACGCACGGCGAACCAGCAGTACTGATACCGCAAGGCATACTGCGGATATTATCGACATTGAAAGCGTACCCTTGGCGGCATTTGCTATTAGTGCGGCTTCTTTCGTAAACTCTATTCCGAAAAAGCCGAGTACCCGCAAAAAGAGCATTGCAAGGGTCTGCATTCCGAAAACCATTATCGTTCCCAGCGTGGGGACAAACACTATTGCCAGCACCGTGACGATCGCAAGCCACTGAGGAAGCTTGTAGAATAAAGAGGTCATCAGCATTGAAACGGCGCACAGCGTAAGCAATGCAAAAAAGCATATTGCAAAGAACCTGAGCCTGATATAAGCCTCGCTGTGTCCCGCAAGCGACAGCTCATACGCAGAGCCGTAGATCTCGCAAGCCCATGATTCCGTATCTCCTGTCATCCAGGAAAACAGGGGAGTTATAAGCGATGTTTCCAGCGCAATTACGAATGAGGCTGCCGCAGATGAAATAAATACCGAAATACAGGCTGTTGCCCTCGATACCCCGTTTGCGGCGGCGGTATTTATAAAATCGCCTGCCAGGCAGCACATACCAATAAACAGAACAAATCCTCCAATCAGGTCAATACCCGAAGGAGCCATTCCGCTGAGCGTAAAGGGCGTACCATCTGCCAATGCAACTATTAACGCACCGAGAAAAAGCATTCCGAAATTATATACGGCAAAGATCAAAGGCAGCGTTCTCATTCTCCAAAGCTGATATTTGCAGCTTGCAGCTATTCCCTTAAAAGTCATAAAAATTCCTCCCTTATGAATTAGTCAGATGTATAAACAGCGCCTGAAGGTTCAGCGGTTCAGCGGTCAGTCCGTCGGGAAGCTTTTCCCCTATGCTGCCTTTTATGTATGCAGTCTTGAATCCGCCTATGCTTTCCTCTCCCATAAGCTCCCTGCCTCTTACAAAGCTGTCCACCTGCTCTGCTTTTCCCGAAACGCTCAGTCCCATTGACCGCACAGCCTCGGTATCCTCGTCAAGCAGCACCCTGCCGTCCTTTATAACAACGGCTCTTTCGATAAGCCCCGCCGCCTCCTCGATAAGATGAGTGGATATAACGTAGGTCGCAGGCTTTTCGTTGTAACGGTTTATGACCTGCCTGTAAAACATATCCCGATGATTTGCGTCAAGTCCCAGAACAGGCTCGTCGAAAAATACAAAAGGCGTGCCGCAGGCAAGTGCGTTCACTATTTTTGCAATGGTCCGGTAACCTGTGGAAAGCTTGCAGAGCTTCTTTTTCGGATCAAGCTTATATTCGCCGCAAAGCTTTAAAGCATAGTCCATGTCGTATCCGGAATAATAATACGATGCGGTGCGGAACATTTCGCTTACCCTTAAATTGGGATTGTAAAGGAGCTGTTCGCCCATCATATGTATATTTCCCAGCGCAGTATCGTTTCCCTTATTGGACACTCCGTCGATAATGACTTCGCCCGAATCGGCAAAGGCTCTTCCGGAAATGATATTGAGCAGAGTGGATTTGCCTGCGCCGTTTCTTCCCAGCAGACCGTAAATGCAGTTTTCACGGAGCGTAAGTGTCACATTGTCAAGCGCCGTTGTTTTTCCGTACAGCTTGCTCACATTTTTTATTTCAATTGCGCTCATTTTCGTCACAGCCTTTCTCTATCATTTTTATGATCTCGTCCTTTGTTATCGAAAGCTTGTTTGCCTCGCTTACAAGAGTTTTAACATACTTTTCAAAAAAATCCTCCCTGCGTTCGCTGCGTATTTTAGCCGCAGCCCCCTCGCATACAAACATACCAAGACCTCTTTTCTTGTAAATTATGCCCTTTTCGACTAATATATTTACCCCTTTCAGGGCGGTTGCTGGATTTATCTTATACATTGCGGATATCTCGGTGGTGGAGGGTATCTGGGATTCCTCCGGAAAAGCTCCTGTAAGAATATTTTCCTCTACCCATTCCGCCATCAGGATGTAGATCGGCTTTTCACCGTCAAATATCATCAACTATTCTTCGCCTCCCTGTGCATTGGTTAATTACTTGTGTAACTAACTATATCACTAACTCACTTGTATGTCAATAGATAGAAAATCATTTTGTTAAATATTACAATTTTATCTTGTATGATTTATGCAAATATATCAAAAAGCACCAAAGCGGACAAAAAATAGTACGCTTTGGTGCTTTTTTATGAATGTGCGGCAGCCGTCTGTTCTTTATGCCGGTTACGATCCGAAATCGGGCAGCTCATCAAGAGTTATTACAAGTTCGCTGTTATACACCTTTTTCAGATTTTCCTTGTCATTGTTTTTAATAAAATCGGTATGCCATATCATAAACCACGACCACATACAGCCGTCCTTCTGAAATTCCTCTGCGGAGGGGACGTTTCCGCATTCATGGAATGCCATGGGTTTTCCTGCTGTGTTTATCTTTTCAAGTCTTTTCCATGCCTTTTTATTGGTGGAGTTGTCATAAGTGTCCGAGCCGATAATGTCGCAGTAGCCGTCACCGGGGTACCAGCCGCTTCTCACTTCTCCCGAATAGCCCAGTACCCATATAAGGTTATCAAGTCCGAATTTGTTTGTGTAGCGGTCGTACATCATGCGCCACAGCTTAATAAAGCTTTCGCCTCCGTCCTTGCCCCACCAGAACCATTTTCCGTCAAACTCGTGAAAGGGTCTCCACAGCACGGGAATCCCTTTGTCCCTGAGCTTTGTAAGGGCTGCCGCCGCTTTGTCCCAGTTTGCGATCATGGCGTTATGCTCCGCAGTACCCTCGGTAAGCAGCTTATCGAAATCGGGTTCGTCGCCGAGGCTTTCCTGATATCCCTTGCCGTTTATTCCCGTGTGCCAGCAGATGGTAACAAGACCGCCCTTTTCCCACCACTGCTCAGACCGCTCGACCACTCCGTCAAAATCGCCGTTCATAAAGTCAAGTCCTCTTATTGCGGGGAGCTTTCCCGTTGTATCGGATATATAGTCCATTTCATAATCGGGAGAACCCATCCATGTCGATTCCTGCTGGCAGGAAAGAATTACGTTCCCGTAGCTTTCGCAGATATATTCGTATACCTCCTGAGTGACAGCGCTTGCGTTGGGGTTTGAAAGTGTGTTTGCTGTTTTTGCCGTTTCCGTTGTTTCCGCCTCTGCACAGCCTGACGATATAATAATAAGCAGAGCGGTTAATAATGCAGTCAGTTTCATTTTTATTAACCTATCCTTTCATATATTTTCTTAGAACCTGTCTTCATAAGGTTTGTATGCGGATTTTCGAGTACAATTTTGCCGAAGACAAGGCAAAAATCCGCAGGCATACTTTGTGTCTGGCAAGGATTTTTAACGACGTATTCGGCAAAATTTACCGAAAAGGCGTATGCAATACCTTGTGAAGACAGGTTCTTATATTTTCGGCTGATCTTTTCATGTATTCAAGCTGATCGGGCGCTCCGAAATGTTCAATGGAAAACGAGCCGGAATAGCCGTCGGAGATCAGTTTTTTTACCAGTTCCTCTATTCCGATAAAGCCGTTTCCCGTTTCGCAGGGATACATTTTTCTTCCCGACAGGTCTTCCCTTGCACTGTCGGGGGAGGAGTCACGCATATCGAACGACCTGTCCTTTAAATGCGCATGGACGATATGTTTTTTCAGCATATCGTAAGCGTCCTGCGCATTTTCAAGGGAATAAGCAAAATTTCCCGTGTCGAAGGTGAGCTTCAGTCCGTCGGTGTTTTCAAGAAAATATTCCAGTCCCTTTGCGGTGGAATAGGGAGCGGCGCAGTCATCGAAATCCTCCAGAGTTACTGTTATGCCGTATTCCCTTGCCCTGCGGCACATTTTGTCCAGGACACGGGATATCTTTTCCGATACGTCGGATATATCCTCCCCTTTGCGCACAAATCCCGGAATTGCAAGGACCTTGTCCGCACCGAAATATGCCGCCGTTTCAAGGAGAACGCAGTATTTTTTCTCGGACAGGTTTTCGTCCTCGTGAGGAAAATCAAAGGTCTGATATACCGAGGATACGGTCATTGCGCAACTGTCAAAAAGAGAATGGGTATCACTTCCTTTAAGCCGCATCATATCGCATTCAAGACCGTCTATCCCGCAGTTCTTTGCGGCAAGGAGAGCCTTTTCAAGGGACATCTGCCGTTGCGAGCATATTTCATGTATATGCTCGTAAAAAATATTAAGTCTGTTCATTTTACTATTCCTCCAATGCTGAAAAAAGAGCGTTTGAAACCGCCGCAAGCTGTTCAAGGGTAAGCTGTTCGGGACGCACGTTTTCCGAAAGACCCGTGCTGCGTATTGCGGCCGTGACCGTTTCCTTGTCTGCTCCGAGGGAGGAGGAAAGAGAATTTGCAAGGTTTTTGCGCCTTTGGGAAAACCCTCCTCTTACCGTTCGGAAAAAGAATTTTTCGTCCTTGACCTTTACGGGGGGCTTGTCAAGGATATCCAGCCTGATAACGCATGAATCCACCTTCGGTGAGGGCATGAAGCTGCCCCGTGAAACGCTGAAGAGAAAGGACGGCGCTGAGTAATAGTTTACTGCCGCAGTTACCGCTCCGCATTCTCTGCTGCCGGGCTTTGCGCAGAGCCTTGCACCCGCCTCCTTCTGCACCATTACCGTGACCGACCTCACGGGGAGCCTGCTTTCAAGCAGATACATGATTATCGGCGAGGTGATGTAATAGGGAAGGTTTGCGCAGACAGCGACCTCAAGACCGCCGAAATGCTCGTCAATGATCTTTTTCAGGTCTGTTTTCATAATATCTGCGTTTATTACGGTCACGTTTTTATGCTCGGCAAGGGTCTCCTTAAGAACAGGTATAAGCCTGCTGTCTATTTCCACGGCGACGACCTTGTCCGCGCGCTTTGCAAGCTCGTGGGTGAGCACGCCCGCTCCCGTTCCTATCTCAATTATGCCGAAGCCCTTTTTGGCGTTTCCCATTTCTGCGATTTTGGGACAAACCGAGGGATTTGTTATAAAATTCTGACCCAGCGCCTTTGAAAAGGTAAAGCCGTGCCTTTCAAGTATTTCCTTTACAACGCTGAAATTTGTAAGATTTTCCATATTTACTCCGATTTATCAAGTACTATAGGGCATGGCGCACGCAGCTCCATGCTGTTTTCTGTGACAGTGCAGGTATATGCAAGAAGCTTTACGCCGCTTTTTGCCGATTCGGTGAGAGCGTCCGCAAATTCGGGGTGAGTTTCCCTGTTGGGCGTAAAATACTTTGCCCGTTCCATTTGTATCACGAAAAGCACAAAAGCTCCGAAGCCTTCTTTCGCCGCACGGGACAGCTCCTTTAAGTGCTTTACGCCTCTTTCGGTGGGAGCGTCGGGGAATAAGCACACGCCGTCATTTTCAAGGGTAACGCCCTTTACTTCCATGAAGCTGCGTTTTCCGTCCGCCTCAATGTAAAAATCAAAACGGGAATTTCCGTAAACAGTTTCGGGGCGGATAAGGGTCGCATTTTCAAAAAGGCTCGGAATAAATTCCGCGGCTGCCTTGTTGGGACTCTGGCTGTCCATATTTATAAGCATTCCGTTTTTATACACCGCAGTAAGGTCGTATTTTGTCCTGCGCTTTGATGTGTCGGGGGCGCATTCGAGTATTACCTCTGCTCCTTCTGTCAGAAGCTCCCTGCAGCGACCCGTATTTTTCACATGGACCGTCTGTATATCTCCCTCGGCGAATACCTTTGCGATAAAGCGGTTGGAACGGGAAATAAAACGTCCTCTGACGGTTTTGCCGTATTTTATAAATATCACCTCCGCAGAAAACGGATCACATCTGATGCCTTACGACGCCGTATTCGTCGTCAAGGCGGAAATAGGGGCAGGCAAAGCTGACACCGCTTACAAACCGATACATTTCGTCCTCGTCGAGATTTACAAGGCAGCTATAGCAGTCATAATCCTCGTCGTAAATATAATTTACGCAGCTTTCGCAGTTTGTCGCTTTTGGGTTTTCCATATTTTCCGCTCCCTTCATATACACTATTATACTAAATTATTTACTTTATTTCAATCCCTGAAAGTAAATTTTTACCGTAGCGGAAAAATCGGAATTGGTGTAATTTGCGCCTTTTTTTGACGATATGTAAATTAAAGATAACATAAATTTTTCTTTTGTGTTGTCTGCGGTTGGTTGTAAGGATACGGAAACCGTGTTATAATTACCATAGGGAACCTCTATAAACCTCCTTCACGGCAAATCCTCTATTGGTTCGTTCATCTGCTTCGTTATCAGACCTTGTAAGACAGCAAGTATTACTGCGGTCTGATGCCTTGCATCTGACCGAACCAATGGACGAGGCTTTGCTCGTGTCCCGGTTTATAGAGAACCCCCATATAAAAAATCAGATGCAGGAAGATATTTCCCGCCTCTGAAAGGGGAGAATATGTCACAAATGGAAAACGAAATGCGCCATAATCTGAAAACGCTCAGGCAAAAAAACGGACTTACACTTGAGGCTCTTGCCGAAAGGCTTGGAGTGTCCCGTCAGGCGGCGGCAAAATGGGAAAGGGGAGAAACTGTTCCCGATATCGGAAACTGTATTGCACTTGCAGACCTTTACGGAGTTACGGTTGACAGCCTTGTGAGAAATGCGGAAAAAAGAGGAGAGAAAACAGAGCTTGCGCCTGCGGGCAAGCATATTTTCGGCATGGTGAGAGTAAACGACAAGGGTCAGATAACTCTTCCCAAGCACTGCCGCAGCGTATTCGGCATAAGAGCGGGAGATCTGCTGCTGGTACTCGGAGATGAGGCTCAGGGTATTGCCATTGTTAAAATGAGCGATAAATTTGAATTGCCCGATACAGGAATTTCGCCTAAAAATGAAAATAACAATAAGGGAGCGGAGGGAGAATAAAAATGATCTCAGTGCAAACAAAGGGCATTGTAAAGAAATACGGCGACAAAACGGCTGTGAACGGGGTAAGCATATCCGCAGAGGAGGGGGAGTTGTTCGCTCTTCTGGGTGTTAACGGCGCAGGCAAGACCACGCTTATCCGTATGCTTTGCTGCTTGTCAAAGCCCACGGAGGGGGAAGCCTTTATCTGCGGTAAAAGCTGCATTTCCGGAAAGTCGGAGGTAAAGTCCCTTATCGGCATTTCCACTCAGGAAACAGCGACCGCACCCAATCTTACGGTTAGGGAAAATCTTGAATTTACCGCCGCTCTTTACGGCTTTTCCAAGGAAAAGATAAAGCGGAAAACAGAGCAGATGCGTGAAATATTCAGCCTTGACAAGGTAATGGACAGCAGGACCAAGACCCTTTCGGGGGGCTGGCAGAGGAAGGTAAGCATTGCAATGGCGCTTATATCCGAGCCGAGGGTGCTTTTCCTTGACGAGCCTACTCTCGGACTGGACGTTCTTGCAAGACGGGAGCTGTGGAGCGTCATTACAGGACTTAAAGGCAGTGTAACCATAATACTCACGACCCACTACATGGACGAGGCGGAGGCTGTCGCCGACAGGATAGGCATTATGACGTCGGGCAGTATAATTGCCTGCGGAACCCTTGCCGAGCTGGAGGAAAAATCGGGAGAAAAGGGTCTTGAAAATGCGTTTATAAAGCTGATAGGAGATGAAAATAAGTGAAAAGGGCTGTGATTTTTGCGCGGAGAAACGCAAAGGAGATACTGCGCGATCCCATGAGCTTTGTGTTTTGTCTGGGTTTTCCGGTGGTGATGCTTATCGTGATGACGGTAATAAACGGCAGCATTCCCCCTCAGGCGGAAATGCACGTCTTTGAGATACAGAATCTGGCTCCCGCAATAGGAATATTCGGACTTATGTTTGTAATGCTTTTTGCGGCTCTGCTTATTTCAAAGGATCGTACAGGAGCGTTTATTATAAGGCTTTACTCCTCGCCCATGAAAGCGGCGGATTTTATTGCGGGGTATTTTTTCTCGCTGATGATTATTGCAGCGGCTCAGGTGATCATCTGCATGGCGGCGGCGTACATAGTTTCCCTTGTGACGGGAGAAACTCTCAGACCGCTCAATATGCTGCTTTGCGCCGCCGTGAGCCTTGTCCCTGCGGCGCTTATGACGGGAATAGGAATGATATTCGGCAGCCTTATGAGCGACAAGGCAGCTCCCGGACTTTGTTCGGTGATAATTTCCGCGGGAAGTATGCTGGGAGGCATATTCATGGACGTTGACGCAATGGGGGGAACGATACTGAAAGTATGCAGGGCTTTGCCCTTTTACCACTGCGTAAGCGCCGCAAGAGCGGCGGCTTCGGGAGACAGCGGAGCAATAGGCGAGCCGCTGCTTGTGTCCGCGGTTTACGCGGCTGTTATACTGGCGCTTGCGGTGATAGTTTTCGGAAGAAGAATGAGAGCGGATCTGAAATGACCGGGATATGATACTAAAAACCATTTAAACTCAGGATATCTTTGACAAAAATCCGCACCGTTTTCTGCGTCAAAGAACCTTGCCAGGCGCCAAGCCTGCCTGCGGTTCTTTTCCTTGAAACCGGCACGGCTTTTCGCCAAATCTTATCCTTCGTTCAAACGGTTTTTAGTATGAAGGGGCTGTTGCAGCAGGAAGTTTTGCTGTAACAGTCCCTTGATTTGTATCCAAAAGTATATATCGCCGATTGATTTTAGGGAACCTCTATAAACCTCCTTCACGGCAAATCCTCTATTGGTTC
>CAZDJG010000077.1:0-9420 GCA_964505695.1 uncultured Ruminococcus sp.
CGAACCAATGGACGAGGCTTTGCTCGTGTCCCGGTTTATAGAGAACCCCTTATTTAAGTATATCGGTGATCGCTTTATAAATTCTGTCGGGGGTATCGTTTATGCACTGTTCATGCGCTTTTTTTGCAAGACTGTCAAGACGCCGCGGGTCTGAGCAAAGCTCGTCAGCCTTTTGGACGATAAGCTCGTCGGTAAGATCCTTTTGCTCTATTACTACAGCCGCACCCGCTTTTCCGAGTACCATAGCGTTATAGTACTGGTGATTTCCCGCAACAACGGGTGACGGGATAAGAACAGACGCCCGTCCCATTGCCTCAAGCTCGCTTATTGCCGAGGCTCCGCTGCGGCAGATTATAAGGTCGGCTGCGGCAGTGCAGACGTTCATGTTATGTATATATTCCCTGACGATAAGTCTTGGATCGGAATCGGGGTGGATATCAAGCTCGGCAAGACGCTTTTCAAAGGTATCGCGTCCCATTTTTCCGTAGCTGTGGATATGGGTGATATTTTTTCCGCATTCCTTTTCCCATTTCATAAGGGCGATGGCGCTGTCGTTTATTGCTCCTGCGCCCAGACTTCCGCCCCATGAGAAAATGCAAATGCTGTTTTCGTCAAGTCCAAGCTTCTTTTTGGCGTCCTTACGTGAAATTGCGCCCGGGTCGAAGCCTTTTCTCACGGGAAGCCCCGTTTTTACGTATTTTACGCTTTTGTCAAAATATCCGGCAGCTTCTTCCATAGTGAGCATTACTATGTCGACCTTTTTGGAGAGTATTCTTGTGGTAACGCCGGGATATGCATTCTGTTCATGGATAGCCGTGGGTATTCCCATTGCCGCAGCCTCAAGAACGATGGGACCGCTTACATATCCGCCTGTGCCGATAACGATATCGGGCGAAAAATCCCTTATTATCTTTTTTGCCGTATGACCTGCCGTAGTAAGATATGCGGCGGCTTTAATGTTCCTTGCGATATTTTTAAGAGTAAGCTTTCGCTGAAACCCGCTTACCCTGATCGGTGCAAAGGGGATTTTTTCCATTGGGACAAGCTTTGACTCCATTCCGTTTGGAGTTCCCGCATAGAGGAATTCCGCATCGGGACAGCGGTCCTTTATTATTGATATAATGGCGAGAGCGGGATTGATATGACCCGCAGTTCCTCCGCCTGCAAGCAAGACCTTCACTTAAAAAGCTCCTTTCAGTTTTTCCTTTCGGGCTTTGCCGTATTTTCCCTTCCGGGGGAAGTTCCGAGCTGCTTTTTGGCGCGGCTTATTTTTTCAAGCTCCTTTGACTGATCTGCGTCGGGTTTTTCTTTTCGCGGGATAGACTGCCTTGAAATGTTCAGTATTATTCCCATCTGCGCAAGCTGCATGATAAGGGCAGTTCCGCCGTAGCTGAAAAACGGGAGGGAAATTCCCGTATTCGGTATTGCATTTGAAACGACCGCAATGTTCAGAAGAGCCTGAACGCCTATCTGCACGGTAATGCCCGATGCAAGGAGCATACCGTATTTGTCGGGTGCATTCTGTGCGATCTCAAATCCTCTGAAAATAAGCATCAGGAAGAGAACTATTACTACTGCCGCACCGAAAAAACCCAGTTCCTCACAGACAATTGAGAAAACAAAATCGTTCTGCGATTCGGGAAGATACAAAAACTTTTGTCTTGAATTTCCCAGTCCCAGACCGAAAAGACCGCCCGAGCCTATGGCTATTAGAGAATTTCTTGTCTGCCATGCAATGTCCCTGTTTGCGTCGTCAAAGGTGTAGAGCCAGCCTTGGATACGGTTGTATATATAGTCGTAGCCCATTTTATACAGAAAATAGCCTACGGCGGTAAGTCCCGCCGTGCCTGTTATGCACAGCGTTATAAAGTGGCTGAGCTTCATTCCGCCCACAAACATCATGGAAATGGCAATGACGCAGATGATTATTGTTCCGGAAATATGGGGCTGAAGTATAACGAGTCCCGCAACAAGCACAAGTATTGCCATATAAGGGATCACGCCGTATTTTATTGTTTTGATATTCTGATGGTTCGAGGATATCATATGGGCAAACAGCAGGATTATCGCAAGCTTCATCATTTCCGACGGCTGAAAGCTGAAGATCGGGTTTGACGGGGAGCCTACGCTTATCCAGCGGCTGGCTCCTCCGTCCGTGATTCCTATTCCCGGAATATGCACTATAAGCAGGAACACAATGCAAAGTCCGAAAAATCCGAAGGTTATGAGCGGGTGTTTGAATATATGATAGTCAAACAGCGGACTTGCCACAAAGATCATGGCTGTTAGTCCTATTGCCGACATTACAAGCTGCCTTTTGAAATAATAGTCCTGTGCTTTTCCGTCATGTATTGCCCATGCATAGGAGGCGGAATACATCATTATCAGACCGAAAACCAGCAGCACCAATATAAGTATCAGAAGGGGGATATCGATCTCGCCTATGCGGATGTTTTCGAGATAGCTGCTTTTTGGCATCAGAAACTTAAAAAGAGTTTTATTGTTTGCAAGCCTTTTTGGCTTCGGCTGTTTCTTTTTTGTACGGCTGTTCTGCTCAGGCATACCGATTCTCCTTTCTTTGCAGATATTGAAATTACCGGAATATGTACATAGCTCCGTACAAGGGACTGCAAATATGTTTTTGCACTGGCGAATGTCTTAAGGTCACCTCGTTCAAACCTTGTTTGAGATAAAATCGCCATAGCACACCGTCTGCTGCGTCAAACCTCCTCGCAAGGCATCAAGCCTTGCTTCGTCGGCTTTCCTTGCATACGGCGCACTCTGTCAATTTTCTCTTTTCAAACCGGTTTATAGAGGTTCCCTTCCTAAAAACCTGCGGTTATTTTCATCTGAGGAAAACTCCGTAAAGGATATTTCCGATCACTCCGCAGATAAGACCCACGGCGGAAAAGGTTATGACGATCTTATATTCGGAAAAACCGCACATTTCAAAATGATGATGTATGGGGGACATTTTGAAAATGCGCTTTCCCGTTGTTTTGAAGCTTATTACCTGAAGAACCACAGAAAGCGCCTCGCAGATATATATTGCCGCGATCAGCGCAAGCAAAAGGTGCCGGTGGGTCACAAAGCCCATTGCGCACACGCAGCCTCCGAGGAACATTGAGCCGGTGTCACCCATGAATATCTTTGCGGGGTTGAGGTTCCACACCAGAAAGCCCATGCAGGCTCCTGCAAGTGCGGCGGAGAATATGGAATATTCGTACAGCCCCATAGAGGAAAAGATCGCAAGCCATGACAGGGCGAATACGGCAGTTACCGTTCCGCAGAGTCCGTCCACGCCGTCGGTAAGGTTTACGGCGTTTGTGAGGAAGATAAGGTACAGGAGCATTATGATATAGTAGAAAAAGCCGAAGTCCACGCTGCCGATAAAGGGGAAAATGATTTCGGTGGAGGTATCTCCGAGCATTCTCAGCGCAATTAAAAAGGCTGACGAGGCAACAAACTGCATTATCATTTTCTGCTTTGCGTCAAGACCCTTGTTCTGCTTTTTTATTGCCTTGATGTAGTCGTCGATAAAGCCGATAACACCGTTTAACAGAGCGAAAGCAAGTCCGGCTATCAGCTTGTAAAGTCCCGTATTGTCGGGAACGACCGCTGTCTGCGGTACAGCTAACCTCCACACGCAGTATGCGGCGGCGCAGGAAATGACCGTGCCGATTATGAACATAAAGCCGCCCATTAAGGGTGTGCCGTTTTTGCTTTTATGCCACGCAGGACCCTTTTCGTATATCGTTGTGCCGAAGTGAAGCTTTTTGAGCAGCGGTATCAGGTATATTCCCAAAGCCGCCGAAACGGCAAAGGCAACAGCCGCAGCCAGAAGATCTATCCAGAATGGCATAGCAGTTACTCCTATCTGTAATTATATATTGTTCCCGTGTCGGAAAACGGCATTTCAGCGAGGCTGATTTCCGAAGCATTCGCCGATAATATCCTCCATATGCATACCGCGGCTTGCCTTGAAGAGAACAGCGTCTCCTCTTTTGACGGTTTCTTTTATTATCTTTATGATATCAGCCTTGTCTGCAAAATAATAAACCTCCGTGCCGCCCTTTGCATATTCCTTTGCGCCTGCCGCAATATGCTCCGCATTTTTGCCGAAGCATATCACCTTGTTTATTCCCTTCTGAGCGGCATATTTTCCCACTTCCTTGTGAAGAGCGGGTGAAAGCTCCCCAAGCTCCAGCATATCGCCGAGAACGGCTGTACGGCTGCCCTTTGCCTCAGTATCGCAAAGTACGTTCAGAGCAGCCTTCATGGAATCGGGAGCGGCATTATAGCAGTCGATTATAAGCAAAACGCCGTTTCTGTCTTCCATATGCTGCCTCAGTCCCTCCGCCTCAAAATGAGAAAGGCTTTGTGCGGCAGCTTTTTCGTTGTATTTTCTGTCCGAAAGCTCAGCCGCCTCATAAACTGCGGCAAATGCGAACAGGCAGTCAAGGATATGGTGGCTGCCAATGCAGGGCAGAGTGACCCTTTCTCCGCGGATATTGTTTTTCACGACTGTAAAGCTTGTTTTTCCGTCTGATACCGTGATATCCTCAGCGGTAAAATCGGCATTTTTGTTTTCGAGAGCGCAGATAACGACCTTGCGGTCGGTAAGCTTATCCTTCAGAGGAGCAAGATAGGGGTCGTCTCCGCTTACTATAAGGGGAGCTGAGGGAGCTGCGCCGTCAAGTATCTCAAGCTTTGCCTTTAATATGCCCTCCTGTGAAGAACCGAGGTTTTCCGCATGGGACCAGCCGATATTCGTTATTACGCAGATATCGGGGCGGCAGGTCTCCGACAGCCGTCTGATCTCGCCGAAGTGGGACATACCCATTTCTATTGCCGCTGCTTCGTGTTCCGGGGCAAGCTCCAGCAGGGAAAAGGGCATACCTATTTCATTGTTGCGGTTTGCGGGGGTCTTATAGGTTTTATATTCCGAGGAAAGCGCGAGGGCGATCATTTCCTTTGTGGTAGTTTTGCCCACGCTGCCCGTAACTCCCACAAGCACGGGAGAAAATTTTCTTCTGTAGTGCGCTGCAATGTCAAGAACGGCTTTTGTCACATCCGGCACGACTATGCAAGGGCAGCCGTTTATCTTATGGTCTGTAAGAGCCGCAGCAGCTCCGTCCGAAACGGCTGAACTTACAAAGCTGTGACCGTCAAAGCGTTCTCCCCTGTAAGCGGCGAACAGGCAGCCCTTTTTGACGCTTCGGCTGTCGCTTACAATGTCCTTTGCATCGATCTCAACAGTAATATCGGGGATATTTATGCATTTTCCCCCGCACACTGAGGAGATTTCTCCCACAGTCATTTTTGTTGAGGAGAGAGCAGCCAGAGCCTCTGCGCAAATTTCACGCTCGTCGAAATGGATATGGACGTTCCCCGCAAGTATCTGATAATCCTCGTGTCCCTTGCCTGCAAGGACGATAACGTCCCCCTTGCGGGCGATGGCAGCCGCATGGAATATAGCCTTTCTGCGGTCGGTTATCCTGTCGCAGGGGACGGTGCTGCCCTCAAGACCTGTCATGATCTCGTCGATTATATCGTCGGGATCCTCGTTTCGGGGATTATCGGAGGTAACTATAAGATGATCGGCATATTTTGCCGCTGCCCTTGCCATAAGCGGTCGCTTCGTGCGGTCGCGGTCGCCGCCGCAGCCGAACAGACAGATAAGCCGTCCCTCTGTATTTTCCCTGATGCTCGGCAGCATATTTTCCAATGCATCGGGAGAATGGGCATAATCGCAGACAATAAAGAAATCTCTTCCCGTGGGTATCATTTCGCATCTGCCTCTTACGCCCTTAAATCCGGACATTGCGTTTGTGATCTTTTCCATGGGAACTCCAAGCGAGGAGCAGACGGCTATTGCTGCCGAAGCGTTTGAAATATTGTAGCTGCCCATCATGTTAAGGGTAAAGGGATAGCTTTTGCCCTGCTGACAGAACCAGAATTTTGCTTTTGAGTCCGAATATTTTATATAGCTTGCATAGACCGATGTACCGCCTTTTATCCCGTAGGACAGCTTCGGGCAGGATATTTCGCCGTACAGCCTTTCGCCGTAAGCGTCCTCGGTGTTTATAAGCGCAAGGCGGCAGTGGTCTGTAAAAAGCCTTTTCTTTGCAAGGTAGTAATTTTCCATTGTCTTGTGATAGTCAAGATGATCGCGGGTGAGGTTTGTAAAAACGGCGCACTCATAAACGGCGGGACCTATCCTGTTCTGCTCAAGCGCGAAAGAGGATACCTCCATCACGCAGTATTTGCAGCCGCTGTCCGCCATTTCCCGAAAGAGCTTATACAGCTCGGATACCTTTGGGGTGGTGGGGGTGGAATCGTCCCTTGGGACAGCTTTTTCTCCGATAAATACTCCCGTTGTTCCGATAAGTCCCGTCTTTTCCCCCGTAAACGAAAGTATATGGGATATCATGGAGGCAAGGGTGGTCTTGCCGTTTGTTCCCGTTATTCCCACAAGGATAAGACGCTTTTCGGGGTGGTCAAACCATGCGGCAGCCAGAAGTCCGTAAAGTTTTCTTGTGTCGGGGGTGATTATCTGCCTGTTTCCAAGTCCCAGATCATGGCTGCATACTACTGCTGCCGCACCCTTTTCGAGCATCTCTGCGGCGGCGGTATGACCGTCAAAGCTGCCGCCCTTTACGCAGATGAAGATATTTCCGGGCAGCAGGCTGCGTGTATCGTCGGTAATGCCCGTGACCGTGCAGTCGCTGCCGTTATAGCTGTACTTTGCCGCTTTTCCTGCGTCGGCAAGCAGGTCAAAAAGCTGCTTTCTGATTTCGTTCATCAAGACCATTCCTCCTGAGCGGTTCGCAGCTCAGCCCTCGTCCTTTACACGGAAGGTTACTTCCACCACTGTTCCCACAGGGACCTCTGTTCCGGGCGTATAGTTCTGCGAATAGGCGATCGCTCCCGAATGCTCGGTCGCTCCGTCGCCTGCCTTAAAGTTAATATTGACCGAAGTCAGCATCTCATTCACCTGAGAGACCGTATATCCGATAACATTCGGCACGACTGTATACTGTGTTTCATAATCCTCCTCGGTGTAAAGGATCACCTTGCCGTTTCTCGGAACGGAGGAGGAACGTGAGGGAACCTGCGCGGTTACCGTATCTCCGTTGCCTACGACATATACCTGAAGATCGAGGCTTTCGATAGTTTTGCGTGCCGCCTCAACGCTCTGACCCTCAACGCTCGGAACGTTTACATCGAGAGCGGCAAGCTCCTCCTCGGTGTATTCGGGGTAATAGCCGAGATGGGGAAGTGCGTCCTTGAACACAGCCGAAACAACGGGCGCCGCCACAAGGCTTCCGTAATATATCTGCGAGCCGTTATGATCCTTGCCCTGAGGCTCATCGACCATTACCAGCATTATTATTTCGGGGTCGTCGGCAGGCGCAAAGCCCACATATGAGCTGACATACAGGTTATTCACGCCGAGCTGCGTATTTTTTTGCAGCTTCTCAGAGGTTCCCGATTTTCCGCCGATGCGGTAGCCTTTTATATATGCGTTTGAACCGCCATTGTTGTTTACAACGCTTTCGAGGACCTGTCTCATTTGTGCGGAAGTCTCCTCGGAGATCACCTGTCTGCGGACGGTTCTTTCCTTTGTTTCGATAACGTTGCCGTTGCTGTCTACTACCTTGCTTACAACGTAAGGCTGCAGGAGATATCCGCCGTTTATAACTGCGGCATATGCGGTTATCATCTGAATAGGGGTGACGGTATTGGACTGACCGAAGGAGCAGGACGCAAGCTGTACTATCCCCATATCCTCCTCCGAAACATAAAGTCCCGATGCTTCTCCGGGCAGGTCTATGCCCGTAGGCTCGGTAAAGCCGAACGCCCTGAAATAGTCGCAGAATTTTTCTATTCCGAGCCGCTGACCTATCTGAATAAAGGCGGGGTTGCAGGAGTTTGTCATTGCGGTGGTGAAATCCTGAGTGCCGTGAGAGCCTGACGTCCAGCATTTCATGAGTCGGTCGGCGACCTGGATCACACCGTTGCAGGTGAAGGTGGAGTTAAGGCTTATCACCTTTTCCTCAAGCGCCGAGGAGCCTGTTACCACCTTGAAAACCGATCCCGGCTCATAAAGCTCGGTGATAGCTTTGTTTTTCCACTGCTTTTCACGCAGCTCGGCGTATTTCTCGTTATATACCTCTTCGTCCTCGGTTTCCTCCGCAAGAGCGGCAAGGATATCCCTGTCCTTCTGCGAATAGATGGAGTTCCTGTCGTTGAGGTCGTAACCGGGAGAGGTCGCCATTGCGAGTATCTCTGCTGTTTTTGCATTCATAATAATAGCGCAGGCACGGTTATCCACGTTATTCTGTTCAACGCATTTGGCAAGCTCTCTTTCGCAGTAATACTGAAGCGTGTAGTCTATTGTAAGATAAATGGAGCTGCCGTCCTTTGCCGCGTATATTTTGTCGTTTTTATAGGGCATTTCGTTGCCCAGACCGTCGGTTGCGGAAATGATCTTTCCGTCGACTCCCGCAAGATAGTCGTTGTAATAAGCCTCAACGCCGTAGATGCCGTCGCCCTCGTAATTTGTAAAGCCGATGACCGAGGCTGCAAGATCCCCCTGGGGATAATATCTTTTTGTGTCCTCCTCGGTGCTTACAAGGTTTCCCGCAAGCTCCTCCTCGTCTATCCTTGTGTTTATTTTTGTCACTATGTCCTTTTCTACCTTTGATTCGACCTTATACCATTGTTTGTCCTTGGTGTCCGCGTCGCTGAATACGCTTACAAGCTTTGAATAATCGGCACTCAGCTCCTCGCTGAGTATTTTTGCTATGGTTTTTATCTGACGTTCCTTTTCATCAGGATCCATCTGGTCATCGGAAACGCCTGTGATCGCACTTGGATTAAGGATAATGTTATAAACCGTTGCCGACTGAGCGAGGATCTTGCCGTTTTTGTCATAGATACTTCCTCTGTTTGCCTCTACGGTCTTGCTGCCGAACTGGCTGTCGTTAGCCATTGCCGCATATTTGTCATGGTCTGTTACGGAGGTTCTGAAAAGCTGTGCGCAAAGTCCCAGCGAGGCGGCAAGTATTACCAGAGTTACGACAGAGCCTCGTCTTTTCATTTGCTTTGTTGGCTGATAGATCGGCAAAGTTTTCTCCTTTCTTTAGCAGCGGCGAGGGTATATATGTACATATATATCATGACCGAGCATATGCGCATTGATTTGTCATTCTCTTTTTTTGCGTCTTGCTGCAAAAAAGAGCAAGAACGCATGAGCCGTTCGTAAAGCGGTCATGCGTTTTTTGTATTCGGGTCGGCGCCGCATAAAGAAATGAGGTTGTTTTTTCATGCTGTCTGCGGGTTTTATACGGTACTGACTCTAGGGAACCTCTATAAACCTCCTTCACGGCAAATCCTCTATTGGTTCGGTCATCT
>CAZDJG010000078.1:0-9252 GCA_964505695.1 uncultured Ruminococcus sp.
GACGAAAAATCTGACTGCGCATCTTCAGCGCAATCTTTATTCGATATTGCCTTAATAAGATTTGTCCACAGCATATTTGTTGAGAAAAACTTAACCGAAGTGAGAGTTTTTTCGGGGTATGTGACGAAAACTACTCGGTTATACGATAAACTGACGCCATAGTATTTATGATTTCCTCATAAATACTATGGCGTCATTATCTCTGTATTTTATACAATCTGATGGTACAGCGTATTTATCATTCGGAGATATATACTCTCTTCATTTTCTGTTCCTTAACAGGTCTGTCGCCGTAGTCGGTCTCGCAGTCGGCGATCTCATCGACAACGTCCATTCCCTCAATTACCCTGCCGAATGCGGCATAATCGCCGTCAAGGTGCGGAGCGTCCTTGTGCATGATAAAGAACTGGGAGCCTGCGCTGTCGGGCATCATGGAACGTGCCATGGAAATAACGCCTCTTGTGTGCCTGATATCGTTCTGAACTCCGTTAGAGGCAAATTCGCCTTTGATGTGCCAGCCGGGTCCACCCATTCCCGTTCCGTCGGGACAGCCGCCCTGGATCATAAAGCCGCTGATGACTCTGTGGAATATAAGACCGTCATAAAATCCCTGCTTAACAAGCTTTTCAAAATTTTCAACTGTAATGGGAGCCTTGTCGGGATAAAGCTCAAGCTTAATCTGCTTGCCGTTTTCCATTTCAATAATAACCATTGATAAAATTCCTTTCGGTTTGTTTTTACAGATTATAGCATAATGAGCGGAATTTGTCAAGCGTTGGAAATGCAGGCTGATTTACTGTCTTTTAAGATCCACGCAGGCAACTATCATATCACCTTTTTTGCTGTAAAATTTTGAAGATATCGTTTTACAGCTTTTTCCGGTTGCGTTTGATATATACCAGCCCGAAATGAACGGATCCTCAATTTGCTCCTTAATGGCATAAAAGTAATTCTTTATGTCGTGGTTTACGCCTATGAGCGCAGGGTGATACCCTTCCAATATCTCGGTGTCGGGGGTCATTATGGTGTCGGTTATCTGAAATCCCTTTTTATCGATAAGGAATGCGCATTCTATCTCGTTATGCTCGTTTACGTAGCTTCTGAGTTCGGCGTTATAGTCGTCATCAGTCATGCAGACAAGACGGTTTACAAGGTCGTAGATAATACGCTTATAGCTTTCGATCTTCATAGTGACAACCGTGGGATTTTTCTTTGTGGAAATATTCAGCCTTTGTGCGGCATCCTCCACACGAAGCCTTGCCTCGTTTGTAAAAAGATAATTGAACTGCTCCGGCTTCTGAAAATAAAAGCCCTGAAAATAGTCGACTCCCATTATCATGCAGGTGATGACCTCGTCTACCGTTTCAACACCCTCGGCAACTGTCATTGCGCCTATCTGCTTTGCGGTGTTTATAATTGAGCGGAAAACCTCCTGATTATATTTATTGCTTTCTATGTGCGAAACAATGGCGCGGTCGATCTTGATTATATCGGGGTTTATAAGCATTATCCTGTTTAAGGTGTCAAGACCTGCGCTTACATTGTCAAGCGCAATAAGAAATCCCTTAGAGCGGTAAAAATCCACAAACATCATCAGGTTATAGGAATCCTTGACCTGCGATTCATTAAGCTCTATAACAATATTCTGGGGAGAAATGCGGTTTTCTGCGGCGGTTTTCATTATCTCTCCCGTACCTGAGGTTATGCCGTTGAGCACGGATGTTTCAAAGTTTATGAAAAGAGACGGTGCGGAAACCTCCGCCGAAAACGCTCTCATTGCTTTTTCGCGGCATATTCTGTCAAGCTCAAGAACATTGCCGTCTTTTTTGGCATATTCAAAAAGGAAATACGGGGAGATGATCTCTCCATTGTAAATTCCTCTTGAAAGAGCCTCTAAACCTATGTATTTTTTTGTATTAAGGGAATATATCGGCTGAAATTCAACTATTATGTCCTTTTTCTTGATAACTTCGCGAACTATCTCAGGCGATGCTTTCACGGCGGATTCTCCATTCTGTTTTTGAGTTAAGAAAGTTCCTTTTGAGAAAGGATATCGGTAACAGTCTTGTTGCCCTGTTCAGCCTTTACGCAGATTTGGTTGTAAAGTCTGTACAGCTTCTGGGTGCTGTTTTCTATAAAAAAGTAATACAGCAGATAACCGAAATCAAGTATAAGCAGCAGAGCATTGATTATGAGAAATGCCGTAAAACCCGATATAAAGAAAACACACAGTCCTATAAACAGCAGAATACAGCACATTATCGTAACGAGCAGATGAATGAGCCGCTCATGCTGAATAAACTCTATCTGCACAAGGTGTTCTCTTTTAAGAGCCTCAAGGTCGGTGGTTTCGTCATCAATGGCTATTTCCACAGATTTTATGTATGCTTTGATATAACTGCCCATATTATACGATCCTTTCTGTTCTCATAGGCGGATATGTACAAAAAAATGTAATGTACCGCTTTAAATATTATATATTTTTATTATATCATATCTTTTATGAAATTTCAAGGAAAATTCGCAAAAATACGTAATTTTTTCCAAATACGCTTGATTTGCGGATATAATTGTGATACTATAATAATACATAGTAAAGATGAAAGGAAAAAATCATATAAATGAATAAAATTATCACTTTTTTTCATGGCTTCTGCATGGCGCTTGCCGACAGCGTTCCGGGAGTTTCGGGCGGTACTGTGGCGTTTCTTATGGGTTTTTATGACAATTTTATCAATTCCCTCAACAGTCTTATTTCAAGTGCGTTTGAGGAACGCAAGAAAGCTTTTTTTTATCTTATAAAGCTGGGGGTCGGCTGGCTTATCGGATTTGTGCTTGCAGTGCTGATACTCTCACGGCTTTTTGAGAGGCATATTTATTTTGTATCTTCCTTGTTTATAGGCTTTATAGTCTTTGCCGTTCCCATTGTGATAAAGGAAGAAATGCAAAGCCTTAAAAAAAGTGCGCCCATGGCTTTTTTTCTTCTTATCGGCATAGCCGTTGTTTCCGCTGTCACATATTTTAATCCGGCAGGCGGCGGAAATTCTGTCAAGCTTGAAAGCCCCGGTCTGCTGGTGTACATTTATATTTTTATTGCGGGAGCGATAGCAATATGCGCAATGATACTTCCCGGGATCTCAGGCTCAACGCTGATGCTTATTTTTGGCTTGTATGTGCCAATAATTACGGGAATAAAGGATATTCTTCACTTTGATTTTCATGCGCTTCCCTTGCTGATAACCTTCGGTCTGGGAATAATTGCGGGAGTGATATCGGTCATAAAGCTTATCCGTATGGTTCTGGAAAAGCACAGGGGAGCAACTATATATTTTATATTAGGACTTATGCTGGGTTCGCTCTACGCGATTATTATGGGACCTGCTACTCTTGATGACCCTCAGCCGCCGATGACACTTGAAACCTTCGGAATAATTCCTTTTCTGATAGGCGGAGCTGTCATTGCGGGAATGCAGGCAATGAAAAGCTTTTCCGAAAAAAAAGAAAGCGTTAAAACAGATTGAAGCATTTCAACCGACGGTTGATAAATGTCAACCGTCGGTTTCTGTTATTATCGTAAAATATTCAGTATAATATAATTACAAAAGGGAACCTCTATAAACCTCCTTCACGGCAAATCCTCTATTGGTTCGTTCATCTGCTTCGTTATCAGACCTTGTAAGACAGCAAGTATTACTGCGGTCTGATGCCTTGCATCTGACCGAACCAATGGACGAGGCTTTGCTCGTGTCCCGGTTTATAGAGAACCCCTAAATATAAGAGCCGGAACAGGCTTTGAGGAGGTAATGAAATGAAAATAATGATTGCGGAAATTATCAGGCAGAAAAGAACGGAAATGGGTATATCTCAGGAAGCGCTTGCGGAGCGTATGGGAGTTACTGTCCAGGCGGTAAGCAAATGGGAAAACGGATTGTCCTGCCCCGATATCGCAGTTGTGCCGGATATAGCGGATTTTTTCGGCGTGACTGTCGATTATCTTCTTACAGGCAGGGAAAATAAGGCTTCTAAGGCTGAATGCGGGCTGCCCGATGACGGCAGACTGCGTATCGTTCAGGCTATGGGAAATAAGATCCTTGGACAAAACGAGTTTAAAAGCAGCCTTCTAATAAAGCTTCAGATGCCCAAACCCGACGAACAGCCCGACCTTAATGTGGATATCTGGGGCAAATGTTCCATTGAAGGGGACGTTAACGGCGGCATTTCCTGCGGAGACGGTGTGTGCTGCGGAAACGTGGGCGGCAGTATACAATGCGGCGACGGAGTAAACTGCGGAAATGTCGGCGGCAGTATACAGTGCGGCGACAGCATAAAATGCGGACACGTGGGCGGAGACGTTACTGTCGAAGGAGATCTTCATTGTGATATTATTAGAGGCAGCGTTAAGAAATGCGAAGGAGATATTTATTGCGAACGTATCAAGGGTGAATGAAATGAGTGCTGCGGCAAAGAACTTCATGCTGCAGCACTCCCTTTTTGATACAGGCTTACTTTTCCGTTTCCTGTTCGGACTCACGGGGCGGTATTTCTATATTCAGTTCACTTTTAAGATAATCTATCTGATACTGCATATCGTCTATCTGCTGACGGTATGCCGCTTCCTTTTCGTCCTGCTTTTTTTCAAGCTTGATCGTATTTGAAAGATTTATGGTGTAAAGAGCGGTGACAATGACCGCAAACGCAGTAAGTCCCGCAGTGAGA
Source organism: uncultured Ruminococcus sp. (assembly GCA_964505695.1). Lineage (GTDB taxonomy): Bacteria > Bacillota > Clostridia > Oscillospirales > Ruminococcaceae > Huintestinicola. The sequence goes on from CAZDJG010000078.1 coordinate 4,717, forward strand.
GGATTGAGCCAGCCTTTTGATTCCTCTTTTTCGGTAATAAGCAAGGCTATCCCAGTGTGTGCAAGAGCCTTTGAAAGGGCAAAATAAAGAGGAACGGCTATCACACAGGCAAGAACTCCGTTAATGCAGGAGGTTATCGCATTTACTCCTGTAAGCTGCAGAGCAACGCTTACAGGTTCGCCGAGAATAAGCTGGCTTACAAAGGTTTTGAGCAGATACAGCACAATATACACAAGCTGACCTATAATTGCGGCGATTATTACGAAGCTTTTTTCATTCTTTGAGTGCTTTCTGATATGACCTGCGGCAAAGCCCATTGAAAATTTCGAGAAAAAGGTATACGGTGCCGAAACAATATACACCGGGTCAAACAGATCGAAAAGCGCAGCGCCTATTCCCGAAGCAAGACCACCCTTCATACGTCCGAACAGCAGACCTGCCAGCAAGCACATTGAGTTTCCCAGATGTATCCTTGTTACAAGTCCCCCGTTGGGTATCTTTATCTGGAGATAATTTCCTGCGTATACGAGGGCTGCCATAAGTCCTACGGCAACGATTCCGTACAGCTTTTTGTTTTTGATTTCGTTTTGCATGGTCATTTCCTCCTCATGGATGATTATAGGCAATACCGAACAAAGAACGGCTTGCGACTTTGCGCCGAATCTGCCTGCGCATCTTCAGCGCAATCTTTATTCGGTATTGCCTATAGGGAACCTCTATAAACCTCCTTCACGGCAAATCCTCTATTGGTTCGTTCATCTGCTTCGTTATCAGACCTTGTAAGACAGCAAGTATTACTGCGGTCTGATGCCTTGCATCTGACCGAACCAATGGACGAGGCTTTGCTCGTGTCCCGGTTTATAGAGAACCCCTATATTTAATATCATACTCATTTTTTTTCGGTATGCAAGCATTGCGGACATATCATTTGGGCAGCGGCTTTTGTTGCTTTCCGACAATTTTTGCGGGCTTGAAAGGGTTGGTTTGTATCAATGATATACAACATATTTTTTTGTTTTTTTTCCGCAAAAAACCGTATTCGGAAAAAATTACAAATCCTTCCGAATACGGTTTTGGTATTTTATGCTGTTTTTACAAAAATCAAGCTTGCGGCGAATCATCCGATACTTCGCTGCTTTTCTCCTCCGTTTCTTCGGATACTTCGGCGGATTTTGTGTCGGAGGCTGCTCCGCCCGTATCGGCTCTTACTGTTTCGGAAACGGAACGTGTCAGACCGGCAAGCCTTGAAGTAGGTCTTTCCGTAAGAGAGGCGTCAATTACAAAAACATGTCCCTCGGAAAATGCCGAAAGCTGTGAGGATACTTCCGCAGGAATATCGTGGGATTCAAGTGGGTGTGCAAGAAAAATCACCTGCGGGTCAGCGCTGATAAGCTCCTCGGCAGTCATGGAAAATTCCGTATATTCCTCTGCGATGTTTTTTCCGAAGGCTGAGATATAGTCTCCAGCAAAGCTGTCGCCCGTACCAACGGAAAAACCGTCCTCGCTTACATTCATTATAAGCACAAGGCTTTCGCAGGAATTGTCTGCCTCCGTAAGCGCAGTCTTGAATTCGGAAAGAGCATTTTGGGCAAGCCTGTCTCCGTCTATGCTTCCCGACAGGATATTTGAAATGATACGGTAGTTTTCAAAAAGCTCTGTAAGCGACGACGGAGCAGGCAGCGTCAGAAGAGTGATACCCGATTCATTCAGACGCTTGATATCCTTGTTTGCAATAGGACTTTGGGTAATAAGCAGATCGGGTGAATATCCGATGAGCTTGTCTATATCCGGGTTTGCGGCGGAGCCTGCATGGGGGATGTCCTTTGCCTCTTCGGGATAATCGCAGTAGCTGCTGCGGCAGACGAGCCTGTCGCCGAATCCCAGCTCAAATATTATTTCCGTTACGGCAGGGGAGAGAGAACCTATTGTCTTGGGAGACGAGTTGAAAATAAGATTGCCTGCCTCAACAGGGTATGCCGCCTCGGTGACCGCGGTCGCTGCCGCAGGGACAGATGCTTCGGGTTCTGATATTTCCGTACAGGAGCAAAGCATAAACACCGAAAACAGCACAATAATAAAGATTTTAACATAAATAAATTTTTTCATATGATAATTATATCATATTGTCAGAGATTTATGTGAATTTTTTGTTAAATCCATAAAATGCAAAATTTTATTTAAATAATCGCTTGACGAAAAAAGATGATTGTAATATAATATATTATATGCAAAAAAATTCGGGTTTGCCGAATGCTTTGTAATAATAATTATTGAAGGGTCGTGAAAAGGAATGATACGTGCTGCTCAGGCAATGGTTAAATGTCTTGAAATGGAGGGTATAAAGGTCGTCTTCGGATACCCGGGCGCAGCCATCTGCCCTTTTTATGACGAGCTGTACCATTCGGATATTCACCACGTTCTCGTGCGCCACGAGGCAAATGCCGGTCATGCGGCAAGCGGCTATGCAAGGATCACAAACAAGCCTGCTGTCTGCATTGCTACTTCGGGACCGGGAGCGACAAACCTGCTTACCGCAATTGCAACTGCTTATGCCGACAGTGTCCCCCTTATCTGCATTACGGGACAGGTTTCTACCGATCAGATCGGCTGCGACGTTTTTCAGGAAGTGGATATTACGGGTGCTGCGGAACCTTTTGTAAAGTACAGCTATCTTATCAAGAATGCAGCGGAGCTTCCAAAAATATTCAAGGAAGCATTTTACCTTGCGGGAACCGGCAGAAAGGGTCCTGTGCTTATAGATGTCCCCGTTGATGTTCAGAATACGCTTATTGACTTTACATATCCCGACGAGGTCAGGATGCGCACTTATAAGCCTACGGTCAAAGGAAATCCCATGCAGATAAAAAAGATTTGCGAGGCTGTGGAAGGCGCTGAAAAGCCTCTTATCTGTGCAGGAGGCGGGGTTTTTCTTGCGGGTGCGGAAAAAGAGCTTGCAGCTTTTGCCGAAAAGGCTCAGATCCCTGCTGTTTCTACAATGATGGGACTCAGTCTTTTCCCCTCGGAGCATCCCCTTTACCTGGGAATGCTCGGTATGCACGGCGTTAAATCGGCAAATCAGGCTGTAAATGAATGCGATACCATGATCCTCATAGGCGCAAGGGTAGGTGACAGAGCCGTAAAATCTCCGACATTCCTTGCCGAAAATAAAAAAATAATTCACATTGATATAGACCCTGCCGAGATCGGCAAGAATATTCCCGTGGATATTCCTCTTGTAGGCGATTGCAAAGCAATTCTTTCCGAGCTTGCCGAAAAAACAGTCGTTTGCAGACGTGAAGGCTGGCTTCGTCAGCTTGCCGAGATAAAGAATGAGGTTTCCGTAAACGAGGAAACCGAAGGGTTTATAAACCCCAAGGTATTTCTTAGAAAGCTGTCGGACAGGCTTCCCGATAATACGATCTGCGTTGCTGATGTCGGTCAGAATCAGATATGGTGCTGCAATAACTTTTCCGTAAAGAGCGGAGGCAGATTTCTTACCACAGGCGGAATGGGTACTATGGGATATTCTGTTCCGTGCGGAGTGGGCGCAAAAATGGCTGCTCCCGACAGAGAGGTTGTTGTTGTCTGCGGTGATGGTTCTTTCCAGATGCAGATGATGGAGCTTGCGACTATTATGCAGGAAAAAATTTCGGTTAAGATCATCATTATGAGAAATAACCGTCTTGGAATGGTAAGAGAGCTTCAGACCAAACAATTTGAGGATCATCAGATAGCCGTTCATCTTGACGGAAGTCCTGATTTTGTAGCTCTTGCCCGTTCCTACGGGATCGAGGCAGACAGGGTCGTTACTATGGCTGAGGCTGAGGAAAAAATCGAAAAGCTTGCGTACTCAGATAAGCCGTATCTTCTTGAGTGCAATGTTTACAAGCTTGAATCGACTTTATAAATGAAAGGTGTTCGTGTAAATGAAGCATACAATTTCTATTCTTGTTGAAAACCATGCGGGCGTGCTTTCACGTGTGTCGGGTCTTTTTTCACGCAGAGGCTTTAATATTGACAGTCTGGCAGTGGGGGAAACCGATGATCCCGAGATATCGAGGATCACAATCGTTGCCGATGGCGATGAGCATACCGCTCAGCAGCTTGAAAAGCAGCTTAATAAGCTGGTGGATACCATAAAGGTGCGTACTCTTACCCCCGATGAGTTGCTTGCCAGAGAACTGCAGCTTATAAAGATCAATGCAAATCCTTCCCAGAGGAGTGAGATACTTACCATCTGCGAAATAATGGGAGCAAAGATCATTGACATGACTGCGACCACTCTTACTGTTGAAATATCCGATTCTGCGGTTCATCTTAAAAGAATGCACGATCTCCTTGAGGTTTACGGAATCAGGGAAATTGTCCGCACAGGTGTCATTGCTATCCAGAAGGGCAGTGTAACTATCAAATAACCGTGCTTTTAAGGCGTATTTTCTTTAGAAGATAGGTCTTGAAATATATACTTACATACCCATTATTTCTTAGGAGGAATTTAAAATGGCTAATAGGATTTTTTACCAGTCTGACTGCGAC
>CAZDJG010000079.1:0-9219 GCA_964505695.1 uncultured Ruminococcus sp.
AAATTCATTGAAAAGTATCTCAACGTGGAGAGGGAGCGTGTTGGTCTTGCCTCTGAGATGTCCCGAAAGAACGGAGACTGCGCCGAACTCTCCCATTGCTCTGGCTGTGCAGAGAACAACGCCGTAAAGGAATGCCCATTTTATATGGGGAAATGTTACCTTTGAAAAGATCGTCAGACCGTTTGCTCCCATGAGCGCCGCAGCCTCCTCTTCATCAGTGCCCTGCGATTCAAGCACGGGTATAAGCTCGCGGGAAATAAACGGGAATGTTACAAATATCGTCGCAAGGATTATTCCGGGTACTGCGAATACTATTTGTATGTCCATTTTCTGCAAAAAAGGATAGATCGGGCTTTGCCTGCCGAAGGTCAGCACGAATATCAGACCTGCGATTATGGGCGATACCGTCACGGGGATATCTATAAACGTTGTAAGCAGTTTTTTTCCTTTGAATCTGAACTTTGTGAGCAGCCACGCAGCGAACAGTCCGAAAACCGTATTGAATATGACAGCACAGACAGTTGAAATAAGAGTTAGTTGTACAGCCTTGACCGTGTATTTGTCCGTGACCGCTTCTATGTAGGTCTGCCAGCCGTTCCTGAGCGATTCCGTTATAACCGTTATCAGCGGAAGCACAAGCATCAGGAACACAAACAGCACGCTTATCCCTATAAGCAGCCATTTAACAATTTTTGAGCCGACTGTTTCCTTGTGCATATGCTCACCTTCCGAGAATTTTTGTGTTTCTTGCCTGAACAAGATTTACAAGAAAGAGAATAAGAAATGCCGCTATAAGCATTACGAGAGCTATGGCGGTTGCGCTGGAATAATCGTATTCCTGAAGCTCCGACATTATTATCAGCGGAGTGATCTCGGTTTCAAAGGGCTTGTTTCCCGCAATGAAAACAACGCTGCCGTATTCTCCGAGGCACCTGCCGAAAGCAAGGCCGAAGCCTGTGAAAACGGCAGGAGCAAGCTCAGGAAATATAACCTGCCTGAATATCCTTGAACGGTCTGCGCCCATAACTCCCGCCGCTTCCTCAAAGGAGGGATCAAGCTTTTCAAGCACGGGCTGAACCGCTCTTACAACAAAGGGTATGCCAATAAAAACAAGCGCCACGGTAATACCTATCCTTGTGTATGCGATCTTTATTCCGTACCTTGCAAAGAATTTGCCGATAAGTCCCGTATCGGCTGTAAGAGATGTGAGTGAGATGCCTGCAACCGCCGTGGGCAGTGCGAAGGGCAGCTCTATCATTCCGTCAAGAATACGCTTGCCGGGAAAATCGTATCTTACAAGCACCCATGCCAGTATCACTCCCATGACGGCATTTACGGCAGACGCCACAAATGCCGTGAGGAAGCTTACCCGAAAGCTTGCAAGCACACGCTCGCGTGTCAATGTTCCGATAATGTCCGAAAGACTCATTTTGGCGGTGAATATTACAAGCGAGGCCAGCGGGATAAGCACTATCACGCTGAGCATTGTAAGGGTCACACCCATTGAAAGTCCGAACATCGGTATTACTCTGACGGTTTTTCTTTTCATTTTATTGCTCCATAAAAATCATTCTTCGTAGATCTCATCAAATATTCCGCCGTCTGCAAAATGCTTTGCCTGCGCCTCGTCCCAGCCTCCGAAATCGCTGATGGTAACAAGGTTTATATCAAGATCGAATGTGTCTGCATATTCGGCAAGAATATCCGGGTTTGAGGGACGGTAATAATTGTCCCCTGCGATACGCTGCGCTTCATCGGAGTAAAGGTAGCTGAGATATTCCGTTGCCGCTTCTCTTGTTCCCCTTTTGTCCACAACACTGTCAACCACCGCTACAGAGGGCTGTGCGAGAATGCTTATGCTCGGCGTTATTATCTCATAATCATCGGGATAATCCTTCATGGAAAGAAACGCCTCATTTTCCCATGCAATAAGAACATCGCCCTGACCGTTTTCAACGAAGGTGGTCGTAGCACCTCTTGCACCCGAATCCAGCACGAGAACATTCTGATACAGCTTTTTGATAAAGTCCTTCACCTTGGCTTCATCTCCGTCGTAAAGCTCGTCGGCGTAGCTCCACGCTGCAAGGTAATTCCATCTCGCGCCGCCGGAGGTCTTGGGATTGGGAGTGATAACGCCCACTCCGTCATTTACAAGGTCGCCCCAATCGGTTATATTCTTGGGGTTTCCCTTGCGGACAAGGAAAACAATAGTTGATGTGTAGGGAGCGCTGTCCTTGTCAAATTCATCTATCCAGCCGTCTTCGATAAGACCGGCGTCCTGCACAGCCTTTACATCATATTCAAGCGCAAGAGTAACAACATCGGCTTCAAGTCCGTTTGCCACCTCAAGCGCCTGCTTTCCCGAGCCGCCGTGTGACTGGGTGATCTCAACGTCCTGACCTTTAAGCTCCTTCCAGTGCGCTGCAAACAGCTCGTTATACGCAGCATACAGCTCTCTTGTGGGGTCGTAGGAAACATTTGTAAGTGTGATCTTGTCTGCACTTGCAGCTTCCTCAGCATTATCGGATCCGCAGCCTGTAAGAAGAACGGATACGGAAAGTAATGATGCAAGGGCTGTTGATAAAACATTTTTTTTCATAACGGTAAACCTCATTTCAATTGTTTCATATTTTTTCGTAACAAGCTGATATGAGGTTCAACAGTATGCCACTCCTCCGGAGTGATTTCCGCGGAAATGCTTTTTTAAGTAATACATAATTCCTGCCTTCAATAATTCATATTTATCTGATAGGTTTAGTATATTATATTTATACACCTATATTTTCCATTTGTCAATAGTTAGAATAATGATTTGTAGGATTTAACATAATTTCTATCGGATTAATAGGTTAATTGTGCATTTTATGCTTGTTTTCCCGATAAAAATATGCAGGCAGGATATGTATCAGTCTATCAGGCGGGAGCTGATTATCGTTATGCGTATGCCGTTTTCGTTGAGGTAATCAAGCATTTCCGAAACATAAGGGAACCTCTATAAACCTCCTTCACGGCAAATCCTCTATTGGTTCGGTCATCTGCTTCGTTATCAGACCTTGTAAGACAGCAAGTATTACTGCGGTCTGATGCCTTGCATCTGACCGAACCAATGGACGAGGCTTTGCTCGTGTCCCGGTTTATAGAGAACCCCATAAGGCATAATCCGCTCTCGGAAATCCCGTTCCATATAACCTAGGCAAAGATGCCCCCGTCTCCCGGGAATATGAGAGAGAAACGGAGCAAAAGCCGCAGACAGCGCAGTTATCCTCGAAAATATATCCCTTGAAATATCTGCCGTCATTTATCATATGGTCAAAAGCCTTTTCAAAATTTTCACGTGGAACAGGGTGGCATACAGCGTCGGAATGATAAAACTCCTCAGCCATTTCAATGTAAATTTCCCTGTCGTCTGTGTCAATGGCCCTTATCATCAGTCAAGATCGTCCTTTTCAAGTATATCAAGATCGGCAACATAATCCGTCTGTGAGGCAAGCTGTTTTTCAGCCTGGTTCTTGTATTTTTCAATACCTGCCGCCGCCTTGTTTACGGCGCACATGGTTCCTGCGCCTGCCACGCAGCCTCCGGGGCAGCCCATTCCCTCAAGCAGGTAGCCGTTGTATTTACCGGCACGGGCAAGCTGAAGAAGCTTTTTGCATTCGTGAAGTCCCTGAGCGGATGCGACCTTTATCTCCCTTTCGGGGTCGATACGATTTATCTCGGCAGCTACGGCTTCCGCAACTCCGCCGCTTACGGCAAAGCCTCTGCCTGCGCCCGTTCCCTCATTCAGGGGAACGTTCTCGCTGTCGGGGATATTTTCGAGATCGACCTCCTTTGCGGCGAACATTCCCATAAGCTCCTCAAAGGTAAGCACGAAATCCACATGACTTCTGATAGTCCGTCTGCTCGCCTCAAGCTTTTTTGCGGAGCAGGGACCTATGAATGCGATACGGCAGTCGGGATCCTTTTTCTTTTCAAGACGTGCGGTAAGCACCATAGGCGTCAGTGCCATGGATATATTTTTTGCAAGCTCGGGAAAAAGCTTTTTCGCCATTACCGACCATGCGGGACAGCAGGACGTAGCAAGGAAATCCAGCTTATCGGGAACGTTTTCCAGAAAATCCTTTGCTTCCTCCACGGTGCAGAGATCGGCGCCGACGGCTACCTCCACCACATCGGAAAATCCGAGCTGCCTCATGGCATATGTAAGCTTTTCGGGAGTCACCTTTGCCCCGAACTGACCGTAAAAGGCGGGAGCGACAATGGCAACCACCCTTTTGCCTGTTTTTATTGCATGGATAAGCTGAAATATCTGTCCCTTGTCCGCTATTGCACCGAAGGGGCAGTTTACCAGACACATACCGCAGGAAACGCATTTGTCGTAGTCGATCTTAGCACGTCCATGCTCGTCGCTGCCGATAGCGTCCATTCCGCAGGCTCTTGCGCAGGGACGTTCCACCTTGATAATAGCGTGATAGGGGCAGACGTCCCTGCATCTGCCGCATTTTATGCATTTTTCGCTGTCGATCTTTGATTTTCCGTGCCGTATGGAGATTGCTCCCTTGGGGCAAACCTCCTTGCAGGGATTTTCAAAGCAGCCCTGGCAGACGTCTGTAACATGATAGTGCATTGTCGGGCAGGCGTTGCAGGCAAAGCTGATGATGTTGATAAGAGGGGGATCGTAATATTTTTCGGCTATAGCGCTGTCGTTCACGCCCTTTGAAACGGGAGCGTGTTCGCTTACGCTTCTGAGCGGCAGACCCATTGCCAGTCTGAGACGTTCCTCGACAATAGCTCTTTCAAGAAAGATAGATTCACGGTGGATAGCCACATCTCCCGGAACGATCTTATACGGCAGATCCTCCATTCTTGAGTAATCGCCGCCTTCATAGGCAAGCCGTGCGACCTCAGTAAAAACCTTGCGTCGCATATCGGTGACGGACGAATAAATACCTCTCATAGTACAGTCGTTCCTTTCGGAAATAATTCACAACAATGGGGCGGATCAGCCCCGATCCTGTATCATATCTTAATTTTACACTATAAATTTCAAGGTGTCAAGAAAACTAAGGCAATACCGAATAATTATTGCCGTGCATATGCGACGTCAGACTTTCCGTCAGATTGTATCAAAACGACGCAGGAATACTTTGTGTATTTCAAGGAGTTTTGGTGCAATATGACGAAAAATCTGCAAGCAGATGTGCGGCAAAGGCGTCAGCCGTTAATTGTTCGGTATTGCCCTAAATAAAGGGAACCTCTATAAACCTCCTTCACGGCAAATCCTCTATTGGTTTGTTCATCTGCTTCGTTATCAGACCTTGTAAGACAGCAAGTATTACTGCGGTCTGATGCCTTGCATCTGACCGAACCAATGGACGAGGCTTTGCTCGTGTCCCGGTTTATAGAGAACCCCTAAAAAAGCCGCCGAAACGGCGGCTTGACGGCTTTATATATAATCAGTAAAGCAGCGACGCAAGCTGTTTCTTTTGAGCCGCATATTCCTCTGCCGAAAGCTTGCCCTCGTCCCTGAGAGCCTTGAGCTTTCTGACCTCTGCCTCAAAATCGGACAATGCGGAGGGCTTGCCGTTGGGGTTTACCCTCGGAGCGGATATCCTTGCAGGTTCCTCCGTATGTACGGGTTTTGCTTTCTTCTCAACAGGAGGAATAAAAGGCGCAGGCTTGACATCTTCCCTGACAGGGACAGGTGCGGGACTGACCTCTTCATTGGCGGACGGGGCGGGTATTTCCGGAACAGGCTGCGGTGCAGCTGCGTTTGGCACAGCAGTCGGCTCAAGGATAGGTTTGATCGGCTTTACAGGCGGTTCCGGCTTCTTGTCGGCTGCCTTTGAAAGACTGTCTCCAAAGCTTTCGAGAGCCTTCATTGACTCGGCGATCTCATTATTGAGAGCCTCCACCGATGACAGGTCAAGCTTAACGGGCGTTTTATCGGGAGCCTTTGCAGCAGCCGAAGCAGGTTCGGCTTTTCTTGCCTGCATATTATTCTCCTGCGTCACAGACGGTTTTTTCACCGCTTCGTTTTCGGGAGGAAGCTGCGGGACTTCGGGAAGAGGCGGGATAGCAGCATCTGTGTTTTTCTTTATCTGCTCCTGCAAACGTTTTTCCTCAAGCTCACGGCGTTTTCTTTCCTTTTCCCTTTCCTGAGCCGCCTTGTATTTCTCCATATGGAGAGCCTGAACCTCCTTTATCTGCGCCACTATGGAGGCAACGTTGTCAAGGCACGGAACGATTATCCTTTTGCGGTGGATAACCCCCTTAACATCGGTATCGCACTGGATAAAAAGAGGGCTTGACTTTGCGTTCTCGTTGATATAGACCTTGGTAATATCCTCAAGAGGGCAAACAAATCTTGAATAAACGGGGTCGCCTTCCTTTGTTCCCTGCTGCTCCATAATATACGCCTGTCCGAAAAGGTGAGCCACCGTAACAGTAAGATATACCTCCTGAGGCTTTGCAAAGGATGATTCCTTGAACAATGCTTCATATGCGGCTATCTTTTTTTCACTGTAAACACCGGAATTTGACTGGCTGCTCATTCTCACTACTCCATTCTTATACGACCGACCGGCAGCGGCTCGGATCCGTTGACGGTGTCTTAAATGTAACTTATCAGTAATATTATACCATATAAAGAATTTTGTGTCAAATATTTTTTAAAATTTAAATGCTGAAATAGTTACAAATTTTTATGCACCTTGCACAATAAAACGGCGAAAACCACTGTCAATGCGATGGTAATGTCAAAATATGCGAAAATCGTTCAAACAGACCCGGGATCATAAGGAAAATTATTTTTTACACTATCCTGCCGTCCTTTATGGTAACTATCCTGTCAGCAGTATGCGCCACGGACATATCATGTGTGATAAGGATAATGGTCTGACCGTACTTTTTGATTGCGGTTTTAAGCAGGGAGAGAACCTCCTCCGCGGCAGCGGAATCGAGATTTCCCGTCGGCTCGTCCGCAAGGATAACGGCAGGTCTGGCAATCATTGCCCTTGCAATGGCGACCTTCTGCTGCTGACCGCCCGAAAGCTGGTGCGGATAATGGGAAAGCCTTTCGGAAATGCCCATTGTTTCGGCAAGCTCCGCAAGATACTCCTCGTCAGGCTTTTTGCCGTCAAGTGCAAGAGGAACAATGATATTTTCCTTTGCGGTCATAACGGGCAGGAGATTGAAAAACTGAAAAACAAAGCCTGCCTTCCTGCGGCGGTACTGCGCAAGGGCTTCGTCTTTAAGGGAAAAAACGTTCTCCCCGTCAACGGTGAGAGTGCCGGAATCGGGATAATCCATAGCGCCCAGCATATGCAGGAGCGTGGATTTTCCGCTGCCGCTCTGACCCACTACCGCCGTAAATTCGCCTTTTCTTACCTCAAGGCTTACATCGTCAAGCGCCTTTACGGCAGTTTCTCCGCTGCCGTAGGTTTTACAAAGATGCTCCGCTTTTAGAATAATCTCGCTCATATTTATACCCTTCCTTTCAGCTATTGTTGTATCTTTGCAGGAACTGCCTGGTTCTTTCGTTATCGGAACGCTCAAAGACCTCTTCGGGAGTTCCGTTTTCTATTATAACGCCGCCGTCCATGAATATTACCCTGTCAGACACCTGCTTTGCAAACGCCATTTCGTGAGTAACTATCACCATGGTCATATCCTCCTCGGCAAGACCTCTTATGACCTTGAGTATCTCGCCTGTAAGCTCGGGGTCGAGAGCGGAGGTCGGTTCGTCGAAAAAGAGCATTTCGGGACTCAGAGCAAGCGCTCTTGCAATGGAAACTCTCTGCTGCTGACCGCCCGACAGATTGCAGGGATATTCGTTTGCCTTTGATTCAAGTCCCATTCTGCCCAGAAGTTCCATTGCCGTTTTTTCCGCCTCGCTGCGGCTCTTTCCAAGCACGCATACAGGCGCTTCGGTAATATTTCGCAGCACGGAAAAGTGAGGGAAAAGATTAAAATTCTGAAAAACAAGACCTATTTTCAGCCGCACTTCTCTGAGTACCTTCGGGTCGGCATACACCGCTCTGCCGTTTTCGTCTGCTGTCACCATAGGGATACCGCATATGTCAATAGCGCCGCCGTCGGCTCTTTCAAGCTGATTTACACACCTGAGCAGAGTGGATTTTCCGCTGCCCGACGGGCCTATCACGGAAACTGCCTGTCCCTTTTCAACCGAAAAGGAGATATCCTTTAATACCTCAAGCTTTCCGAAGCTTTTTGAGAGATTTTTTATTTCAAGCATCGCCGGATCACCCTCCCGCCTGTTATTTATAGTAGCTGAGCTTTTTCTCCACAGCCGAGAAAATAAGCGTAAGTATCATAGCCATAGCAAAATAGAACACGCCTGCGATAATAAGCGGTACAAGGGAGCTGTAGACCTGCATCTGCTGGCGTGCCTTCAGGGTTATCTCAGCATAAGCCACAACGTTTGCAATGGATGTATCCTTTACAAGGGTAATGATCTCGTTTGACGATGCAGGAACGATCCTTTTTATCACCTGAGGCAGAATGATCCTGAAAAACGTCTGCGGCTTTGTGAAACCGAGAGCGGCGGCAGCCTCATACTGTCCCTTGGGAATGGATTCTATTCCCCCTCTGAATATTTCCGCAAAATATGCGGCATAATTGAGTGCAAACGCCGCAAGCACCGCATTGAACATATAATTCTCGCTGCGTATGTCAATGGCTGCAAGAATATTTGCAAAAAAAGACGGAAGATTTTCGGCAAGCTTCAGATACGGGATTATGTAATAGACGGCTATGACCTGAAGCATAAGGGGAGTGCCTCTCATGACCAGGATATAGATGTTTGTAAGCCAGGAAACAGGCTTTATGCGGCACATTTTCAGCATAGCCGCTATCATTCCGAGAGGAATGGAAAAAAGCAGCGTAAAGCCGAAAAGCTTTATGGTCGGAACAAGATAATCAAGCAGTATTCCCGTAACGCTGAGGATTTCCTGTGTGGACATCTGTAAGATCAAATCCTTCCTGTCTGCGCTTTACTGCGCTGTCGCATTATTATAGCAATAATAGCATGATAATATTATAACAGATACCGCAGCGTTTTGCAAGGAAAAATTTATTCGGCGGAAAACAGCTCCGTCAGCTTGCCGGAAAAACTGCTGAACAAAAAAATCTTTGCAAATAAGCACATGGGAACCTCTATAAACCTCCTTCACGGCAAATCCTCTATTGGTTCGGTCATCT
>CAZDJG010000080.1:0-9038 GCA_964505695.1 uncultured Ruminococcus sp.
TCGCCTGTCAAGGATTTTTTGTACAAGATGACGGAAAATTTGCAAGCAGATTCGGTGCAAAGGCGCAAGTCGTTCTTTGTTCGGTATTGCCTTTATTGGAGGCAAACAATATGCGTTCTGTACTGATCATCGGTCTGGGAAGATTCGGAAAGCATCTGGCGATGAAATTTTCCGAGCTGGGAAACGAAGTAATGGTCGCAGACACAAGCGAGGAAAATATAAGGGAGATAATGCACTGTGCCTGTGACGCAAAGATCGCCGACTGCACAAGAGAGGAATCTCTCAGAAGTCTTGGTGTTGGAAATTTTGATATCTGCTTTGTGTGCATAGGCAGCAACTTTCAGGCAAGCCTTGAAATAACGAGCCGCCTGAAGGAGATGGGAGCCAAAAAGGTCGTCAGCAAGGCAAGCACGGATATACACGCAAAGTTTCTTGCCAGAAACGGTGCGGACGAGGTCGTTTATCCCGAACGTGACCGTGCCGAAAAGCTTGCCGTTCAGTACAGCGTTTCCAATATTTTTGATTTTATCGAGCTTTCCGACGATACGGGAATTTACGAGGTGCCCATAATAAGCGGCTGGGAGGACAGAAGCATTATCGAGCTTAATATCCGAAACAAATATAAGCTCAATATTCTTGCTATCAAAAAGGGCGAGGAGCTTATCACAATGCCCGGTGCGGATTATGTTTTCGGCGAAGATGATCATGCGATAATCCTCGGACGTCAGAGAGATGTTGAAAAATTTCTGAAAAATGTGAAATAAAACTGTAGGTTTGCCGTGACGGAGTTTTTCGGACTGTGCAATTTAGTCTATATTCCTTTGAAAATGCGGCAAAGGACGGTGATAAAATGCGGACAGCAATATGCGAGGACGAAAAAATTTACGCCGACAGACTAAGCGGCAGTCTGAAAGGGTATCTGTCCTCACTTAACGAAAAAGCTGATATCGACGTGTTCACGGAAGGCGCTTCTCTTTCTGAAAGGCTCGGAAGCGGTGAACGCTATGATGTCATTTTTCTCGATATACAGCTTGAAAATTCCGACGGAATGAATACCGCCGGGGAGATACGGAAGTATGATAAGGCTGTTCCCATAATATTTGTCACAGGACTTGAAAACCGTGCCGCCGACGGTTATGCCGTCAATGCATTTGATTATATCGTAAAATCGGATTTTGACCGCAAATTTGAAACAGTCATGGTGCGGCTCATGCAGACCCTTGCAAAGGAAACTGTTGCCGTTGAGGATATTTCGGGAGGTGTTGAAGTCGTGCATATTTCCGAGATATTGTGCGCCGAGTCGGACGGACGGGGAACGGCTGTGCGCACAAGGCAGGGACTGCTGCACACAAGCGTTCCCATAAGAAAATTTTCCGCAGAGCTTCCCGAAAACAGATTTATTGAGGTCTACAAATCAATATATGTGAATATTTCCGAGATAAAGCGGACGCTGAGCGACACCCTTGAGCTGTCTGACGGAACAACACTTCCCCTGAGCAGACGGCGCAAAAGAGCTGTACTGTCTGCTGTAATGGATAATGTGAGGTCGGATCCATGAGCAAAAGAAACTGTATTTTTCTGACTGTCACGGTAATAGCGGCGGCAATTCTTCTTAAGGCAATACCGAATAAAGATTGCACTGAAGATGCGCAGTCAGATTTTTCGTCAGGTTGCACGAAAAATTCGCAGGCAGGCTGTCGCCTGTCAAGGATTTTTTGTGTAAGATGACGAAAAATCTGCAAGCAGATTCGGTGCAAAGACGCAAGCCGCTCTTTGTTCGGTATTGCCTTAATTTGTTTCTTTTCGGAAGGCTTTCCTGCACGGGGGAATATGTACACGGCACTGATATTTTCGGAAATGAGCATTTTGAGCGGCGCAGTACGGTTATTTTTGCGGACAGGATATTGTCGGGGTATGATACGGCTGATTATCCCAAGCTTATAAAAAAGCTTGACGCCCGAAGAAATGAGCTTGACGAATACATCACGGCTTACGAATACAAAAATGCGGGCTTTGATATGAGAACATATCAGAATGCGTCGGCATATTCGGGCGGCAGCCGCGAGGACTGGGCTGATGATGTTCTGAGCGGTCAGAGCCTATCCTATGAGCAGGCAAAGCAGAAATACGAACAGCTCAGCTTCTGCATTGCACGGCTCGGTTACGTTCTGGAGTACCCGTATTATGCGGAATACGTTTCGGAAAATTCGGATAATATAATAACGCTGTCAATGGTGGGTCCAGGCAGCTTTGCCGCCGAAAATGCGGTAAAGACAAAGCGTGATTTCTACGGACTTGAGGCGATCAGGCTCACCGCCGAAAGCGATATCGGAATAATCAGCCTTTTTACGGACAGCGTAACGGATATGATCGCCGTGCTTTGCGCTGTATGCTCTGCGGCTGTCATTGGCGCATATATGAGAAAGCAGACCTTTTTCAAGGGTTCTGTACTTTTGCTTGACGGTCTAGCGGTTTCGGCAGGTATTGCCGTAATGTATATCTGCAACGCCGCTCTTACTGATAATTTTGTCGGTCTGCCCGATTTACGACGTCCCATTCAGTCCGTGCAGTGCTTTATGACAAGCAGCAATATCATGAACATAGGAACTCTTGCGGCACTGCGTATTATATTCAAAGCCGCAGCCTGTGCCTGCGTATTTTTCATTGTTTCGGGGACAATGACCGCATCAAAAAAGGCTTTTCCCGTCTGCGCAGTTATTGTATTTATTTCGGCGGAAACTATTTTACTTTTTTACGGAGGCGCTTTTTCCGTGATAAATGTTTTTAATTATTTTCGCCCCGAAAGGATATTCGGTGTTTACGGCAATCTGGATATTTTCGGAAATGCGGTCAGTCCTCAGCCTGTTTTTGTTTTCACGCTGATCGTTATGCTTGCCGCCGCGCTGATGTTTGCAATGATATCCGCTTCGTCGGGAGCGCTTTGCGCAAGAGCGAATGCCGAAAATGAATATTATAATGAAGTCGGCAGAAAATACGAGGAAACACGGAAGATCCGCCACGACATGAACAATCATCTGACAGCTCTCGGAATACTTATAAACGAGGGGAAAATAACTGAGGCAAAGACATATCTGGGTGAGCTTTCCGCCGAGCTTTCCGCTCAGAAGCCTCCTGCCCCGGCAGGCAGACCCGTGCTTGACGCACTGCTTTTCGGCAAGGAGCAGACCGCCGCAAATTATGGGATAAAGCTTGATATAACCGTTGACGCCGCTTTTCCCGAAAGCGTTTCCGACTACGATCTGTGCGGGATACTGGGCAACGTTCTCGACAATGCCATTGAAGCCTGCGAAAAATATGAGGGACAAAAATTTATCCGTCTTACAGTGAAAAAGCAGATGGATATGCTCTGCATTTTCTGCGAAAATCCTTATTCGAGGGACGATCTTTCTCCTTCTCTTGAAACAAGCAAAGCCGATAAAGCCGCCCACGGATACGGTATCAGACGGATAAAGCAGCTTGCCGAAAAGCATGGCGGCATGGTCAGAATATCCGCCGAAAACGAATTATTCAATATATCAATTTTAATACAAGGCTGACCGCTTGTGCAGAAAAAACGACCGCTTCTGCACAAGCGGTTTTCTTTTTGCAAAATCGGTGTATAATGATATTAAAGGAGATGATCGTAATGAAAAAAACATTATTATCCGCCGGTGTTATCTGGGCATTGCTGCTGTGCGGCTGCGGAGAAAGCTCTCCGGAGCTTCCCGAGGACACGCCGTATAATCACGGCGAAAATGCAATAATGGAAACCGAAAACGGCTATTACACAAACACACGCTCTCCCGACGGGGGACATATGCTGCGCTTTTATGAGCGGGATTCGGAAAAGCAGATCTTTCTGTGCGCAAAGCCCGAATGTATTCATGACGGAAACGAGGGCTGCGCGGCAACATACAAAAATCTGAAATGCATAAACACCCTGCTTTACGACGGTGCAATATACACTCTTGCCATAGAGGACGGAGATGTTATCAGCTACTGCCTTTACAAGGCGGCTCTTGACGGGACAAGCTTTACAAAGATAGGCGACGCATTTTCCGTCAGCAACTCCGCGGGCGAAAGCTATGAAGCTATGGGCGGAATGTATTTTATGATACACAAGGGATATGCATATATTCCCTACCATATCAGGCTGGGTGACAGCACCTTTGGCTTTGCGGGCAGCGGACTTGTAAAAATGGATATCGTCACGGGAAAAACGGAAACACTTGCGTCAGGCGAGAATTATTTTTCCGCTTCTCCTTGCGGCACGGCTGTGGGCAGCGGAGATTATGTTTATTATTATCTGGGCCAATCAAGACAGGACGACCCCAATACCGGCACCTACAGATACAATACCGTTACGGGAGAAACAGACAAGATCGCCGATTACATAGCCACAGAAATAGCCGTGGGCGAAAGATATTATTACGCGGTCGGATTTGAAGCGGACAACAGCAAATGCATTATGAAGCTTGATATAAATGCAGACATCAACTCGGAGGACTGGGAAATTCTCGGAGGCAGCTTTGAAAACTATCCGAAAATATTTGCCTATAAGGACAAGGCAATCGCCGTTTCGGATAATGACGGCGTTATAATGATACTTGATGAGAACAAAGGAGAAACGGGAAAAATTTCATTTGATCCCAATGAAATTTCGGGGTATGACGAAGATATTGAAAAGGAATTTTACATTTCGGAGGACAAGGTGTATGTATATGTTGTTTCACCGTATGTCGGTTCCGATAACGACTACAAAGCAAAAATATATTCCATTCCCATTTCCGATATCGAAGAGGGAAAGAACGAATGGAAATTCGAGTACGGAATAAAAAATCCCTGGCAGCTTTATTATGAAACGGGGCGTGACATACATGATGTCAATTACGATTAAAGGGCTTACCAAAAAATACGGTGCTTTCACTGCGCTGGACGGGATCACGCTTACCCTTGAAAACGGTGTTTACGGCATTCTCGGAGCAAACGGCGCAGGAAAATCCACGTTTTTAAATCTCATTACCGACAATATAAAGCGGACGTCGGGGGAGATACTCTGCAATGGCACGGAAATCCTTACCATGGGCGCAAAATTCCGGAAAAAGGTGGGGTATACTCCGCAGCTTCAGGGAATGTACGACGATTTCACCGCAGGGCAGTTCCTGCGGTATATCGGCGCATTAAAGGGAATGAGGCACAGAAATATAAAAAAGCAGACAGCGCAGTATCTGGGTATCGTGGGTCTTGACAGGGTTTCACATAAGCGGCTCGGCTCATTTTCGGGGGGCATGAGGCAGCGGGTTTTACTTGCGGCGGCAATGCTTGACGACCCCGAAATACTTATCCTTGACGAGCCTACGGCGGGACTTGACCCGGAGGAAAGAATAAGGCTCAGAAATCACATTGCGGAAATATCCGCCGACAGAACGGTTATACTTGCCACTCACGTTGTAAGCGATATTGAATGTATTGCCCATAAGGTGATACTTCTTAAAAAGGGAAAGCTGCTGCGCTTCGGTACGCCTTCGGAGCTTATTGATGAAATTGCGGGCTTTGTAGGCGAATTTCACGGCAGCTTTGAAGAAGTAAACGCCATGAAGGAGCGCTGGGGCAAGGGACAGATGATGCAGCGCAGGGACGGCTTTGTTCTTCGTGCTGCCGAAAAGAACCTGCCTGACGAATTTACCCCTGCTCAAAACGTAAACCTTGAGGATGTGTACTTATTCTACGCGGAGGGACGGGAATGAACGAGCTGAAAAGGGTATACGGCAGAAAAACGATGCTTTTGTCGGTCATTCTTGTTCTGCTCAACTTCACGCTGTTCATGCTTTCCTGCGACAGCGGCAGCAGCATTACGGCGCAGGGCGACGAGCTTAGGGAATACATATCCGCATATGCCCGCAGCATTGAAAAAACGATTGAACAAAGCAAAAATATTGCCATGTTAAGTATTTACAATGAAGGGTTCGGCTCAAAAAACATTGCAAAGACAGCCGAGGATTTTTCATCGCTGTCGGATATAACCCTGACCTATGGAGATAACCGGGGAATCTCGGTATTTTCCGATTACCGCATGACCGATATCATATTTGCGGGATTTATGATAATTATTTCGTCAGCTCTTCTTGCGGAGCGCAGAAACGGACTTGCCATGCTTATCCGAAGTACGGCGGGAGGACGTGTAAAGCTTTATTTTTCAAGGATATTCGTGCTTGTTGTTTCCTCTGCTGCGGGAGCGGCTTTGCTTTACGGCGGAAATATTCTCGGAGCATATCTTGCCTTCGGAGATATGGGTCTGTCAAGGGCGATACAGTCCCTGCCCGAATTTTCGGGGTGCGTTTACCGGCTTTCCGCAGGCGGATATCTGCTTTGCTGCGTCGGAGTAAAAGCCCTTGCCGTGCTTGCGGTGTCTGCATTGTTTTTTACTCTCATAAGCCTGCTGGGAGCTGAGGGTGCATATCTTTCAGGCGGGGCGTTTGCTGCCGCCGAGCTGCTGTTTTATGCGCTTATACCCGAGGCGTCGTATTTTAATGTGCTTAAATTCGTGAATATTATCTCAGCGGTCACGGCAGACGGTTATTTCAGGATATACAGGAATCTGAACATATTCGGCAGACCCGTTCCGATACTGACCGCAGGAGTTTTTTTCTGCATAATATGCTTTCTGATATGCTTTGCTTCGGGAATACTTATTCACGGAAAAATGTATCCGAAGACAGAACATATTGCGGAAAGGATAATACTTGACCTGCGTAAATTCTTAGAAAAGCGCTCCGTATGCAGAACTCTTTTCGGCTGGGAGGGTCACAAGCTTCTGATCTGCCGGCACGGGGGAATAATTCTTATATGCGCATTTCTGGCGGCATATTCGCAGGCTGTGAAGTACGATTATTTTTATCCCATAAACACGTATGAGCTTGAATGGTATGCAAAATACCGGGGAGAAATGACTGTTGAAATGCTAAATGACATGGAAACGCGGAAGGCACGGCTCGAACGCTCCATTGATCTTTTTCAGACCGGACTTGAAAAGCTTTTGTCCGAGGAACCGGTGGACCGGAACACATACGGCAAAACACAGGCTTTCCTTGACGAGGCGCAGGCTAAATATGATTCGCTTGCCCCCATAGCCGAAAATGTACGGGGAGGAGTGGAATACACCCAAAAAACGGGCAGAAGGCTTATGCTGATAAAGCCGTATTCATACGACCTTATGTTCAGGCGTGACGAAAAAACCGTGCGGCGAAATTCCTCGTTTGTTCTCATTGGAATAATCTGCGCAGCCTCGGGAGTATATTCCTTTGAACGTCAAAACCGCATGGACGGCGCTCTGCGTTCTGCTTACAGAGGACGTGCCGCTCTGAACGCCTGCAAGATAATATGGGTGGTAATCATCTGCACAGTGCTGTGTACCGCTGTTCATTCCGTTCAGCTTATACGCATTGATTCTCAGATGGGACTGAACGATCCTGACGCCCCTCTGCAAAGCCTTGAATTTATGAGAGATGAACCCGCTTATATGACGATAATGCAGTATATCATTCTGATTTTTGCTGTCAGAGCCGTTGCCGCTTGTTTGGTCGGGTTGATATGCACGCTTATCAGCAGGCTGAGCAGTGACAATGCAATGTCTATGGGCATATGCGCTTTCGCGGCGGCTGCCTTTTTCCTTGTTTTTTACTCTCCGGGTTTATAGTTAATAGACATTTTCAGGGGCTGTTGCAGCTTATCTGCAACAGCCCCCTCTGTTACCTGCGGTGATACCTCACCTGCTTGGTTTCTCCCTTTGGTACTATCTTGCGAGATAAAGAAAAATCAATCGGCAATGAAGTTATAGCAATCCTATAAATCTAAGGGCAATTTTTTATAGAATTGCTATAATTCACAAAAATATCCGGTGATTTATATCCTGATATGTAATATTATACAAAAGAAGAAATATACTATTGACAAAAACGGAAAAATATTGTATATTAAAATTGCAGTAATCATATAGATTAAGTATGATATTTAGATCGTATGAAAAATGAAGATATTATAGGAGGAATTTATCATGGCAAAAATATATAAGAATGCAGCAGAGCTTATCGGAAAAACGCCTCTTGTTGAGGTATCCGAAATCGAAAAGGAGCTGGGACTTGAGGCAAGGCTTCTCGTGAAGCTCGAATATTTCAATCCCGCAGGCAGCGTAAAGGACAGGGTAGCTGCTCATATGATCGAAGTCGCTGAGAAGGACGGCAGACTGAAACCGGGTTCCGTTATCATTGAGCCAACATCGGGCAATACAGGTATAGGTCTTGCGGCGATCGCTGCCGCAAAGGGTTATCGCACAATACTTACAATGCCCGAAACAATGAGCGTGGAGCGCAGAAATATCCTTAAAGCCTACGGCGCTGAAATAGTCCTTACCGAGGGCTCAAAGGGAATGAAGGGCGCTATTGCCAAGGCTGACGAGCTTGCCCGTGAGATACCCGACAGCTTTATTCCGGGTCAGTTTACAAACCCCGCAAATCCCGAAATACATTTTCAGACCACAGGTCCCGAGATCTGGGAGGATACCGACGGCAATATCGACTATTTTGCGGCAGGAGTAGGCACCGGCGGAACGATAACAGGAGTGGGCAAATACCTTAAAACCAAAAATCCAAATGTGAAAATCGCAGCGATAGAGCCTTCGGATTCGCCTGTTCTTTCCGAGGGCAGGGCAGGTGCGCATAAGATCCAGGGAATAGGCGCAGGCTTTGTACCCGAGATCCTTGATACCTCCGTTTACGATGAGGTCATTACGGTAACAAGCGCAGATGCCTTTGCCGCCGCAAAGCTTCTTGCAAAAAAAGAGGGCATCCTTGTGGGAATATCCTCAGGTGCGGCGCTCCATGCGGCTGTTGAGATCGCAAAACGTCCCGAGGCAAAGGGCAAGACCATTGCGGCTCTTCTGCCTGACAGCGGCGACAGATATTATTCTACTCCGCTTTTTGTGGAGTGACATTAGGGAACCTCTATAAACCTCCTTCACGGCAAATCCTCTATTGGTTCGG
>CAZDJG010000081.1:0-8787 GCA_964505695.1 uncultured Ruminococcus sp.
GCAGATTTTCCGTCATCTTGTACAAAAAATTCTTGACAGGCGACAGCCTGCCTGCGAATTTTTCGTGCAACCTGACGAAAAATCTGACTGCGCATCTTCAGCGCAATCTTTATTCGGTATTGCCTATATTTTATTCTCTCCGTTTTTACCGGCTATATTCTAAATCGGCAAAATGCATTTTGTGCGGCTGAAAAATAATTATTATAAAAATGTTAAATCTGAATTTTTCCTATTCCTATGAAATATAAAATGTGATATAATACATAATGGCAGTGCCGCAGCATAAGGCACTCATACTAATCTTCATTTAAACTCAGGAAATCTTTGCAAAAAACTGCACCGCTTTCTTCGTCAAAGAACCTTGCCGGGTAATCTTCCCCTGCGGGGGAGGTGTCACCGTAGATGACAGAGGAGCTGACCGAAAGAAGCAAGCCTGCCTTCGGTTCTTTTCCTTGAAATCGGCACAGCCTTTTTGCTAATCTTTTCCTTCATTCAAACGAAAATTAGTATCAAATAAATCCGCATTTTATATTAGGAGAGCATGAAAATAATGAATGAGTTCATTAGGGCAAAAAAGAAAGCGCTTACCAAGTATTTTGAAAAAATGAACGATATGCAGAGGGAGGCTGTTTTTGCTGTAAACGGTCCCGTACTTATCCTTGCGGGAGCAGGCAGCGGAAAAACCACCGTTCTTGTGAACCGTATTGCCAATATGGTGCTTTTCGGAAACGCATATAACAGCGAGGGGGAATATGCGGCTCTTTCCGAAGATGATATCGGTTTTTTAAATAATTATAACGGAGAAAAGGACGAAAGCACCGTTTCAAGACTTTCGGATATCATGTCAGACGATCCCGTAAAGCCCTGGAATATCCTTGCCATAACCTTTACCAACAAGGCGGCGGGAGAGCTTAAGGAGCGTCTTGCGGCAATGCTCGGAGAGGAAAGAGGCAGTCAGATAAACGCCTCCACCTTTCACTCCGCCTGCGTCCGCATTCTCAGACGGGAGATAGACAAGCTGGGGTATTCCTCCGGCTTTACAATATATGACAGTGACGACAGCCAAAGGCTTATCAAGACCTGCATGGAGGCTCTCGATATTTCGGACAAGGCTATCTCTCCAAAAGCCGCTGCTGCGGTCATCTCAGCGGCAAAGGATAAGCTTATCACCCCCGGCGATTTTGAGTCGGAGGCGGCGGGAGATTACAGGAAAATCACCGTTTCAAAAATCTACAGGGAATATCAAAGCCGCCTTAAAGCCGCAAATGCATTGGATTTTGACGATATCATCATGCTGACCGTTCAGCTTTTTGAAGCTTTCCCCGACGTTCTCGACCACTACAGAAATCTGTACAAATATGTCATGGTGGACGAGTATCAGGATACGAATATGGCTCAGTACCGTCTTGTTTCCCTTCTTTCCGCAAAAAGCAGAAATCTTTGCGTCGTAGGCGACGACGATCAGTCGATCTACCGTTTCAGAGGAGCAACTATTGAAAATATACTTTCCTTTGAGCAGCAGTTCGAGGGCTGCAGGGTCATAAGGCTTGAGCAGAATTACCGTTCTACCCGTAATATCCTTAATGCGGCAAATTCCGTTATAGCAAACAACATCGGCAGAAAGGAAAAATCCCTCCGGACCGATAAGGACGACGGCGAAAAGATCACCGTTTATAAAGCGTCCGACGAAGCGGCAGAGTCGAAATTTGCGGTTTCAACTATTTTAAACGGTGTAAAGGACGGAAGACGCTATAAGGATTTTGCAGTTCTTTACCGCATGAATGCCCAGTCAAACTCACTTGAAAAGGCTCTTACCGCAGGGGCAGTCCCCTACCGTGTTGTAGGCGGACTGAGATTCTATGACAGAAAGGAAATAAAGGATATCATCGCTTATCTTTCCGTCATAAACAATCCCGACGATATGCTCAGATTCAAGCGTATTGTCAACGAGCCCAAAAGAGGCATAGGCGACAGCACCCTTTCCATGATCGAACAGATATCAATGGACCTTAAAATATCTCCCGTGGATGTCATGCGCAATTCAGAAGCCTATGCGCCGCTGAGCAAGAAATCCGCATTGCTTGTAAAGGTATCGGAAATATTCACACACCTTTCCGAGGCTGCCGATAAGCTGCCCCTTGACGAGCTTTTCGATCTTGTAACGGCAAAAACCGGTTATGCGGCAATGCTGAGATCCCAGGGCGATGAGGGTCAGACAAGGCTTGAAAATATCGAAGAACTTAAATCCAATATCATTGCATTTATGGAATCAAAAACCGAATCTGAGGAAGAACCGACGCTCTCGGAATTCCTTGAGGAGATCTCGCTTTATACCGATGTTGACAAGCTTACTCCCGATGACGACGCAGTCAGCCTGATGACCATGCACTCCGCAAAGGGACTCGAATTTCCCGTTGTGTTCATAGTCGGAATGGAGGACGGTATCTTCCCTTCAATGCGGACAATGGACAGCCCCGAAGATCTTGAGGAGGAACGCAGGCTTGCATATGTGGGGATCACAAGAGCAAAGGAAAAGCTTTATATCACATATGCTCAGCAGAGAATGCTTTTCGGCTTTACCCAGCGCAATTTCATGTCAAAATTCATAAAAGAAATAGACAAGGACTGCATTGAAAGGGTTGACGGCACGGTAAAAACAAGGGAGAAAAAGGATGACGACATTATCACAGCGCCCGTTCATACTTACACTCTCCAGAATCAGCTTGCAAGCAAAAAGATCGAGTCGGCAAAGAAAAATGCAGCCGCTCATTACAGCCCCGGCGACAGGATCAGGCACAACGTTTTCGGCGAGGGAACGGTAATTTCATCTAAACCTATGGGAAACGATCATCTGCTTGAGATCGCCTTTGACTCCGTGGGAACAAAGAAAATAATGGCTAATTTTGCGAAAATAGTTAAAATAGACTGATCATACTATAGCAAGACACAGAAATAGACTAACAAAAGGAAGCGGCAGAGAGTGGGAAGAGTTAGGAATGAGTCCGCAGACGGGCTTGTCGCCCGTCAAGGACGAATGACGACACTGTTCATATTCTCTGCCGCTGAACTTGTCAGGATATTTTTGTGGATTGCCATAGTATCAAAACAGCGGCGTATCATGCGCCGCTGTTTGCAGCTTACACGCCTATTTTTGCATCTTATTTTTTTTGGCTTGATTTATCTTCGGACAGATATTATAATAAGAATGAAATAAAAACGGAGGGGATATAGTGGAAAATATAATCAAAATCGATCATCTTTGCAAAAGCTACGGCGATCTGAAAGCCGTAAACGACCTCAGCTTCAGAGTAAAAAAAGGGCAGCTTTTTGCCTTTTTGGGCGTCAACGGCGCAGGAAAAAGCACCACGATCTCTATGATCTGCGGTCAGCTTAAAAAGGATTCCGGCGAGATAGTCATTGACGGCAAACAGCTTACCGGAAGTGCGGACGATATCAAACGCATTATCGGAGTAGTTTTCCAGAGCTCCACTCTCGACAGTCAGCTTTCGGTCATGGATAATCTTAAAAACCGTGCTTCGCTTTACGGGATCAGGGGAAATGAATTCAAAAAACGTCTTTCGGAGCTGTCGGAGCTTTTAGAGTTTGAACCGCTTCTGAAACGTACCGTAGGTAAGCTTTCGGGAGGTCAGCGCAGACGGATAGATATTGCACGGGCAATATTCCACAGACCTAAGATACTCTTTCTCGACGAGCCGACAACGGGGCTTGACCCTCAGACAAGACAGTCGGTATGGCGCACTGTGGAGGGTCTTCAGAAAAACGAGGGTATGACAGTTTTCCTTACTACTCATTACATGGAGGAGGCTGCATCAGCAGATTATATCGTCATTATCGAAGGCGGCAGAATCGCCGCCGAGGGTACGCCTCTTGACCTGAAAAACCAATACACGGGAGATTATATTACACTGTACAATACCGATGAAAAATCCGTCAAAGCGCTTGGAGCCGGATACGAAAAAATAAGCGGCGCTTTCAGAATATCCGTTCCCGATACGGCAGCGGCAACAAGGCTCATAATCTCCCACCCCGATGTTTTTTCGGATTATGAGATCATAAAGGGCAGAATGGACGACGTTTTCCTTGCGGTAACAGGAAGAAAGGGGACTGACGCAAATGCTTAAAGCCATGATCATCAGAAATATAAAGCTTTTTTTCAAGGATAAGGGAACATTTTTTACATCGCTTGTTACGCCGATAATACTGCTGGTACTGTACGGCACTTTTCTCGGAAACGTCTATACGGACAGCTTTACATCGGCTATACCCGACGGCTTTGACGTTTCGGGCGGTCTTATTGACGCAACGGTATGCGGACAGCTTATATCCTCCCTCCTTGCGGTAAGCTGCATAACGGTCGCATTCTGCTCGAATATGCTTATGGTCCAGGACAAGGTAAACGGCACAAGAAAGGATCTTACCGTTGCACCCGTAAAAAGTTCTGTACTTTCGATAAGCTATTATGCGGCAACTGTTTTTTCAACGCTTATCGTTAATTTCACGGCTCTTGCCGCCTGCCTTATTTACGCCTTTTCAAAGGATTGCTACATAACGGCATCGGATATCGCTCTTATATGCGCAGATATTCTTCTGCTCGTGCTTTTCGGAACAGCGCTTTCCTCCATTATCAATGTTTTCCTCTCCACACAAGGACAGATATCCGCTGTGGGAGCCGTAATCAGCGCAAGCTACGGCTTTATCTGCGGAGCTTATATGCCGATCTCCAGCTTCGGAGACGGACTGAGAAAGGTACTTTCCTATCTTCCCGGAACATACGGAACTTCTATGCTCAGAAACCACACCATGCGGGGCGTTTTTGAGGAAATGGAAAATGCGGGATTTCCGTCGGAGCTTGTTGACGGAATAAAGGAATCCATTGACTGTAAGATGTTTTTTCAAGAAAAAGAGGTCCCCGTTTCCGCAATGATCTCATATATGGCGATAACCGCCGCAGTGCTTATAATCATTTATGTTGTCATAAACATCATACGTGAAAGAAAAAGCATATGAAAATAATAATCGAAACTCCCCCTCCCGACGGAGAGGAGCAAATAATTATCCGCGTCCGCAGCCTTGACAAGCGGATAACAGAGCTTATACGGGAAATAAATTCCGACGGCAGACGGCTTACGGGATATCACCCCGACGGCAGCATGAGCGTGATACGCAGCGAGGACATTTTCTATTTTGAGTCGGTGGACAGCAAAATATTTGCATATCCCGAAAGCGGCGTAATCGAGCTTAAAGCCAAGCTTTACGAGCTGGAACGTGAGTTCGACGGATCGGATTTTGTGCGGATATCAAAATCAATGATACTTAATCTTTCAAAGGTAGATCGTTTTTCGCCGTCGGTCAGCGGACGGTTTGAGGCGGTTCTTGTCAACGGGGAAAAGGTCATTATTTCAAGGCAGTACGTACCCGATATCAGAAAACGGCTTGGTTTAAAATGAACAGTGTATGAAGGGAAGGTCGTAAATGTGAAAGAGAGAATACCGAAGCTTTTAGGTCTGATATCCTCCATAACCACAGGCACTTTAATTGCCTGCATGGTCTGGTATGGCATAACTCTGATAGCCGAAGGAAAATCCTTTGCCGACTCTCAGATACCGTATGTTACGCTTGCACAAATACTTTCCATAGGTGTCATCTGCGGTGTGCTGACGGAGCTCATACTGTGCGCAGAGGCAAAAAACGTTAAGGAGATGACTCTGAGGCTGCTTATACATTATATTTTCATCAATATTACAGTCCTTGCCTGCGGATATTTTTACGACTGGTATTCTCCCTGCGTATCGGGAATAATCGGAATGTGCCTGACAACGGCGGCTGTGTACGGATTTACATTTGCAATTCACTATCATAATGAAAAAAAGATCTCCGATGAGCTTAACAGCGAACTTGTAAAATACAAGGGTAAAAAATGACCTCATAATTTTAGAACCTGTCTTCATAAGCAATGTGTGCGGATTTTCGAGTACAATTTTACCGAAAAGACGTACGCATTTGCTTGTTAGGACAGGTTCTTACTCATCAGAAACAATTATTACCGCATTATTATTCATCTGCTCAAACCGTCTTTCAAAAATTTTCATATCATATGAAACGCTGCCCCTGAGCGGATCATTGACGTAAACCAGCCCCTCGTCCCTGTCATATCCGGTAAGCAGAAGACAATGCTCGCCGCCGTACCATGAGATTTTTTTGCCCGTTTCCTCATCAGTCCATGTTACAAAATCGGGAACGATCTCCCCCATATCAATACTCGCCCATACAACAACGGGACAGCCGTTATCGATCGCCGAATACAGAGTTTCCGCCGAGCAGCCTGTAATATTTTTCACCTTCCACTTATTTTCGGAATCATTTTCCATCAAATATTTTTCGGCTGTTTCCTCAATAACTCCGGCTGTGCAGCCGTAAGCAAGAATGCTTCGGGGATCTCCCACAAAAACCTTGTTATAATCCGTCCTGCGATACTCGCCTTTCGGAAGATAATCATCTGCAATCGTCAGCTTGTCCGCATCAAAGCCTATGTAATTCAAAAGCATTGTCAGAGATACAGCCTCGCAGCCCGACGGCAATTCGGGCTTCTGCAAAATCGGGGCAACGTCAATATTATTTTTTCTTTCTATATCGGCGTGAACAACAGGTACATCAAGCACGGAAATGTTTTCGGGATTATTTTTCTCCCTGACCGTCACCCGATACATACCTTTGCAAAGATTTTTTATTACAGCGGTATTTCCCGAAAAATCCTGCCATACCTTCATATCAGCGCTTGCTTCGTATAAGCTGCCGTTATTTTCGGCAAATACCGTTATCTCACCGTCGCCGGAAATTCTTTCCTCCCTGCTTACGGCAGTTATTCCGAAAGGCTGCTCCCGATCTGCGTTTTCAAGATAAACCGTATAAATATCCGTCATTGTTTCGAGAGCGGATTTTTTCATAAGCCGAAAGGAATAGCTGCCCGATTTCAACTTTTTTAGACTGACCTCGTTTCCGTTCATAGCCTGAAATAACGTGCCGAACCCCCTGCTGTATAAATATGAGTCGTCTGACGCATTTTGTACCGAAAGCAGAATTTTTCCGCTGCTCTTATTATTTGTGCAGGGCGTTATTGTTATGGAAAAATTTATGCCGCTATCGTCCGAAAAAAACATTTCAGTCGTAGGAATCGTTGCCGAATCGGAGGAACAGCCGCCTGCAAAAAGAATGATAATGCAGGCAAACAAAAAAATAAATTTAAATTTGCTCACAATTATCATTCCTCTGCAATTATTCTTCTGTTACAATAAATTTAAGCGCCAAACATGGTTTACACGCACTCATACTTAACAGTGATTGGACTGACGGAATCCTCCTTGGGACACCACGCCCGTATTAAAGACCGTCATCCATGCTTTCATTATAGCGTTCGATTTTGCAGGTTGAGCCGCCATAGGCGCGTTCGTTTCACCAAACAGACTGAATAGATAATGAGCAAAGCGTGGTTTATCCGATTACACAAATTCATTGTAAGGAGAGATGTTTATGAACGCTGTAGGCATTGACGTTTCCAAAGGTAAAAGCACTGTTGCTGTTCTTCGTTCCTTTGGAAAGATTGTGGCTGAACCATTCGATATTGTTCACAACGATGATGATTTAAAAAATCTTATCAAACGTATTAAGGCAATTCTCCGGTCTCTGAGGTTATGATTTTGTGTGGTGGGGATTATCCGCCTATTTTCTTTACTGCTCTCCCCTCAATATAACCTCTCCAGCCCATTGGCGCAAGCTGAAACTTCGGAGCAGCGTAATCGTCCCACTCGTAACCGTAAACAACGGGATTAAACTCAGCAATATTCTCCCACAATTCACCGATGGCATTATCGTATTTGTCATCATCGTAAGGTTCTCCCTGAAATACCAGATACTTGCACTGAGGCAGATCTATTATGTCAAACCCCACCGGTATCTCGCCTGAATAATCCGCTGCGACCTCAACAGCATGAGCGTATATTCCTGTGTCTTCGGGACACATTGATTCGGGCAGCCACACCCCCATTGGCTCATTTATGGCTTCCTTGATTCCGCAGAGAATATCCCACGGTGCGGGATTGTCGGGACTTCCGCAGCCGACCTCTTCACAGTATTCACCGTAATGGGAAGCATTTTTGCTTCTGAAAAGAATCAGCTTTCGCGCAGGTCTTTCCATTATCTGTGTGAAAATTACAGCAGTTTTGCGTTTCATATTAAGATCCTCCGTTTTATTTTTTTGACGATTAAGATAATAATAAGGTATCATCCAACCATTCGGAATCGGATAGTCCGAGAATTTTTTCGGAGTAATTCCAAATCCGTTTGCAAAGGCTCTTGTAAATCCTTCGTGACTGTCGAACATAAAATCAAGCGCAATATCAAGCACCCTTTCGTTTCCGACACGCAAAGCAAAGGCGGACGCCAGAAGCCTTTCGCGCCGTATATATTCAAACAGGGACAGACCTGTTTCCTCCTTGAATAAACGCGACGTATAAAACCTTGAATAGCCGATCTCACTCGCAATATCATTCAGGGTGATAGGTTCGCAAAGATGCTCGCCGATATAAGCTTTGATCTGTTCAGAAACCGATTTCATTTATTTCTCACCGCCTGTTGTTATTATAAAACAAATCCATAAGATTTTCTTGACCTTTGTTGCTGATTATACTTCTTATTCGATAACCGGGTTCATAAATAAATGGGGTTCTCTATAAACCGGGACACGAGCAAAGCCTCGTCCATTGGTTCGGT
>CAZDJG010000082.1:0-8772 GCA_964505695.1 uncultured Ruminococcus sp.
GCAGACGGCGTACTCCGCACATTTTCTCTCAAACAAGGTTTTTAGAGGTGACCTTATTTCCTTTCCGATAAATATTTAACCGTTTCCGCAGCCGAAAGCCTTCTGACCTGCGTATCCGGAAATTCACGGTACCGCCCTGCCGAAAAAACAGCGCTGCCGCTGCATACCTTGTTTTTATTCTTTTTCAAATATTCGCTCAGTTCATTTTCGTCTCCGAAAATTTTATAAGAAACTCTTCCCTTATCGTCTTTTATCTCATAAACACCGCAGACTCTTTTAAGAGTATGATCAGCAGTACGAAGATAAAGACGTGCGATATCCGCAGTCCTAAATGGAAAATTCCGCCTTTGCAGACCTCTTTTCGGATCGCGTTCAATGCATAGCACCGTCCGCAGATCCCGCATATGTACTGTGTATGTTTTTGCAGGCACTGCGCAGGATCCGGCAAAGGCGTTATCCTGCTGTTTTCCGAATAACATTCGGGACACATTATGATCATTCCCTGCCCTTTATTTATATCTCATTCATTCCAGTACTTTCTGTCAAGGCTGCGGAACTGTACAGCTCTTGCAATATGCGCCTTGTCAATGATCTCCGCTCCGTCCATATCCGCGATCGTTCTTGATACTTTCAGAATACGGTCGTATGCTCTTGCGGAAAGACCCATTTTCTCAAAAACATTTTTAAGCAGCTCGTTTCCCGCATCCGTCACAGGGCATACCTCATGGATAATATCGGGAGTTATCCGTGCGTTGCAGGAAATATCCGTTCCCGCAAATCTTTTCTGCTGTATCTCTCTTGCCGCCTGAACACGTTCTCTTATGGACTCCGAGGACTCTTCCTTTCCTCCCGAAGACAGATGATCGTATTCCACAGGCGCAACCTCGACCTGAATGTCAAAACGGTCGAGAAGAGGTCCCGAAATGCGGTTTATGTACGCTCTCGCCTGCTTTTTTCCGCATATGCACTTACGTGTGGGATGTCCGAAATATCCGCACGGACAAGGGTTCATTGCCGCCACAAGCATAAAGGAACATGGATATGTGACTGTTCCCGATGCCCTTGAGATAGTGACCTCTCTGTCCTCAAGGGGCTGTCTGAGTATTTCCAGCGCCTGACGGGAAAACTCCGGCAGCTCATCGAGAAAAAGTATGCCGTTATGCGCAAGAGAAATCTCACCGGGTCTGGGAACGGTTCCGCCTCCCGATAGCCCTGCTCCTGAAATCGTGTGGTGCGGCGAGCGGAAAGGTCGCTTCGTAACAAGGGGATTTTCCTTTGAAACAAGTCCGCAGACGGAATGAACGTTTGTCGTTTCAATGGACTCCTTAAAGGTCATTGCGGGCATGATCGTGGAAAGCCTTTTGGCAAGCATGGATTTGCCGCTGCCGGGAGGTCCTATCATCAGCAGATTATGTCCTCCCGCCGCAGCGTATTCCATTGCTTTTTTAGCTGTCTGCTGACCCTTCACTTCGGCAAAGTCCGCCGTATCGAAACGCTTTTCCGGCAGCACCTCATATTTTCTCTGAGGGATAAGCACAGCCTCTCTTGTAAAATGCCCGATGACCTCGGAAACATTATCCACCCCATAAACAGTTACTCCCTCCACAACGCTTGCCTCGTAAGCGTTTGCCGAAGGAACAAAAACCGTGTCAAAGCCCTCTCTTTCGGCGCACAGCACCATTGGAAGAACTCCGTTTACGTGTTTCACGTCGCCGTTCAGGGAAACCTCTCCGATAAAAGCCGTCCTGTCGATATTCTCCTCAATGCTGCCTGTTATTTTAAGCAAAGCCGCAAAGATCGCAAGATCGTGCATACTTCCGCTTTTCTTTGTGTCCGCAGGGGCAAGGTTTACTATCACCCTTGAAAGAGGAAAGGAAAGTCCTGCGCTTCTGAAGGCCGCTCTGATCCTTTCCCTGCTTTCCTTTACCGCAGTATCCGCAAGACCCACTATATCAAAGCACGGCGTTCCCCTGCTGACCTCTGTTTCGACCTCGACGGGAAATGCGTTAAGTCCGAAAAGTCCCAGACTGTTTACCTTAGCAAACATTATACCACCCCTGATCTATTTTTCCGGACATATCTCATCGTTAAGCCAGCGGACGATCTCAGCATAGACCTCCATGCGGTTGGTTTCGTTAAGTATCTCGTGACGTCCGCCGTCCCAAAGCTTTATCTCAGCATTTTCAAAGCCGTGTCTTATCATCTGCCTGTAGATATGCATAACTCCCTTGCCGTATATTCCGATAGGATCCTCCGTACCTGCCATAAGCAGCACGGGAATATCCTTTCTGACCTTTGAATACCATGATCTTTTTGAGCAGAAGTCCAGCAGGAAGAAAAGATCCTTAAAAGCGGAGGCTGTAAAAACAAAATTGCATTTTTTATCCGCAATATAATCCGCAACCACCTGCTCGTCACGGGATATCCAGTCAAATTCCGTTCTTTTGTCCTCGATCCTGATATTACTCAGACCGAAAAAGAAATGGTTCATCTTTTTAGAACGGCTTTTCACACCGTGAAGAGCCATCTCCGACTCGGCAAGGATTATTCCCGCATCAATTCCCGGATGAACGCCGACCGTTCCGAGAATGACCGCTCCGTCAGCCTCATCGCTGTATTTTGCAAGAAAACAGCGCAGAATCAGAGAACCCATTGAATGACCTATAAAGCAGTACGGGATCCCCCCGAAAAGGGATTTTCCGATAAGCTGAAGACGTCTTACATCTTTTATAAGGTATATCCAGCCGTATTCAAGAGCAAAATAGCCCAGATCGTCGCTGTCTGCGGCGGAGTTTCCGTGACCGAGATGATCGTTTCCTATGACCGCAAATCCCATTGAACACAAATGATCGATAAAATGCTCGTATCTTCCGATATACTCGCACATTCCGTGGCAAAGCTGTATTACCGCTCTTGCCTTTCCCTTGGGAGTATAAATATAGTATGCAATATTATCCACTCCGTTGGAGCTTTTAAAAAAATGCTCTGATTTTGTAAAGTTCATGCCGATCCGTCCTTTCTGCGCTTTCTTGCTCTTATCCCCTCGTCCGAAAGAGGATTGGAGTCCATAGCGTTCCTTACGTTTTCATTGGTCAGGTGGGTGTATATCTCAGTAGTGGAAACGCTTGCGTGTCCCAGTATTTCCTTTAAGACCATAGGATCGACGTTTCCGTACTGATACATGAGGGTTGCCGCAGTATGCCTGAGCTTGTGAGTGGAAAGTCCCCTGTTGCCCATACCTATGCTCTCTATGGCGGCAGTAACGATCTGCTCCACACGCCTGTTGCTTATCCTTGTCTTTCGTTTTGACAGGAAAAGCGCTTCGGTCGGCGCTTCGGGACGTGCGGCAAGATACTGTACAATAGCCTCCGCACAGCCGTTATTGATGTGGATTATTCTTTCCTTGTTGCCCTTTCCGAGCAGTCTCATGGTTCTGTCGTCAAGGTCGATATCGGTGATATTCAGACCCACAAGCTCGGAAAGCCTCATTCCGCAGTTGAGAAACAGCATAAGCATACAGAAATCTCGCTCATAAAAATCCGATGCGGGACTTACATTATTCAGCAGCCGTCTGCTTTCGTCAAGTCCCAGATACTTAGGCTGGGACTTTTTCGGAGAGGGAACGTCAAGATTTTCAACAGGATTTTTTTCAAGGTGAAAGCTTGTAAGCTTATTGGCGCACAAAGCCTTGTAAAAGCCCTTTATTGCGGAAATTTTTCTGGCTCTTGTCTTATCGCCGTTGCCCTTTTCCTCAGCAGAATAGTTAAGATACTCGTAAACGTCTGCGAGGGTTATGCCCGCAACAGCGGAAAAGGGTACATCTGCTATTATATCGCAATTTTGCGCAAATATAATGTTTTCCTTGATATATCTCAGAAACAGCCTGAGATCGATATAATATGATTCTATGGTTTTTTCCGAACGGTTTTTTATCACTCTGAGGTAGAAAATATACTCCTTTAAATAAGGAGGAGAATCCTTATAGTCCACTGCTTTCACCTCTTTTAAAAATTATTTTAGCATATATGGCGATATATGTCAACGGCGTTTCAGAATTTCCTTTTACACTCTACGACCTTACCGAAAATTCGCACTCTTGAGCGTTCTTCACCTTCAAATATCCTCGGAGGATAATAAGGGTTCACGCTCCTCAGCTCGATCGTGTCCTTTGACATATACACACGCTTGACCACGCCGTCCTCGTTATCTATAATAACCACAGCGTAGGTGCCGCTGTCAACGATATCCTGACACCTTACAAGTACCAGATCGTCCTCCATAATAAGCGGTGACATGGAATCTCCCTTGACCCTTAGATACACGTATTCACAGTTAGGATTGATATCGTCCGCCGAGGCATATTCATAGTCCTCGATATACTGATCGGCATAGCAGGCAAGACCTGCGGCAACCCTGCCGATAACGGGTATCCTAACATTATTCTGCAAATTTGCCTCAAAAGCATTTGAAGGCAGGCACTCCTCTCCGATGCCACCGACAAGCCATGAAAAGCTCACATCAAGCACAGCGGCAATAGCCTTGAGCACGGGAATCTTCGGGCGGGATATAGCTCCCGATTCATACCTCTGCACCGTTGAAGGCGCAACACCGATAATGTTTCCGATCTCCGAAAGCGTAAGTCCCTTTTCAAGCCGTTTGCTTTTTATTCTGCTGCCCGCAATAACCCTGTTGATATTTTCCATAAAAGCCTCCGTTTCATTTATTGCCGAGAAAGCCCGTGATAAAGGATTTCTTTGAAATTTATTATAACAATTATAATATTTTTTTTTGCAAAATGCAAGAGATATTTTAGATTTTCACTATGCAAAAATAAAATTTTAATATATCCATTGACTTTTTGTAAAAAATGCTTTATAATTGAAATTGATACATAAAATATCAGAAAGGTTGTCAGAAAAAATGCCGGAAGTTAAACCCACGGAAGAAATGACGGAAAAAAAAGCTTTCTCACCGATAATAAGCGCAATGTGCAGCAGATATTCCTGGCTGGCAGCAGCAGCCATAATTCCCGCCGCCGCCGCGTTTTTTATGGGTTTGGAGGATTACGGCTGCATTATCGAAACATCTGCCGCAGCACTGATAATCATTTTGCTCGCAGCCGCAAAATATGCGATCCTGAAAAAAAAAGGAATAACATATTCAGATATACACAAAAATGAAAAATCACTTGACTCCCGTCTTACAGGCTCTTTCGGAGATATAGGCGGAATAGGAAGCACTCTTGGCGCAATCACGGCAATAATCTATGCGTTTATGTATATCTATGTTAAAGACGGAGGCATTTTTGAATCGGAGGATTTTCATCTCTATCTCCTGATGCATTCTGCACGTGCGGTCTGCATCGGGGTCATGCTCGCTTCCATAACATCGAAAAAAAGTATGCATTGCTCGCTGTACATAATACTGTCAAAGGTCTTCAACGCAGACGGCAAGGAACTTTTAAGGAAATCCTCAAGAGCAGCTCACAATCCCGATGCAATGAATTATCTCAGAAATATGGCTGTAATCCGCCTGACAGCCTCTGTTTCGGTTTGTACTGTTTCAATAATGAGCATAGCAAGCAAAGCGGGAACTGTTTTCGGAGGAGTTCACTGCGCTCTCATATGTCTTTTCGTATCGCTGCTGTCCGACCTTGCGGCAATTCCGTCTCATAAGGGATTTTGTGAGGAAAAGTTTACCCTGTGGACAAAAAAGCATCAAGGCATATGCATTGCAAATATTTTAATGTTTATAATCATAAGCTTTTTTATGCTGTTCAGCTTTCCGTCACAAAGCGTTTACTGCGATTTTACTTATAGCACCCAATATGATTATTACGAGGAAGTTGATAATTCTATCCACCCCTTTTCCGTTCCCGACCTGTCAGACGAGGCGGCGTCAATGGTCACAGGATTATTCCTGCTTGCAGTATTTATGACTGCATTGACATCAGGCTGTGCGATCACCGAAAAATCCGACCTTTCAGGCGGATCGATACCCTTCAGAAAATATAAAGCGATTTTTATCACCGCTGCCGCCGCAGTAATTATATCTGTTATAAACGGATTGATATACCCGAAACAGGCAATAAATTCACTTCAGTGGCTTGTAACCGTCAGTCTTGTTTGCTTTATGATAATTGTGAATATTATTATAGGAGCAGTTTCAGGCAGAAAGGAAAATAGCTGTGGATCAAATGCCAAAGCGTCTTAACCGCACAACAATTTACGAAAGCGAATATATTTGTTTATATTCCGACAAGGTTCGTTTCCCAAGCGGATATATAATCGAAAAATATCATCAGATACACTATCCTAAGGAAGCAGTCGCTGTTGTTATTTTCAATGAGAAAAACGATATCTTATTTATCCGCAACCGGAGATATACCGTCGGACATTTGGAATGGGAAATTCCTGCGGGGAAGATTGAAAACGGTGAAATACCGGAAGCTGCCGCAAAAAGAGAAGCAAAGGAAGAAACAGGCTGTGAGCTACGGGAGTTAAAATATCTGTGCAGTCAGAATCCGTGTAACGGTATGTCAGATGCTGTTGTTCACGTGTTTGCGGCAAGAGTTTCGGCGGAATCGGAGATCCGGGACACAGATGAAGTAAGCAGCAAAAAATGGTTTCCGGAGAAAGAATACCTTGAATTACTGCAAACAAACGGAACAAAGGACGGGGTTTCTATTCTTGCCGTTTTGTATGCGCTAAGATTTTATATGTAATAAAAAGCCGCAGTACTTATAGAAAAACATAAGTACTGCGGCTTAGTATTTTTTACCGGTTGTTCTTCTTAGCCTCAAGATCGGCAAGAGCGTCCTTGCGGGAAAGATTTATCCTGCCCTGATTGTCTATCTCCATTACCTTAACAACAATCTCGTCGCCTACGGAAACGATATCCTCGACCTTTTCAACTCTCTGCTTGTCAAGCTTGGATATATGAACAAGTCCGTCCTTACCGGGAGCAATCTCTACAAATGCGCCGAAATTCATCAGCTTAACGACCTTGCCTCTGTAAATTGCGCCGACCTCGGGATCGTTGGCAATGGTGTTTACTATCTGGAGAGCCTTGCGGGCATTGTTGATATCTACGCCGCTGATAAATACATTTCCATCGTCATTGATGTCGATCTTTACCTGACAATCTGCGGAGATCTTCTGAATAACCTTTCCGCCCTGACCGATGACCTCTCTGATCTTA
This sequence comes from uncultured Ruminococcus sp., assembly GCA_964505695.1. Classification (GTDB taxonomy): domain Bacteria; phylum Bacillota; class Clostridia; order Oscillospirales; family Ruminococcaceae; genus Huintestinicola. Next base: position 7,201 of record CAZDJG010000082.1, read on the forward strand.
TCAACGGGAACCTTTGTCTGAAGCATTTTGGGAGCATACTTGCCTACCTCGGGACGGGGTTCGGGAATTGCCTTGAGCATGACCTCATCAAGAATATAGTCTCTTGCCTTGTGAGTCTTGGCAAATGCCTCCCTGATGATATCATAGGTAAGTCCGTCAACCTTTATATCCACTTGAATTGCGGTAATACCTTTCTTTGTACCGCCTACCTTGAAGTCCATATCGCCGAAGAAATCCTCAAGTCCCTGAATATCGACCATTGTCTGGAAGCTGCCGTCATCACGGGTAATAAGTCCGCAGGAAATTCCCGCAACAGGCGCCTTGATGGGTACGCCTGCGTCCATAAGCGCAAGAGTAGAACCGCAGATAGAACCCTGAGAAGTCGAACCGTTGGAGGAAAGAACCTCCGAAACAAGCCTCAGTGCATAAGGAAATTCCTCAACAGAAGGGATAACAGGCTCAAGAGCTCTCTCTGCAAGAGCGCCGTGACCTATCTCACGTCTGCCGGGACCTCTTGAGGGCTTTGTCTCACCGACAGAATAAGACGGGAAATTGTAATGGTGCATATATCTCTTGGAGTCTTCTTCATCAAGACCGTCTATCCTCTGGGCGTCGCTTACGGGACCGAGAGTAGCAACGGTAAGAACCTGAGTCTGACCTCTTGTAAACAGACCCGATCCGTGAACTCTGGGAAGAACCCCTACCTCGGCAGCAAGCGGACGGATATCGTCAAGACCTCTGCCGTCAACGCGCTTGCCCTCGTAGAGCCAGTTCCTTACGATCTTCTTCTGCAGCTTGTAGATACATTCGTCTATCATAGCGATCTTTTCGGGATATTCCTCGTCAAACTTAGCGTGAATATCGTCCTTGATAGGATTGAGCATTTCTTCGCGCTTGTTCTTGTCGTCGGTATCGAGAGCGACCTTTACTCTGTCGGCTGCAAATGACTCCACAGCATCGAACATATCATGATCCACTTCCATGGATTCAAATTCAAACTTCTTCTTGCCTATCTGAGACTGGATATCGCTGATAAACGCAACGATCTTTTTGATCTCCTCATGTCCCTTGATAATGGCATTGAGCATGGTGTCGTCATCAACCTCATTTGCACCTGCTTCTATCATAACGACCTTTTCCATAGTACCTGCAACAGTTAGGTTGAGGTCGTTTCTCGCTCTCTGATCAAGAGTGGGATTAAGCACGATCTCGCCGTCAACCAGACCGACGCTGATACCGCCGATAGGACCGTTCCACGGAATGTCGGAAATTGAAATTGCTATGGAGGTTGCTATCATTCCCACTATCTCCGGAGAATTGTCGGGATCCACAGCAAGCACCGTCATTACGACCGATACATCGTTTCTCATGTCCTTGGGAAACAAAGGACGAATAGGGCGGTCAACAACACGGGAGGTAAGGATCGCCTTTTCGGAAGGCTTGCCCTCTCTCTTCATAAATGAGCCGGGGATCCTGCCGACCGAATAAAGCCTTTCCTCATAATCAACGGAAAGAGGGAAAAAGTCAACGCCCTCTCTTGGCTTAACGCTTGCGGTAACATTTGCCATTACC